>JBAUTX010000436.1:0-2875 GCA_049582405.1 Occallatibacter sp. | reverse complement strand
GTCCCGCACTCCAACTGCCGGCTTGCGAGCCAAACGGCGAGACGGGCGCAGGCCGCGATGCCGCTGCTGAAGGCGCCGTGGATGCGGTCGCCCGTGGGGGAGTCGACGGCGGCCTTGATGCGGGCGCGTTCAGGTTGCCCGCGGTCTTACCGGCGACAGCGCTGAGCAGTTCCTCCAGGGGCAGCAATCGCTGCGCATGAACCAGCTTCAGCAGTCCAAGTTCCAGATGGAAGCGCTGCTCCTGCCGGTAGTTCAAATCGTCAAAGGTGCGCAGCATCAGCTGCAGGTTGCGCGTCAGCTCTTCTTCCGTGAAGAGAATTGCCGTGCGCGCCGCACGGGCGCGCTCATCGCCGCTGATCTGCAGCAACTCTGTCTGTTCGCCGCCGAGCTTGGCCATCAGCGCATTGCGCAGATAGCGCACCATCTGGCGCGCCAGCGAAGAGGCACTGTGCCCGGCATTGAGCAGTACATTAATCTGCTCCATCAGGGCCGCGCTCTGGCCCTGCGCCACCGCTTCCATCAGGCGTTCAAACACCGCGTTGGGCACCGAGCCCATCAGCTCGCGAATCTGCGCCGCTGCCAGCACGGGCCGGTCGTTCTCCATCGGCGCCGAAGCAATCGCCTGGTCCATGATGGAGAGCGCGTCGCGCATCGAGCCGTCGCCAGCCTCCGCCAGCAGCGCGAGAGCCGCATCCTCTGCCTCGACCTTTTCTTCCGTGGCGATCATGCGAAGCTGCGCCAGGATGTCATCGAACCGGACGGCGTGAAAGCTGAAATGCTGGCAGCGCGAGCGAATGGTCTGCGGAATGTTCTCCGGCTCCGTCGTCGCCATCATGAAGATCACGTGCGCGGGCGGCTCCTCCAGCGTTTTCAGCAGGGCATTGAAGGCGGCTTCGGTGATCTGGTGCGCTTCGTCCAGGATGTAAATCTTGTAGCGATCCCGCGCCGGCGCGTAACGGGCCGCGTCCCGCAACTCGCGAATCTCGTCAATGCCGCGATTTGTGGCGGCGTCGATCTCGATGACATCAACCGCTGACCCCTGACGAATCTCCGTGCAGGAGTCGCAGATGCCGCAGGGCTCAGGAGTAGACCGCTCTGCTGTCCCCACGGCCGTCCGGCAGTTCAGCGCCTGGGCCAGAATGCGCGCAATCGTCGTCTTCCCGATGCCGCGATGGCCGGAAAAAATGTAGCCGTGCGCCATCCGGTTCTGACCGAGCGCATTGAGCAGGGTGCGCGTGACATGGTCCTGGCCGGCCACGTCGGCAAAGCGTTGCGGACGATACTTCCTGGCCAGTACCTGATACCCCATGCGAACCCGCTCCTTCGGCTTCCTGTTTCCGTGAGTAGCCTAGTGGGGATTGTATCGTTCCGGGCTCCAGCGGCGATGCGTGGAAATGCCTGGACTTCGGGCCGGTCAAAGCGCGCTGCGCGGAATCGCTTCAGTACCCCGCCAGGCCTTTGCGCGTTTTCGTTTCAAGCTACTTGCTCGCGGCGCTCCGCCTGCGCTTCTTCGTCTCCTGCGATGAATACATCGTCCCGCGGCATTCTGATGCGCCGCAGTTGCAGATGGCTTCATCGTCCCCGCCGTCGTAAAGGCAGTAGTCGTAGGTGATTTCCTCGCCCGGCGCAATGTCTCGAATCGCCCGAATCCACACGCGACCACGAATCTCTTCCGTCTCGCAGTTCGGATCGCAGCTGTGGTTGATGAACATCGCCATGGAGTGCCCGTCGATCACGACCGACCCATCGCCAACTCCAAACAGATAAGTGATGGGCGACTCCTCATAGGCCGTGTCAGCCTGCCGCTTCGTGAGGCGCGGACCGTCGTATTCGGCCACCCGCACACCTTTCTGGATGGGGGTGGTGGCATAGCAGCCGGCGGCGTGAATGGCAGAGGAGCGAATAATCAGTCCCATAGTCGCAGTGTCGTGGTTTCCTTGTCGCACTTGAATGAAGTGTCCACCGCATCCTACCATTGAGGAGGGTGCTGATGTTGGTATACAACGAGTGGTCCGGTGCATTGAAGCGCGCTTGCGCAGTTGCGCTCATGCTGGCCGGCTGTGGGATGTGGGCGCAGGCCCAGTCGGGCAATCCTTTTCCATCCTCCCAGCAGAAACCAGCCTCAGGCTCTCAGAGTGGATCTTCTGCGCCAGCTGCACCTCCCGCTACCGGAGCGCAGCAGGATACGAACCCATTCCCGACCGACACCACGAATGTCCCCGTGATGCCTTCGGCCAACTCGCCCGGCACGTTTCCCTCCGATGCCGGCGCGAGCGGTGCAGGGAACATTGCCCTGCCGAGCGATGATGCCGACCCAGTCCGCAGCCCCGACGACCCCGGTGCTTCCGAAGGCACGGGGCAGTCAGCGGGCAGCAGCGATAGCTCCTCCGGCATGGACGAGTTGTCCGACTTCCCGCCGGACACGGGCAAGCACAGGAACAAGAACGATGCCAGCCAGATCGACGAGGCCGTCCCGCACGACGGGCCCAAGAAGGACATCGATATCGGCGACTTCTACCTCGACAATCGCAACTGGAAGGGCGCGCTCTCACGCTTCGAGTCTGCCATGGTGCAGGACCCTGAAAATCCTGAAGTCTACTGGGGGCTTGCTGAGGCGCAGCGGCACATGGGCCTGTATGCCGCGGCAAAGGCAAATTACCTGAAAGTGGTGGACTACGATCCGGACAGCAAGCACGGCAAGGATGCGAAAAAGATTCTCAAGCAGCCTGAAATCGCCAATGCGCCGGATCCTGAGCCGACGGCCGGCAAGCCCAAGCGGTAGCCATGTCTGAGAGCTAGAAACCGCACCACTCCAGATATGCGTCAATAATGGCCCTGCCCCACAACGCGCTGATCATGCCGCCCATGCAGAGAA
>JBAUTX010000435.1:0-26957 GCA_049582405.1 Occallatibacter sp. | reverse complement strand
CTACCTACGAAGCCTTTGTCCATGTAATCGATTCGATGTTCAACATGCACGCCAAATGGCTTGCATCCGCAAGAGAGCAGAGCTGGCGCGCGCCGATCTCATCCCTCAACCTGCTCATCACCTCAACAGTGTGGAGGCAGGATCACAACGGCTTCACGCATCAGGATCCCGGATTTCTTGACCTGGTTGTTAACAAGAGTCCCGATATCTGCAGGATTTACCTGCCTCCCGACGCGAATACTCTGCTGAGTGTGGCCAATCATTGCTTGAAGAGCGCTGGATATATCAATGTCATCGTCGCCGATAAGCAGAAGCACCTGCAATATCTCCCCATGGATGAAGCCATCGTGCACTGTACGAAAGGCCTCAGCATCTGGCGGCAAGCCAGCAACGATGAAGGGACTGAGCCGGATGTGGTCATGGCCACTGCCGGTGACATTCCCACAAAAGAAGCGCTAGCTGCGGTGGTGATGCTGCGTCAGCACTTCCCAGCGCTCAAGATCCGTTTTGTCAACGTCGTAGATTTGTACAAGCTGGTGCCAAGCACGGAGCACCCGCACGGCCTGTCCGATGTGGACTTCGACAGCTTGTTCACGAAAGACAAGCCCATCATTTTCAACTTTCATGGCTATCCGTGGTTGATTCACCGTCTGACATATCGGCGAACAAACCACAAAAACCTGCATGTGCGCGGATACAAAGAGAAAGGAAACATCAACACGCCTCTCGATTTAGCGGTCAAGAATCAAATTGATCGCTTCAGCCTGGCGATGGATGTGATTGACCGGGTACCGGCCCTCCAGGCCGCGGGAGCCCACGCCAAAGAGATGTTCCGCAATATGCAGATCGACTGTGTCAATTATGCGTATGAGAATGGCGTCGATAAGCCTGAGATCGACCAATGGACCTGGCCGAAGTAACGCAGCGACTGATAGATCCGTATGGTTCCTCAAAGGGTCGCAGGATGAACTGGCCCCGATCGCATCGGTGAAGGCCATATCTGGAATGAAGGAATGTGGTCGGGCCGCCAAGCATCTTCGGGACGCCAGAGTTGGTGATGCGCGCGTCGGCGTGAGTATCTGACGAGTGCGATGGCCTGGCATGAATCACGCAACCAGAGGGAAGTCTGATGAAAGAAGCGAGTGTCATGAATCCGCCAAGTGAAAAGGCTGGAGAAAGCGCAGCCTCCGTCCCCGGCACTATAGCTCCGGAGCTATTAAAGCGATATGGCTGTGGCCCGGTGCAGTTCTCCGGAACAGCCAATGGACTCTACGAACGCCACCTGATTTTTGACAGCGTCGTCGAAGTCGCAGGCTCGGATGCCCGCTTGCAGTATGAGGCGGCTGCGCATTCGGTTCGAGACGTACTCTCGCAGCGATGGGTTCGCACCGAAAGCACTTACCAACATGAAAATCCAAAGCGCGTGTACTACCTCTCGATGGAGTTTCTCATTGGACGTTCTCTCTCGAACAATATCAAAAACCTGCTGCTCGATCCGGTTGTCAAGGCCGCGATGGAAGAAAAGCGGTTCGATACCATGCAGATCGCAGAGCAGGAACCGGATGCGGGATTGGGCAACGGTGGGCTTGGGCGTCTGGCAGCGTGCTTCCTGGATTCTATGGCAACGATGGAACTCCCTGCCATGGGCTATGGCCTTCGCTATGAATACGGCATCTTTAAGCAGTCGCTGCAAGACGGGTGGCAGCTAGAACAACCAGACAATTGGCTCAGACGCGCCGATCCGTGGGAGGTCGTGCGCCCAAATCAGGCGGTCGAAATTAAGTTGAACTGTTCGTTTGATCTCCAGAACGGCAGGTTGCACATTATTCCAGGACAGCCATCCAACCTGCTCGGAATTCCTTATGATCGTCCCATCGTAGGCTTCGGTGGAAAAACGATCAACACCCTGAGTCTATGGGCTGCTGCCGCTCCCGATTACTTCGATTTTCAAAAGTTCAGTAGTGGGGACTTCATTGCTGCGCTGGCTGGGAGCCTTGCTGCGGAGTCCATCACGCGCGTTCTCTACCCGGATGATTCCACCAGCATGGGGCAGGCGCTGCGCTTCTTGCAGGAGTACTTCCTTGTCACAGCATCGCTCGCGGATCTCGTGCGTCGATTCCGCAGCAACAACGACAACTGGAATGCCTTCCCAGAGAAAGTTGCAATTCAGCTGAATGACACGCACCCTTCCCTTGCTGTGCCAGAACTGATGCGAATCCTGTTGGATGAAGCTCATCTTGGCTGGGACACGGCCTGGGACATCACACAAAGAACTCTTGCCTACACAAACCACACGTTGCTGCCGGAAGCGCTGGAGAAGTGGCCCCTGGCATGGTTTGAGACGCTGCTGCCCAGACACCTGGAGATCATCTACGAGATCAACCGATGCCTGCTGAACTCCGTGCGTGAGCGCTTCCCGGGCGATGAAGGTCGCTTACAGCGGGTGAGCCTGGTCGAGGAAGCCGCGCCGCGTAGAATTCGGATGGCTAACCTCGCAATTGTCGGATCGCATAGCACCAACGGCGTCGCGGCAATTCACTCTAAGCTGTTGCGCACGATGACGGTTACAGATCTGGCTGAGATGTTTCCAGAGCGATTCAACAACAAGACCAACGGCGTCACGCCACGTCGCTGGCTCGCCCTGGCAAATCCAGCACTCGCCGAGTTGATCACGGAAGCAATCGGTGATCGCTGGATCAGAGACCTCGGTGAATTGTCGCGGCTCAGGCCCCTCGCGGATCAAGATGCGTTTCGTGATCGCTTCCGTCATGCCAAGCATGATGCCAAACTAAGCTTCGCGGCCTGGTTGAAAGCGAACCACGGCATCCTGGTAGATCCCAACAGCATCTTCGATAGCCAGGTGAAGCGCATTCACGAGTACAAGCGTCAGTTACTGAACGCCCTGCGCATCATCGTTCTTTACAACCGTCTGCGGGAGAATCCCAATCTCTCAATGCTGCCGCGAACATTCTTTTTTGCCGGCAAAGCAGCGCCTGCCTACACCCTTGCCAAGCTGATTGTGAAACTCATCAACAACCTCTCCGCCGTCATCGATAGGGATCCGGCGGTCCAAGGAAGGCTTAAAGTCCTTTTCCTGCCGGACTACAACGTGTCTCTCGCGGAGCACCTGATTCCCGCGACCGATGTTTCAAATCAGATTTCGACTGCTGGCTACGAGGCGAGCGGAACAAGCAATATGAAGTTCATGATGAATGGAGCTCTGACGATTGGTACAAGGGACGGAGCGACGATTGAAATGGCTGAAGAAGCCGGCGAAGAGAACTTCTTCCTGTTTGGACTTACAGCGGATCAAGTATCGGGCAGTCGCGGATGGTATAGCCCACACTGGCACTATAACAATGAGGCTGAGACGCGGGCAGCCCTGGATCTGATCTTTTCAGACCACTTCAGTCGGAATGAGCCGGGTATCTTTGCTCCACTGCGTGACACCTTGCTCATCGGCGGCGATCACTACATGCATCTTGCAGATCTGAAGTCGTATGTTGAAGCAGACGGGCGGCTACTCCAACGCTATGGGGATGCAGCCGCATGGACGCGCATGGCCATTCTGAATGTCGCCGGTTCAGGCAAATTTTCTTCTGACCGGACGATCGCGGAGTATGCCTCGGAGATCTGGAACATGAAATCATGCCCCGTGTCATGAGAAGCAAGAAGGGTTCAGTATGAGGGTTTCGAGAGCGGCTGGCATCAGCTCGCCTCTCGGCGCGACGCTCACCGGAGGAGGTGCGAACTTCAGTGTCTACTCCCGTAGTGCTTCGAGTGTGGAGCTCTTGTTCTTTGACCATGGAGACAGCGATCGGCCGACAAGGGTGTTTCGTCTCGATCCATACAACCACCGTACATACCACTACTGGCACATCTTCGTACCCCAGGTCGAACCAGGCCAGCTCTATGCCTATCGTGCTGAGGGACCATTCCACCCATCACGAGGTCTTCGCTTTGATCCAGGCAAGATTCTCCTGGATCCTTATGGTCGTCGCGTTGTCGTCCCGAAGAACTATAGCCGCGAAGCCGCGTGCAGGCCAGGGGACAATGCAGCCTCCTCCATGAAGAACATGTTGGTGGACGTCCATGCCTACGATTGGGAAGATGACCAGCCACTATGCAGGCCGTCCTCCAGGACCATCATCTACGAAATGCACGTGGCGGGCTTCACGCTTCATCCCAGTTCAGGTGTGGCCGCAGAAAGACGCGGCACCTACGCGGGGTTGATCGACAAGATCCCGTATCTGCAGGAACTTGGCATTACGGCTGTGGAACTGCTGCCCGTGTTCCAGTTCGACGCCCAGGACTGCCCGAGTGGCCTCGTCAACTACTGGGGATACGCTCCCATCTCATTCTTTTCGCCTCATCAGGCCTATAGTTCTCAACGTCATGGTGCAGAGCCCCTGGACGAGTTCCGTGACATGGTAAAGGCGTTGCATCGTGCCGGTATCGAAGTCATTCTTGATGTTGTGTATAACCACACAGCGGAGGGCGATGCATCAGGTCCAACGCTGGGCTTCAAGGGACTGGATAATCCGACTTATTACATTCTGGAAAGCGACCGGTCGCGCTACGCGAATTTCACAGGAACGGGCAACACGCTTAACGGGCATCACAGTATCGTGAGGCGAATGATTCTGGACAGTCTCCGCTACTGGGTGAGCGAGATGCACGTCGACGGATTCAGATTCGACCTTGCATCCATTTTGTCGCGTGACTCATCAGGACACCCCTTAGCGAACCCGCCTGTTCTTTGGGACATCGAGTCAGACCCATCTCTCGCAGGAGCCAAGCTGATCGCAGAGGCATGGGATGCAGCGGGTCTGTATCAGGTGGGAAGCTTCATCGGGGACAGTTGGAAAGAATGGAACGGACGATTTCGCGACGATGTGCGCAGCTTCTTCCGCGGCGATGCGGGGTCGGTACGGCGAGTCGCAGATCGGCTTCTTGGAAGCCCGGAGGTCTTTGGTCACGAGGACCGCGAGGCAGAACAGAGCGTGAATATCGTAACGTGCCACGACGGATTCACGCTTAACGATCTCGTAACCTACAACCACAAGCACAACGAAGATAACCGCGAAGACAACCGTGACGGCGCGGATGACAACCGCAGTTGGAACTGCGGTGTTGAGGGACCAACGGAGGATCCCGCCATTGAGTCTCTTCGCAATCGTCAGGTAAAGAACTTTCTCACAGCAACAATTCTTGCGCTTGGCGTTCCAATGATCTCGATGGGGGACGAGATCCGGAGGACGCAGCACGGCAATAACAATCCCTACTGCCAAAACAACGAAATCAGCTGGATGGACTGGTCGCTTGCCGAGAAGCATGCGGATGTGCGGAGATTCGTAAGGCTACTTACACAGCGCAGAGTCCTGAGGGATGTGGGACCTGAACGCGAGCGCAAGTCGCTCCAGGATCTGATCGGCAACGCGATACGGAGTTGGCATGGAGTTAGACTCAACGATCCAGACTGGAGTGACCACTCGCATAGCATAGCTCTCAGAATCGAGGTCGAATCGGAAGGCATCCTCTTTTACTGGGTCCTAAATGCCTACTGGGAAGCCCTTGATTTTGAGCTGCCGCAGATTGGAGACGTCTCTAAGGGGCCATGGCGCAGATGGATTGATACCAGTCGCGAAGCGCCAGAGGATATTGTCGAGTGGGTGCAGGCATCTCCCGTGTCAGGGGGCCACTATCGTGTAGGACCACGATCCACCGTCGTTCTGATCGCTGGCATTGACCCGCTGCGGAATCCATAGAAACCCGGAAACTGCCGACCGCTCAATTATTGATTACCGATAGTTCCGGCGTGGGCGTCCAATCGGGAAGGGGCACATGGGCGGGAGCCTGCAAGCGCGGTTTGGAATGTCCACTGAGGTCGAGATACAAGGGGTTGGGCAGCAACTGTTCAGGCCAATGCCCAAAGCCCGTCAGAGGATACTTCATCAAAAGGCGCAGCCCAACCCGCGATGAAGCAATGCATATCTGGTAGTTTTGTCAGTACATAACGTAACGTACGCCCTCTACCATTCTTCTTGCGGCTCGTCTTAGCGATGCGCTATGCTCTGCAGCTTGACAGTGCGCATCGGCGACGAAGCGGGTGTGTGCCGGGTCCTTGCGAGTGACGTGCAAGGACGAATTTGGTTTTCATCGAGTGAAAGGCAGCATCTGCTCACCGTGCTTCTCGCTTGTGCTCGTTCGATTGCTGTCTTCGGTCGAGCGAACGAGACGTGAGGAGGAGGATCATGCGACCCAGCATCTGCGTTGCTTCAAGCCTGTCCTTGCTCATGATGATGTCTTGCGCCTTGATAGCGCAGTCTGCACCCCCTGGGTCCCCTGACGAGCCAAAAGCCGAGCCACGTGGAAGTCTCTACCTGAGCATCCCAATAGCCATCCCGCTGAACCCGGCTGCACAGGCCGTGAATCTTGGATTTGGGTTGACGGTCGGCGGTGGATACAGGCTGGCGCGCCATCAGGTTGCCGTCGGCGAGTTCATGTGGAACAACTTATTTCCAAATGGCACAACTCTCACCCGGATTCGTACCACGCTTGATGACCCCAAGGCCAATGCCAGCGTCGGTGTCATGGGGCTTACCGCCAACTACCGCTATGAATTGGAAGGTAAGAAGCTCGGCACGTACTTGATCGGCGGAGGTGGGTTGTACTACCGCCATACCTCATTGTCAGAGAGTGTCATCACCAGCTCAAGCATCCCATGTACTCCCACGTGGCAATGGTTGGGCTTCACGTGTACGAACGGCTATGTGACTCCCAACCAGAAACTTGGGAATTGGTCTGCAACCTCAGGTGGCATCAACGGAGGCGTGGGGTTCACCACCAAATTCGGCGAGGCGCCGTGTCAGTTCTATGTAGAGTCGCGCTATCACTATGCGCCGAGCGGCCGGGTCAATACACAGCTCATCAATATAGCCTTTGGTATCCGTTACTGAAGAGTTTCCGCGAGCCCGCTTTTGCGAAGAGTGTTGCTCTCAGGGTTCAGTGGCAACAATTCTGCGACGCGTCGTGCGCGTCATGCGATGAACATACAGTCGCCGTAGCTGAAGAAGCGGTAGTGCGCCTCCACTGCGTGGCGATAGGCCGCAAGGACGCGCTCGCGGCCTGCAAAGGCGCTGACCAGCATGAGCAGGCTCGACTGCGGCAGGTGGAAGTTGGTAAGCAGCGCGCGAACAAGGCGAAACTGAAATCCTGGCGCAATAAAAATGTCTGTCATGCCGCTGTGCGCTTCCAGATCAGAGTCGCCAGCAGCAAGTGCGGCTGCCTCCAGTGTGCGGACCACCGTAGTGCCGACGGCCACGACGCGGCGTCCTTCGCGGCGTGCACGATTCAAGGCATGCGCCGTTGCGGCTGGAAGCTCGTAGCGTTCCAGATGCAGATGCACCTGGTCCACGCGTTCAACGTGGAGCGAGGCAAACGTGCCGACACCCACATGCAGAGTGACGTGTGCGATCTCGACTCCGCGTGCAGCAATTGCGGCCAGAGTCTGTGGCGTAAAATGCAGACCCGCAGTGGGAGCGGCCACGGACCCACGTTCGCGGGCAAAGACGGTCTGGTACCGTTCGCGATCCGTGGGCATATCGCTGCGGTGGATGTAGGGCGGCAAAGGCATGTGACCGATCTGCTCGAGTGTCGCATACAGGTCGGAGACCGGCTGGAACCGAAGAACACGCTCACCCCGTTCACCGCGCTCCATCACTTCTGCTTCCAGAATTGTTTCTCCGGATGGGTCTGGGAAGATGAGCTGTTCGCCCACGTTCACCCTTTTACCTGGGCGGACAAGTGCGCGCCAGCACTGCTCGGCGGCGGGTTCGGTGAGCAGGACCTCGACCATCCCCGTGGGAGCCTGTCGTCCTCGAGTCGTGGTGCGGCGTGCGTAGAGGCGCGCCGGAATAACGCGACTGTTGTTGAGGACCATCACATCGCCGGGCTCGAGCAGTGCAGGGAATTCCGTGAAGTGCGAGTCGCGCAGAGCGCCTGTGGCGCGGTCAAGGATCAGCATCCTGCTCTGACCGCGCTCCGGTGGGGGCTCCTGTGCGATAAGCTCCGGAGGCAGTTCGAAATCGAAATCGGCAACGCGTAGATCGCTCATTGCGCCCTCTTGCCAAAGTGGGCCAGTGCGCGCATGCGCGCACGTTCAAGCGCGGCGTTCAGCACTTCACGCTTTGCTTCAAGCTGTTCAGCGGGAAGGTCAGCGGGAACGTGCGTCCACTGTGCCCAACTGACACAAATGCGCGTAAAGGGCTTGGGGATCAGGAAGCGATCCCAGGAATGCAAAGTCCATGCACGTTCCGGCTCAAGGTGGAACACGCCGATGGGTGCGCTCGTGAGTTGCGCGAGTTTGATGGGGCCCATCTTGGTGCGGTAGATGGGGCCGCGCGGGCCGTCGGCGGTGAAGATGGCAGTGCGGCCGGATTCGAGAGTCCGGACGAGGCCGAGCAGACCCTCCTTGCCACCGCGCGAACTGGAGCCACGCACGGCGCCGAATCCAAACATGCGGAGGATGCGCGTAATCAACTCACCGTCGAAGCTGCGGCTGATGAGAATGACCGCGCGCGCATAGCGGAAGTAGATGGTGCAGGGCAGTACGCACTGGTGCCAAAAGCAGTAGATCTCCGGCCCCGGCCTCTGCCCGAACAGCACGGGAGTGACGCCATCTTCCGCAATGACCTCAAAGCGCCAGGTGATGCCCATGAGCCAGACCAGCGCCGAAACGACAGGCGGCGCAACGGCTAACACGAGGCGCTGGGGAAGGGTGAATTTGGTGCCGGGTTCTGCAGTCACTCTATCGATTCTAGCTGTAGCGCAGCCAGCGCAGCATCTCCGGGAGCGTGGCGCGCTTGCCATACATCAGGATGCCAATGCGGTACAGGCGCGCCGAGAACAAGAGCGTAGCCCAGATGCTCACGACGAGCAGACCAATGGAGACGGCAAACTGCCATGCGGGCGGGATCTCGGAAGCCATCCGGAGAAACATGATGACCGGGGCCGTCGGCGGAAAGAAAGATGCCGCGACCGACCAGAAAGAGTTCGAGTCATTAATCACAAGCATGATGAGTGCGAAGCTGAGCCATGTGGGCGCAGCAGCGAGCGGCATATACATTTGCAGCTCCTGCTCGGTCTCGCAGGTCGCAGCAAGGCCCGCAAAGAGCGAGCTATAGAGCAAGTAACCGAGGACGAAGTAGACAGGGAAGAGAATCGCTTCCGTCCATGTGATGTGCACAGAAAGTGCGCCGGTAAGAACTGCACCAGCAATGGGCGAAACAATGATGGCAGTAGCAGCGATGAGCCAGATGGCGATTTGGGTGAGGCCGACAGCGCCAACTCCGATGAGCTTGCCGGCAAGCAGGTCGGCGGGACGAGCGATGGAAAGCATGACCTCAAAGATGCGCGAAGTCTTCTCCTGGATGATGGAGCGCGCCACATTCATGCCATAAATCATGGTCGTCATCGAGAGCAGGATGGCCATGACGTAACCCTTCCAAAAGGAGGCCTCCGCACTCGTTTTGAGAATTGTGCCGTCTTTCTTCACCTGGTAGGTTGTGATCGAGGTGCCCTGGACAAGAGTATCGGCGGCAATCTGTCTCATGCCTCCCCCGGTGAGTTGCTCGTCGAGGATGGCTTGATTCAGTGCGGATTTGATCCGTGCGGCAGTGATGAAATCGCCAGCAGAAGGCGACATGTAAGTTGCGGTGGGCAACTTCCCTGCAGCCGTCTCAACCCACAGCAGGCCGTCGAGAGATCCATCTTCAACCTTGTGCAGAAGAATTGCGCGATCCTGCTCAGTGGCTGGCGCTGCGACAACGACCTGCGCCTTGGCATCTTTCTCGCCGACGAGCTTGTTGCGGATTTGCGCGGCAAGGACAGGATCATTCGAGGCGACCGCAACGCGGCGGTTTGCGCCGAGGCCAAGGCTGGAGAGGTAGCCCACGCCCACAATCAGGGCAAAGACAGCGGGGACGCCGATGGTGGTCATCTTGAAGGCTCGTCCGCGCACCTGTTCGAGATACTCGCGGCGCGCAATCAGCAGCATGTTACGCATCGACTTTCCCTCCCACAGTCTGAATAAAGATTTCCTCGAGCGATGGCTCGACGAGCTCAAAGCGATAGATGGTCGCAATCGCCGAAGCTTCGTGCAGCAGCTCTTGCGCATTGCCGTGCGGCTTGAGGCGGATCTCGGCGTGGCCGGAGAAATTTCTGGCTTCGGCGACTTCGCTGCTTCGCAGGAACGAGTCATTGCCTTCAAATTCAACGATTACATGATCGCGTTCGTAGCGGGATTTGATCTCGCGCACTTTGCCTGCGAGCACGGCCTCGCCCTTGTTGATCAGGCAGATGGAGTCACACAGCTTCTCGACCTGATCCATGCGGTGCGTGGAAAACACAATCGCCTTGCCTTGGTCCTTCAGCTCAATAAGCGTCTGTTCGAGTAGCTTGGCATTGACGGGATCCAGTCCGCTAAAGGGCTCATCCATGATAATGAGCTCAGGATCATGAAGCAGCGTCCCGATGAATTGGATCTTCTGCTGCATCCCCTTGGAAAGTTCTTCGGTCCTCTTATCCAGCGCGTCATCGATTTCGAGCCGCTTGGCCCACACTGTGGCGCGGCTTCGTGCATCCACCGTGTGCAGTCCGTGCAGTTCTCCAAAGAAGACGAGCTGTTCTATGACTTTCATCTTCTTATACAAGCCGCGTTCCTCGGGCAGGTAGCCGACTCGATTGAGGCTCCCACGTTCGAACGGCTTGCCAAAGAGGGTGATGCTGCCGCTGTCGGGCAGAGTGATGCCCATCATCATGCGAATTGAACTCGTCTTGCCCGCTCCGTTTGGACCAAGCAGGCCGAACATTTGGCCGGATTCTATCGATAGACTCAGGTGGTTGACAGCAACCTTCGTTTCATAGGTCTTGGTCACCTGGGCTAATTCGACTACAGGCATGAAGGCTCCTTTGGCGCGGCTCGCGTTGGTTCTGATGCCTGTTGTGGATGCGCTAAAACGATTGCTTACGGTTCCCCTGCTGGGCACTGCTTTTTTGTCAAGTCCCCTGTTGCAACAGCGGAGTTGTTTCGCTGTGAGTTTCCAGCGCCCACCTGGATGGATCTTGCCAGTGGGGGCCCGCTTACCGAAGATCAGGAGTGCCGATTATATCCCTCCGGCCCCCCGAGAAGCAGCGCGCTCTTGGTCTCCCCATGAATGTACCGGCAGCACCAGTCCGTCTCGTATGGCTTGCGATCCGAGGCCTGCGTGAGGTCCTGATACGTGACGCGGCCAAAAAGAAAGATAGTATCCTCCCATGCCGCAATGCGCCGCAATTGTTCATCGGACTTGCAGATCTTCGCAACGTCCTTCCTGGCGAAGTTTGCGATGACAAGCGATTCGCCGGGAAGAAGAATCAGGGGCTCTTCTTGCGATTGCAATTCTACAGATTCGTGACCTGGAGCCTTGGGCAAATCCTCTTCATTCGGCACAATGTGTACCTGATCGGACATGGACATGATTCGTCCCGGACGTCGCCCTCGGTTGGAAAGCATGACTCGGAAGGTGTTTTCCTCGGTGAGATGGGGTTCAACGGACACGAGAATCCAGGGCCGCTCAGCCTCGATGATCGACTTGGTCTGGTTCAGTGAGGACTCAGCTGCGGCCAGTGCGGCTCGAGCAGCTTCAAGGCTCCCCTCGCTGTTGCGCTCGATGTTCTTGAGGGAGCGGAGAGCGAGCAAGATGCCAACATAGCCGAGGACAGCCAGGACGATGCTTGCAGCCCATGCCACGCGCTCGTGCCACTGCCATACCTGAGCCGGAGGCGCAGGACTCGTCACGATGATCTGCGGCTGCTGCGACGCAGCGCTGTCGCTGGACGAGACGGGTTCCTGTGGGGTCGCACCATTGTCGAGCCGCGTAGCGGGTTGGGCCGCGCTGGAAGTTGCCCCGGGACTCGTGCGAGGTGTGCTGACTGCAGGCCTCGCGCTCTGCACCGCGTCATTTGGTTGTTGTGCCGCACTCGACACGGCCGCCCACGCGATCACCAGGAGCGTGAGAGGGTACAACCCCCGCCTCTTCATCATGATGAGAGAACTATAACAGTTTGGCATTGCGCCCGCGGAAGGAACTCACTTGTGAACAGTACGAAGAAACCACCCAAGGGAAAATCAATGCCGCACGCATTTCCACTTGTGGAAAGGCGTGCGGAGGGAATGGTGCTAAGCATATTGGGTGAATCTCAGGCAGAAGCGGATCCGAGGTTCTCTTGCTCAAAGAGCGTATCTGCTTCCGAGAGGCGGATCAGACGATGCAGGTAAGCACGCGAAATGCCGAGACTGCGTGCCGCCAGCGTCTTGTTCCCGTTATTTTCGCGGACGGCATCCATCGCGAGCTTGATCTTGTAATCGCGAAGCTGACGCTCGAACGATCCGTCGGGATTGTACTCGCTGATGTCGATGATCTTATCCGAGGGCACATGGATGGGGAGGTCCTCGGCCTGAATTGTGCTGCCAGACGCCAGAATAATCGCCCGCTGGATCGTGTTCTCGAGTTCGCGCACATTACCCGGCCAGGGATAGCTCAGAAGCATGGACATGGCCTCAGGGCCGATCGCTTCCATCGGCTTCTGAAAGACGCGAGAGTAGTGCTTGAGATAGTGCGTCGCGATCTGCGGAATATCCTCGGCATGCTCAGACAGCGAGGGGGAAACAATCCGCATCACATTGATGCGATAGTAGAGATCCTGGCGGAACTTGCCTTCTTCAACCAGCTTTCCAAGATCCTGATGTGTGGCAAAGATGAGGCGTGCGCGAAGAGGGATCAGGCGGCTGCTGCCGAGGCGGCTAAACTCCATCTGCTGCAGCACGCGCAGCAACTTGACCTGCGTATAGAGGCTCAGGTCGCCGATTTCGTCCAGGAACAATGTGCCGTCCCGCGCCTGCTCAAAATAGCCCTCGCGAGCTCCAACGGTGCCAGTAAAGGCACCCTTCTCATGGCCAAAGAGCTCGGCTTCAATCAGGGTTTCTGGGATTGCGCCGCAGGAAACGGCGACAAATGGCTTGTCCGCACGCGTGCCGAGATTATGGATTGCACGCGCGATGAGCTCCTTGCCTGTGCCGCTCTCGCCATTGATGAGCACCGTGGCATTCAGGCTGGACACCCTGCGGACCAGCTGATAGACCTGCTGCATCTGGGGGCTTGACCCGATCAGGCGATCGCAGCTTCCCGAATCTTCCAACTGTTGATGAACCGTCTCCAACTGGCGGCGAAGCGCGGAATGCTCATAGGCTCTGTTGAGCAGCGCCTTCAGTTCGCGGATTGACGGAGGTCTGCGGCAGTAGCCAAATGCGCCGATCCGAACCAACTCGAGGGCTGTGCCCCGCAGGATGTCGTCCGCCATGATGACCGAGGGGATGGGCTTTGTAACGATACGCCGCGAGCACTCGATGCGCACCTTGGCCGCACTGTGATTCGAATTCAGGTCGACGATGAGGACATCGCATGCGCCATCCCCCACCATCCGGTCGACATCTTCTTCACCCAGCACAGGGTTGACCTTGAACTCCCGTCCAAGCGCGGATGAGAGAATGGGTTGGAGCGAGCCATCGTCCGTCAGAAGCCCAATGCGAATCATGTCGGGTCGTCTCTATTCGTTTGTTGGCGGCCTGTCAGATGTCTGGCTGGGGCAGCTTGCAGAGCACTCTGATCGGTCAACCAGTATGGTAGCGATGTTGCGAGCCGCTACGAAACATTGATGTCCACCGAAAGTTACCTCGGTTACGGCGGCAACCCCTATTCGGGCATCCTATGAACGTGATTCTTATCGCCCCAATTCTCCCCGGCAATACCACCTTCGTACCATCTCCACTAGAGAGTCAGGAAGAACAGTTCGAAGGAGATGCGAAAATAATCTCTAAGTCCAGCAATAAGATGAAGAAAGCTCTTCCAACCTTGCACGGCAGGGGATACTCTTGCCCCGGTCTTTGCCAGGGAAATTAAGCTGATGGTAATCGAACCTGACCGCCCTGTGAAGGGCACTGGGGTTTCCTGATTGGATTCCCACGACCTCGAACCATGGAGGTAACGCTTTTGTTGTATTCCTCTTTGCAGTCACATTCGGCGAGATTACTGTAGTTATATGGATGTCATGCCCGCAATCCAGGAACTTTCCCCGGCCACCTCGGCAACCAGTGGCACGAAGTCCCGTTGGATCAGGCTCTTCAATCGCGTCTTCAGTCGGCATCTGATGAGCCTTTCTCTGCTTGCTACCGTAGTTGTCATCCTTTCCGGCACGCTGGTCGTTCCGAAGGACTTGCTCCACGATCCTGATCTGTGGTGGCATCTTGCGGATGCGAAAATCCTCTTCACGACGCATCACTTCATTCGCGTCGAGCCGTACTCTTTCACAGTTGCCGGACAACGATGGGTAAACCCGGAGTGGCTTGCCGAGGTGCCCTACTGGCTCGGCTATCGCCATTTTGGGCTGGTCGGAATTTACCTCGTTACCTTCCTCGGTCTCTATGCCAATGTCGTGCTCATGTATTGGCGCAGCCATTGGAGGTCCGGTCATGCAGGTGCTGCGTTCTGGGCCACAGGCATCGGCTTCTTTCTGGTCACCGTTAATGCGGGCGCACGCGAGATTGTGATTGCGTACATTCTCTTGTCGCTTGAGATGGCAATTCTCGAAGCCGCAGATCGGGGCAATCTGCGCTGGCTCTGGTTTTTGCCGCCTCTGTTCTGCGTCTGGGTCAATACGCATGGAAGCTGGCTGATTGGCCTTGGGATTTTCGTGCTGTTTATCCTGTGCGGGCTCGTTCCGAATCATGCAGGGGTGTTTGATCAGGACGCTTTCACGCCGGAAGCCCGAAAGAAGATGCTGCTCGTGCTTGCAGCAAGTGTCGCGGCCCTGCTGGTCAATCCGTATGGATGGCGGCTCGTCTGGAACCCATTCGACATGATGGCGAACCAGAAACTGAACATTCACAACGTGCAAGAATGGCAGCCTCTCAATCTCGAATGGCTCTCGGCCAAGGTGGCGGTAGGCTGCATTGCCTTCATGGTGATTACGAACGGCATTCGGAGCCGCAAGTGGAAACTGTTCGACATCGCACTCGTTCTCTTTGCGTGGTACGCCGCATTTGATCATTCGCGATTTCTTTTCATGGCAGCCGTGCTGATCACGCCCATGATGGCCATGGACTTCGAGCGTGTCGTTTTCCTGGAGTCGGACGAGAAGACGATTCCGTTTATGAACATGGTGATGGTGGTTGGCTCCATCGCTTTGCTCATCCACTTCTTCCCCGGCAGAGAGAAGTTCGAAAAGGGCCTTGCGGAAGCGTTTCCTTTGCAGACCATCGCGTCGATTCAGCCCTCATGGCGCACAATGAATAACGATGGCCTGGGCGGCATGATGGATATGCAAGGCAAGCCCACGTTCATTGATTCGCGTTTCGATACATTTGAACACCACGGCGTCTTCAAGGACTTCCTGGATATCTCTTTTGTGCGCGATTCGTTGCATCTGCTGGACAAATATCAAATCGATCATGTCCTGATCAATAAGAAGACGCCGCTCGCCTATCTGCTGGAGCATCAGCCAGGGTGGACAGTTCTCAGGACGGAAGGCAAGGGCGACAGTACTTTCGAACTCTTCGGCAGGACCCCAATCGGAAGCTCAAGTGCCGGTACGTGTTCTCCTGCCGTCGCGCAAACACAGCCACACGCGCCCACTGCGGTGGACAGCGCCACGCACTGATTGCGGGCACAGCCCGGAGAGGAATGCAACCACTCCGCGCAACGAGCGCCGGACGAATTGATGATGCAGAGCTTGCGCCGATTCCTGTTTGCTTTGCCCGTGGTGTGGGTGGTTGTCTCACTCGTTTTCTTGCTCATTCACATCGTCCCTGGGGACCCGATTCTGCAAATGCTCGGCGAGGGCGCTACGCCGGCGGATATTGGCGCTCTCCGTCACGCGTATGCCCTCGATCTGCCGCTGTGGCAGCAGTACCTGCACTACTGGAACGGCGTGCTTCATGGCGACTTGGGCAATTCTCTCCGGCTGCATGACACGGTGGTCCATCTCATCGTGGCTCGCTATCCGTACACACTTGCGCTCACTCTTGCAGCGCTGCTTCTTGCTCTGATTTTGGCGTTGCCCGCAGGCACCGTGGCTGCTGTTTGGCGCGGGCGGTGGCAGGACCAGCTGCTCTCCGTCGTCAGTCTCGGTGGGCTCTCTGTACCAGGCCTCGTGCTGGGGCCGGTGCTGATTCTGGTCTTCTCCATTCAAATCGGGTGGCTCCCGGTCTCAGGGGCAGGCGGCGGGCGAGGCGGCATCGAGTGGCCCTACCTCGTGCTGCCTGCCTTGGCCATGGGATCTTCGCTGGCTGCGATTCTTACCCGCATGGTACGCACGGCAATGCTGGAAGAGTTGGGTCAGGACTACATCCGCACAGCACGCGCCAAAGGCGTTTCAGAAATGATGGTCGTTTGCCGCCACGCATTACCCAATGCACTTGTACCGATCCTCACGGTCGTGGGTCTTCAATTTGGCGCGTTGCTGGCGGGCGCCGTTGTCACGGAGACGATCTTCAGCTGGCCAGGCTTGGGGCGTCTCGCCGTGAGCGCGATTTCAAATCGCGATTATGCGTTGGTGCAGGGGTGCCTGCTCTCAATCGGGCTGACGTATGTGCTCGTGAATCTTCTCACGGATATAGCGTACGTCTGGGTGAATCCGCGGATGCGCGGCTGATCGCGGCCCAATAACCCTGCTTCGCGTCATGAGAGATTGCGCTAGCGAGTGTTGTCGATCTCGATCTGCACAATTTCTGGCTTCAGTCGGCCATCGGTCCCAATCGTCAGGAAGCCAATCGTCACAGGCAGTTCAAAGCGGCGAGGCCCGCATGAACCCGGATTGAAATAGAGCACGTCGCGATGCCATTCAATGAGTGGCCTGTGCGTGTGCCCATAGAGTACGGCGGAGAACTTTGCCGCGACAGGATTCAGGTGAAGTTCGGAACGATTATGCAGCAGGTAAAGATAGTACTGCTCAAAGAGCAGAACATCTGTTTCCGGCAGACGGCTGCAGGGGCCGGTGCGGTCGACATTCCCGCGCACCGCATGGACGGGTGCAATCCGGCGCAGGGATGTGAGGATATCTGCGGACCCCACGTCGCCAAGGTGGAGAATTCGCTCTACCCCGGCCAGAGCAGGCAGCACCTCGGCGCGCAGCAATCCGTGGGTGTCGCTCAGGACACCCCACCTCACCTGCTGAAGCTCAACAATTGTGCCCAGCGCATCAGAGGTTTGCGCTTGGGCGCTTCCCAGGGTCTTGCAAAGGAATCATGCACCTGGCGCAGAACTCCTGGCCTGCTGGGATCTTCAAGAGCGATGCAATAGATGCCCGACCAGTTCTTTTGCCAGCGCCAGCCTTTGCCCACGCCGTGCGAGTTCCGCTCGATGTGTCCCTGTGCGTGTTCGGCAGAGAGAGGTTTGTGGCAGTGAGTGCAACGCGGCGATGCATGCGCGCGAAAGCTGCCGCCGCAACTGCAAGGTGCAAGCAGTGGCTCCCATGCTTCATCAATCACCTGGTAGTCACCACCGGCAGGCGGCGTGGTCGCGGGGAAGAAGCGCCGGTACGAGCAGGTCGCCAACATGCCGCATGTGTCGCAGTAAGCGTATGCGGATTCGCCGAATCCTGCGTGCCAGAGCGAGTATCGATAGTTGCGGGAGCAATGTTCACAATCACCGATATGCAGTTTCAACATACCGGTATCATATACCGAGCTCCAGGCGGGTGCGCGGGTCAAGTTGGTCCCGCAGCCCATCCCCCAGCAGATTAAAGCCCAGCACCGAGCAAGCAACGGCGGCGGCAGGGAAGAGAACCAGGTGGGGTGAGTCGAAGAGGTGGAGGCGGGCGTCGTTGAGCATGGCGCCCCAGCTCGGCGCCGGCGCTGGAATCCCCAGCCCGAGAAACGACAGGGTGGCTTCGGCCAGGATAACCCCAGCCATTCCAACAGATACCTGCACCAGTACGGGTTGAACAATGTTGGGGAGGATGTGGCGGAAGAAGATGCGCAGGCCACCGGCGCCGAGGGCACGTGCTGCCTCCACGTACTCACGCTCCCGCACGGCCATCACCTGGGCCCGAACCAGTCGGGCATATCCTGCCCAGCCCCCGATGGCAAGGGCAAGAACCAAGTTCGTAAACCCCGCACCGAGGAACGCCGCAAAGGCGATCGCCAGCAGGATGCCCGGCAGGGCAAGAAAGGTGTTCATCGCAAAGGTGGTGAGAGCGGTGTCAACCCAGCCGCCCAGGTAGCCCGCCAGGCCGCCGATGGCGATCCCCAGCAGCAGCGAAACAGCGACGACGCTGACGGAAACGGCGAGCGACAGACGCGCGCCCCAGACCAGCCGCGAAAATGTGTCACGGCCCAGTTCGTCGGTGCCGGCAAGGTGGGTCATGCTGGGTCCTTCAAGGCGATGCATCAGATCAATCTGTGCGGGACCGTACGGCGCGATCAAGGGTGCGGCGAGTCCTGCAAACACAAAAGTTCCCAGCAGCACAATGCCGATCACCATCAACGGCTGCTTGCGGAGCCGGCGGCTAAGAAAGCTGCGGAGTTGTGGCAATCCAATGGGCATCGACACACAAAGAATACCGCGACAGTCGCAGTGCGGTAGGGTTGAAAGAGTTATGTGCAAGCTTCGATTCGGCCTCTGTGTGCTCTTCTTGCTAGTTCTTTCCACCTGCAATGCTCTGGCGCTGTCGCCTTTCTTTGCGCAGCAGGGAACAGGAGGTGGTATGCGTGAGGCGGCGGAACAGTTGCTCGCCTTGGCGAACCAGGCCCGCGCAGAACACGGCGCGCCGCCTCTCGAGTGGGATGGAAACCTGGCCGCCGCTGCGCGCCAGCACTGCCTCCGAATGGCCGCCGAGGGCCCGATCGCGCATCGCTACGGAGGTGAGCCGGACTTGTCCGAGCGGGCGGGCCAGGATGGGGCACATTTCAGCCTGATTGAAGAGAACGTGGCCGTCGGCCCATCGCCAGCCGAGATTCATGATGGATGGATGCACTCCCCAGGTCACCGCAGCAACCTGCTCAATCCCGAGGTAGATCGCGTGGGCATTGCGGTTGTCGCGGCTCGCGGCACGCTCTACGCAGTAGCGGACTACGCCCATGGCGTGCAGGCTCTTACCCGAAGCCAGGTGGAGGCCCGCGTGGAGCAGAACATGCGATCGAGTGGCATTGCAATCGCAACAGACAACGCCATGGCGCGCGCGGCCTGCGCAATGGATGAAGGTTTGCCGCGCACGGATGCAGACGGCACACCGCGGTTCATCATGCGCTGGCAGGACTCAGACTTGACGCGCCTGCCACAAGCACTGCGCCAGAAGCTTGAGACAGGCCAGTACCGCCGCGCCGAAATTGGCAGTTGCCCCGCGCAGGGAGTGCAAGGTACCTTCACGGCTTACAGAGTGGCCGTACTGCTCTTCTGATGGCGGTTCTTGAAAAGGCGTCAGCCAAAGTCTTGATGCTCTTTCCACAGCTCTGCCCATGGCCGGCGGGGAGGCCCGCACACGAAGATATCAGGGTGGTATTTGCTCTCTTCATTCTGGATGCCCTCAGCGTTTCCGTTGTGACCCGCTAGACGGCAGCCAGTGAAGATCGCGTTTGCTTGCTCCGGGCGCAGGCCCAGGACGATGAGCGTAGTGGGCGGCGGTACGGGGTAGCCGCGCAGCCATGCCGAGTTGGTAGTGCTGATAGGCCCCGGCAAGTGGTACGCCGGGCCGAGGAGCTCAATTGCGCCCTGTTCGCCGTAATTGCCCACGGTGATGCCGAGGTGAGCTTGCTGTTCGGCAGGCAACGAATCCCGGATCTCCGCCACGGTCCGCACCAGCTCGTTCCAGCCAATCTCTTCGCGCAGGTCACCGTTGTTCCGTAGTGCGAAGTCACGGAGCGGGCCGGACGATGCAAGCGGAACCAAAAGCGCGGCGATGTAGCACCCGCACACAGCCACCCCGGCAAAATAGACGCTCGCTATCCCGCGCCGACCGAGCGTGGGCAGCCGCAGCAGCCACTGCTCCGCCGTAGTCGCACCCATCGCCAGCAGCATCGGATACGCCGGGGCCACGTAATAGAACCGGCCCTTGCTGAAGTAGAAGAACGCGACCGGCACGAGGAACATCCAGCCCAGCATGCGATAGCGCCTACTTAGCAAGAAAGCGACCAGCCCCGTAATCCACAGCGGGGCGGAGAAGAAATTCGCGCAGTAGAGGAACTGGTCGCGGAGGAATCCGTCCGCGCGACCCTCGCCCACGTCACGAGTGTGAATATGCTGCAGGAAGTGGTAGGAAATAAAGTCGTGCCGCACCAGCCACACAAGATTGGGCAGAAAAAAGAGCAGTGCAAGAGCCACGCCAGCCCAGAACCAGCCACTGAGCAGTTGCCTGCGTGCCGAAGAAAACATTAGTCCCGCCAAAATCCCGGCGATGAAGAACACGATTGAATATTTTGTTTCAAGGCCAAGGCCCAGAGCCGCGCCAATGGCAAGCCACCAGCGCGGGTCATCCGTTTTCAGAAGCCGAACGACGAACCAGGCCGCAAGAACCCACCAGAGGAAATCGAAGCTGGTGTACTGAAACTCTGTGCCGCTGAAAAGCGGCAGAGGAGATAGCGCCACGGAGACCGCTGCCGCAAGCTGCGCAAGACGGCCGCCACCGAGATCGCGCGCCATCAGCCCGCCCACGACGATCACCGCGGCCTGTGCAACGACAGAGAACAGCCGCAGGCCGACCATCGAGAGCCCGAAGAGCGCCAGGCCGATGTGCTCCACGAAGGGTGTGAATGGCGGATAGGCGACGAAGCCCCAGTCCAGATGCCGCGCATCGCTCAGGAATTGCAGCTCATCGCGGTGGAAGCCGTAGCGGCCGTTGGTGGCGATGTGCAGTGCGGCAACTGCTGCTGCGATGGCAAGCAGCGGCAGCAAGTCCCGGTTTGCGCTTTGTTCCGTGGGGAGAGTTTTCTGGCCGTCGAACGGCATGTGACCTCCGCGTCTAGGAACAGACTACGCGGAGTGCAAGGCTGCGGTTCCCTGGCGGCGCTCCCAGGGCTGCGGTACGCGGACGGAGGCCATGCCCGCTGCCGTTGCGGCCTGGATCCCCATTTCCGTGTCCTCAAAGACAAGGCAGGCTTCAGGCTCGATTCCAAGGCGCTCCGCCGCCAGCAGGAAGGCGTCTGGAGCGGGCTTACCGTTCGTATAGTCTTCCGCGCAGACGAGCGTCTCAAACTTGTTGAGCAGGTTCAAGGCTGACAGTGAACCCACCACGGAGCTGCGGCGGCTCCCAGAGACTACAGCAAGCGGAATGCGCCCATGCTGCGCCTCGATGTGCTCCACCACTTCGTCGATGGCCTGCAACTCCGGTAGCTGGTCGTGATAAAGGCCTTCCTTGCGATGAGCCACAGCATCCACCGGCATGTTGAGCCCGTGCTGCTCATTGAGTGAGGCAATGATGTCGCGCACCGGCCGGCCGCCCCAGGCATAAAAGAGTTCCTCAGGGAAAGGGCAGTTCCACTCGGCGAGGGTCTTGTTCCACGCAACGTAGTGCAGCGGCATGGAATCCACAATGGTGCCATCGCAGTCGAAAAGATAGGCACGAAAGGTGCCGGAAGGAATTGGAAGTTTCATCGCGAAAGAAGAGAGCTCCTTGGTTGCGGGTTGCAGTGTGGGCCTCAGTCTGCCTGTGCTGCCGTGGCAATGGCAGACTCGGACACACCGCCCTCGCCGGGCTTCGTTGGCTCCATCTGCAGGGCGTTGTTGAAGCGGTTGAAATAGTTGAAGAGGCCGATCGCGCATAGCAGCTCTACGATCTCGCCCTCGGAGTAGTAGCGTCGCAGTTCGGCAAACTGCTCGTCCGTCACGGCATGCGCGTCGCGCGTCACGGTCTCGGCCAGGCGCAGTGCGGCCTTTTCGGCGGGCGTGAAGTCGTCGCGTTGCGGCCACTCGGCCAGATGCGCGAGTTGGTCGTCTCTCCAGCCCAGGTTGCGCGCCAGAATGGTGTGGCTGGCCAGGCAGTAGAGCGTGTCGTTCACCTGGCTGGTGCGCACGATAATGAGTTCCTTCAGCCGCGTGGGCAAGGTGCCGGTGTTGAGCACTGCTGCAAAGTGCGCCTGCATGGTGGCGAAAATCTCTGGCCGATGCGCCATGACGCGAAACATGTTCGGCACGTTGCCGCGCTGGGCAAAGGCCTGGTCAAACAGCGCGGCGATGTCGGGCGTCACCTGGCTGCGGTCAACGCGTGATATTCGAGACACACGGAGCCTCCTTGGCTTTTCGCTGCTTTTATCCTACCGTTGTGCAGGGTTTCCGTGCACCTCGGCGCGCGCTTTGACTCCCCTGGCTGGGTTTGATAGTTTTAAAGAGGACAATCCAGCGCCAGACACTCCTCAGTAGCTCAATGGCAGAGCATTCGGCTGTTAACCGAAGGGTTGTAGGTTCGAGTCCTACCTGAGGAGCCAATCAAATCAAAAACTTAGAGCAGAAGAGAGCAGCCAGAAATTCGCCAATTTTTCAAATTGTGCCCATTTTTGTGCCCACGCTCCTTCAAAATAGACGCCCTGTCCATAGCAATCCTGCTCAGTTGAACTCCTCCTCAGTGAATCGACTCGACACGCTTCCCGACCTCGGTTGATCGCCCCATTTGCGCGAATTCCCCTCCTGCTCCAATCTCCATTCGCGCATGGCATTTTTGCGCTGCGCCCTACCGAGAGACAGGAGCGCTCTATGGCAGTTTTCAAAAGAGGCGGAATGTGGTGGTACAAGTTTTACTTTGCCGGCCCGTTCATTCGAGAATCGTCAAAATCGACCTAGAAAACGGTGGCCAAGGATGCCGAAAATCAAAGACGGCGCGAACTCGAACAGGGTTATCACAACCTTCGGCAGAAGCGAGAAATTCGTATCCGTCTATTGCGGGACATAGCGGATGAATATCTGGCGGACTACAAGTTGCGTTTTCGCGGAGTCACCTTCGCCGAATATGCGGTCGGCCACGTTGTTCGGCATCTAGGGGACAAACTGCTGGTCGATATCGGTGAAACCGAGGTTCTGGGCTACCAAACCGCACGCCTCAAAGAATCCGCTTCGGCAAAATCCATTAACGAGGAGGTCCGGTTCCTTCTGACCATGATGGGAGAGCCCGGCGAAGTGATTCGAGTCCGTCTGCGCAAGAAGAAGAAGCTCAAGTTGCCGGTGCGCCGGAAGATCGGTAAGGCATATGAGCCGGAAGAGACGGAGAAAATGGGGCAACTCTCGCGCAAATCGCGCTCTCCGCATATCCGAGTACCGAATGACCGCCCGTCGTCTCGCTCCCGGCGAACGGGCCGACGGCGCCGTGGAGTTTTTCGCGGCCGGGCTTCAAGCAGAGCGCGGACCATCTGGTGTTGGAATTAGGCACGGCCAGCGCTGTGGATCATCCGCTGCTACTGCAGTTGCCGTTCGTCGCTCCCGGACTGTGAACAAAGAAATCAGTTCAAGAAATGAGGTGGACCATGGGTCAGGCACAGACGGTAGAGATGGATGAAACAGTCCAGAAGGTAGACTCCAGAGCTGCTACCGCAGAGGAGAATGAGACGTCACCGGGATCGGTAACCAAACGGCCATTTGTGCTTAAGAAGAGTGGCGGTTCAGGCGGCGGCAATCTGGCGACGATGCTGATTGTCCTCGGCGCGATCGCTGTGCTTGGAATTGGGATGGTCGCGTTCCTTTCAACCAAAGGAACAGTCAAAAAGAGGCTGCTCTCTCAGGCCAGCAGGCCCAACCTCGGACAATCACAGACCGCAGGCCCCGGCACAAATCTTCTGCCCAATAACGCAGTGAAGCCAGCTCCCAACGCTGCGCCGGAACCCGGCACCGTCGATGCTGCCGATATCGAGCGGACAAAATCGCCTGGGACTACACAGGCCTTGTCTCGCGGAGGAGCCGGAGCAAATCCATCCCAGAATCCCAGAACTCTCGGCGAGGTGGGGAAGTTTGATGAGCCGAACACCGCTCCCAATGCGCAATCTCGATGGACGCCTCCGCCTTACGGCAGCGAGAACTCGGGAAATCAGCAGGCACAAAAGAAGGCGGAGGATGCGCTAGACGCTCCTTCTCTGGCCTTCACGGCGCATGAGACTACGGCAATTCGGCCGCAGATGCAGAACTCGATGCCGGTCGTCGACAACCTTGGCCTGGCCCCCGGTTACCATGTGGCGGCGCGCCTCGAATCGATGGCTACAACGGCCGTGCACGCGCCTGTCGTTGCCGTGATCGAGTACCACTACAAGCGCAGCGGACAGGTCATCATTCCCGCCGGAGCGCGTGCCGTGGGTAAGATCACGCAAGCCGATCCGTCGGGACTTGTGAATATCGAATTCTCCTCTCTTGAATACCCGGATGGCTCTACTGTCCCGATCGATGCTGTGGCCGCCAACATGAATCTCCAGGCCATAAAGGGCGCTGTGACCGGGCGTCAAAGAGGCAAGAGCATGCTGGTCCGTTCCTTGTCCGGGATTGGAGAGACAACGGCGATGCTTGTGGGCGCACCCAGTGTGAACAGCTCCTTCAGCGAAGGAAATCGGATGCGGATGCAGGTGGCAAACAATATCGGGAACGCCGGCGACGAGCAGATCATGAGAATGCTCACTTGGGAGCATATCGTGGTGAGCGTCCCCGCCGGGACAGAGATCTATCTCGTGTTCGAGAATGCCGCGGCAGCAAACGCCCAGAACTCGGACAAGACGATTCAGACTCCACACACAGGTATAGGTCTCAGCCAATCGGCAAATGCAGCGCAACCATGACGGTACAGGCTCATCTTCCCAATCAGGCGGGTCGCATCGAGAGACACCCCGGGCTGATGATGGGGTTTTTCAAAAGAAGAAAAGCTGCATACCAGGCTTTTGTTGAAAAACTAGCGGGGCGGCCCCGCTGGTCCCACCAGGGAATGGCGAAAACTCTTCCAAGGTCAGCATCGCCGGTGATAGGGCCGGAAGCTGGGTTTCAGTGGACGAGTGACTCGCCGATTATGTATACGTTGAAACGCGATGGTTGCCGCGTGGGTCAATGAACCTGCACCGCCGCCTCGAAGGAACGTCGCCAGCGCGGCTCAATCGGAGCATCCGGCCGCCTGCGTCCCAGCGCGACCACCAGCACGATCACATCGCCGCGTTCGAGCCCCAGAATCCGTCCAAGCTTTCTCGGGTCGAACCCCTCCATCGGACAAGTATCGAGCCCTCGCGCTGAAGCCGCCAGTAGGATCGTCTGCGCCGCGAATAAAGCGCTTCGTGCCGCCCAATGGCGCACTCCGTTGGGTCCCACCGGGACCAGCGCAAAAGAAGGAAAAACCGTCGTCAGCAGAGAGAGAAGCGGCGACCAAAGAAAGCTCGGAGCGATGCGCAAAAACCTTCTGCGCGACTTCGTCTCTCTCAGGTGATAGTGCCTGGATTTTTCACTGAGCTCGCCCGTCGATTCGACGTAGGTGTGGAACCTGGAGACCGTCTCGAGCGCAAACCGGCTGCCAGCTACAAATACCAGCAGCGAGGAGGCCGACCGAGCCGCGCGTTGATTGAGACAGGCGGCCGCGCCTGCAGCCATCATCGCCGGGTCACGAAGCCAGTGAATAATGTACGGCTGGGAGTTTCCACTGGATGGAGCCAGCAAGGCTTCGCCGATCAGTGCTTCAACTTCGTCGTCAGCTAATGGGCTTCCGTCGAAATCCCGGATGGCACGGCGGTCCCGGTTGATCTGCTGAAAGGTCCACCAGCGCTCATCCCATGCTGTCGCCGCACTCTCAGCATCGGTGCGAAAATCGATGCCTCCGCACTCAGGAATCGCGTTCATATTCACAATAATGTAAGCTGTTGCTTAGATTGTCTACTCACATTCGGGAGAGTGGGCTCATGCCCAGTCAAAGGCCGCTCAAACCTCGTAAAACACCGTCCCAGGAACGTGCCAGGGCGACGGTCGAAGCGATCCTGGGGGCCGCAGCTTACATTCTCGTCAGGGACGGTTGGGAAAAGTTCACCACGAACAGCGTGGCCGAGCGCGCCGGCGTCAACATCGCGTCGCTCTATCAATACTTCCCGAACAAGGATTCCATTGTGGCTGAGCTCCAGCGACGCCACATTGAGAAAGGGCGAGCTGCATATCCTGAAATGATCGCGCAGTTGCGCTCACAACCAAATCTACGTGCCGCGCTGAAGATTCTGATCGACGGCGCGGTTGCCGAACACCGGATCAATCCAAAATTGCATAGAGTCTTTGCCGAGGAACTGCCGCGCGCCTCTCGGCGCGTGCATGGTGACAGAGACAAACACCTGATCGCGCGTCTCTCGAGCGTTCTGGAGCCTTACCCAATTCAGGTGCCCGATCTGGACATCGCGCTATTCCTTTTTCGGGTCATCGGCCACGCTGCCATTCACGAGGCGGCGAGCGAAAGGCCCGACTTGCTAGAAAGCCCGCTCTTTGCCGAGGAACTGGTCACACTGATCGAGCGCTACTTGGTGCGGAACAAAAAAGAAGCCGAACTGCCACCGGAGGCACTGCAAAACCACCGAAGGAGACGCAGAGAGAATAGCCCATCGCTGCTTCTATGATGCGGTGGCGCTTACGTGTTCCGTCTCGAATGCTGCTATCAGGGCAACCCACTCATTAACATGGTTCCGGCCGGTTCGGCTACTCTGCCCCCATATGAACTGGCTCACTCCACCTAACACTGCCCAAAGAGTCGAGCATCCGCACCCAAAACGTGCTACAAGCTATATCAATAAGGTAAAGCCGGACCGGCCTGGAAGATTTCCGAGCGGATTATGAGGTCTTTCGAAAGAAGAAAAACTGCATACCTGGCTTTTGTCGAAGAACAGGCGGGGCAGCTTGAGAGACTCCGCTGCTTAGCTCGCGACTCCCGGGACATCGGCCTTCCGC
>JBAUTX010000434.1:0-6120 GCA_049582405.1 Occallatibacter sp. | reverse complement strand
TTCACATTCACCCGCGCCGGGTCCAGCTGCAGTTCGCGCAGCACCGCCAGCGCCTGCGCGCTGAAGGCCTCATTCAGCTCAAACAGCTCCACCGACTCCAGCGTCCATCCGGCCTTCTCAGCAACCTTCCGCACCGCATCCACCGGGGCCACGCTGAACCACGCCGGCTCGCGTCCGCTCGTCGCCTGCGCGCGAATCACCGCCAGCGGCTTCACGCCCAGCGCACGCGCACGCTCCGCGCTCGTCACCACCATCGCCGCCGCGCCATCGTTCACGCCCGGCGCATTGCCCGCCGTCACGGTGCCGCCTTCCTTGAACGCCGGTTTCAGCCGCGCCAGCGTCTCCATTGTCGTCTCCGGCCGCACCCCTTCATCGGCAGCAAAGAAGCGCGCCGCCTCGCCCTTCTTCGCCGCCGGAATCTCCACTGGCAGAATTTCCCTGAGGAACCGCCCCGCTGCCGTCGCCGCGGCCGCGCGCCTGTGTGACTCCGCCGCAAACGCGTCCTGCTCCTGCCGCGTAATGCCGTACTTCTCGGCCACCATCTCCGCCGCCGAGCCCATGTGGAAGTTGTTGTACACATCCCACAGCCCGTCGTTCACCATCACGTCCACCAGTGCGCCGTTGCCCATCCGGTAGCCCGTGCGCGCCTGCTGCAGCACATACGGCGCGTTCGACATCGACTCCATGCCGCCCGCCACCACCACGTCTGCATCGCCCGTCTGGATCGCCTGCGCCGCCAGCGACACCGCCTTCAGCCCAGAGCCGCACACTTTGTTGATCGTCAGCGCGCCCACCTGCGGCGGCAGCCCCGCAAAGATCGCCGCCTGCCGCGCCGGAGCCTGCCCCAGCCCGGCCTGCAGCACGCAGCCCAGGATGCACTCATCCACGACTTCGAGCCCAGGCGAGCCGGCTTCGCCTTGTTCTGTCCCGCTCTTTGCCGCTTCACCAATCCCCGCACGCCGCACCGCTTCGCGCACCGCCATCGCGCCCAGTTGCGGCGCCCTGAATCCCTGTAACGATCCCTGAAACTTCCCTACGGCGGTCCGTACCGCCGACACAATCACCGCTTCTCTCATCACATCACTCTTCGCACTGGCTGAATGGGCTGCGCTCGCATCGAGCGCATGCGTTCAAAAGGCCAGCCTCATGCCACGGGCATCTTAGCGCAGCCCTCGCATCATCGGCTACTGTGCGGGCCTGCGCGGCATGGAGTGCTTTTCATCCCATGGCATCGCAAGCGCACATGGTCCAACATCGCGCGCCGGATTCATTGGAGCCTGTCCTCAACCGCGGGCGCATGGAAAGGCCAGATCCGCTGTCGAAAGGCCCGCAGCAGATACAGGACCGTGCCGGAGACGCCGATCGCTCCGGCAACGACCATGCCTTCCCACGCATGGCTCCGGTTGATCAGGATGAAAACGAATCCGGCCATGGCAAGCAGCGGTGGCAGTGGATACAGGGGCATCCGGAAGGGACGGTGAAGCCTGGGCCGTCGCACCCGCAGCCACATCACGCCAGCGTGCTGCAGCAGAAACTGCAGCAGAATCCGCGTAATCACAAGCATCGTGATGACCTGCTGCAGAGAGAAAAAGCAGAAGGCAGAGGCAACCAGGCCGAGAGCCACTAGAGAACGGTGCGGAATCTTGTGGCGGGGATGCAGCGCATCCAGGAAGCGGAAGTAGTTGCCATCACGCGCCGCCGCATAGGGCACGCGTGAGTAACCCAGCAGCAGCGAAAACACCGATGCGAATGCGGTCCAGATAATCAGCGCCGCCATCAGACGCCCTGCCCACACGCCAAATGCGCTATGAGCGATCTCCGCGACGAGTTGCAGGTGCACTGAAGCTCCCAACTGGGCATGATGTGTCACATCCTGCAATGCCGGAAGCACCGCCATGTTCATGGTGATGTAAAAAGCTGCGACAAAAAGTACGGAGAGCAGAATCGACCGCGGAATGGTTCGCTCCGGATGTCGCACCTCGCCACCCAGGAAGCAGATGTTGTAGTAGCCCCAGTAGTCGTAGGTTGCAATCAATGTAGCCTGTGCGAGTCCGCCAATCGCCAGCGCCGCCGGCTGACCGGGGGAGACTGGCATGTGCCAGCCGCCACTCGCCGCCGCTGCACTAAAGCCCGAAACAATCACGCCAACAAGCGCTGCAATCACGCCACAGAAGAGCACCCATGCCAGCCGCGTAATCGAGCTCAGATTGCGATAGAGCAGCGCCGTGACCAGCAGGCATGTGGCCGCGGCCACAAAGTTGCTGTAGTGCAGCGCGGGCAACGCCGCCACCGGAGCGGACTCAAGCCCAGGCCAGAACCAGGCAAGAAACCCTGAGAGACCAATGCAGCCCGACGCAATCGAAAGCGGAGCCGAAAAACTCAACTGCCACACATAGAGAAAGCTCAGCCAGTTGCCCGCGCGCTTCGGCCCGTAGATTTCATGCAGAAAAGCGTAGGACCCGCCCGCCCGCGGAAATGCAGCGCCCAGCTCTGCCCACACCAGCCCATCGGCGATGGCAATGACTGCGCCCAGGATCCACGCCCACACAGACAGCCTGTAGCCCGCGGCCGCAATCACAAGAGGCAGCGTGATGAAGGGCCCCACGCCGATCATTTCGAGCATGTTGAAGAGCACCGCCGAGCGCAGCCCGATGCGGCGCTGCAGGTGGTCTTCGCTTGCGTGTGTGGTTTGGGGCGGAATCATAGGCCGGTGCGCTCCACGGATTGTACACTGGCGAGGACCATGTTTCTTGCTGAGAGAGTTCATCGCGCAGCCATGTCGGCGGCCCTCGCGGGCCTGATTGTTGCGGGCGCCAGCCCCTTTTACCTTGACGCTCAGCAGTCTGCTTCCAGCGCCTTCAACCTGCCGGCCGCGCGTCCCTCATCCATTGCGCTGCCGCTGCCCGAAGACCGCGGCGAGGCCGCGCTGGAGCAAACGCTGAAGCGCCTGGGCACCACGGCCAGCGTGCTCATGATCGTCGCGCATCCCGACGACGAGGATGGCGGATTGCTGACGTATCTCTCGCGTGGACTGGGCGTGCGCGCCACGCTGTTCACGCTGACGCGCGGCGAAGGCGGCCAGAACGCCATGTCCGCCGAGGCCGACGATGCGCTCGGCATCATGCGCACCAATGAACTGCTCAAGGCCGATGAATACTATGGCGCGCGGCAGATGTGGGGCACCGAGGCCGACTTCGGCTTCTCCAAGACACAGGAAGAGGCCTTTGCGCGGTGGGGCCACGAGCGCGTGCTCTACGACGCGGTGCTCGCCGTGCGGCGGGCGCGACCGCAGATCATCGTGGCGACTTTTTCAGGCGGCGTGAGCGACGGTCACGGGCAGCATCAGGTCTCGGGTGAGATTGCCCAGGAGGTCTTCAAAGCTGCAGGCGATCCCAAGGTCTTCCCCGATCAGATCAAGGCCGGATACCAACCCTGGCAGCCGCTGGCAGTGTATTCCATGGTTCCGTTTGCGCCCATCACGGACAAAGGCATGTTTGACTACGCCACCGGCAAGTGGGCGCCAGCGCGCTTCCACAATTACGTCACAGGGGAATGGATAAGCGGCGCACCATCCACGGACGTGACACTGCAGGTGGGCACTCGCGATGCATCGCTGGGCCGCAGCTACCAGCAGATTGCGCGCGAAGGCTGGGGCATGCAGAAGTCGCAGAATGGCGGCGCCAACCCCACGCTCAGCGGTCCAGGCACGGCGCGCTACCACCTCTGGGCCGTTGCGCCCTCCGCAAAAACACCGGCAAACGCAGCGGCAAAGGAGGATGATCTCTTCCACAACCGCCTTGTGAACGTGGACACAGGTCTTGCGGGGCTTGCACAGCTGGCGCCCAGCGCACCGGCATGGCTTACACGCGACCTGAGCAAACTCGACGCAGGCATCCGCGAGTTCGAGCGCACCCATGCAGAGGCAACGGGTATGGGCAGCGCAGATGAATTGGCTCCGCTGTACCGGCAAGCACTCGCACTGCGAAGCGAAGTGGCGACAAGCAACCTCGACAGTCAGGCCAGGGCGAGCCTGCTCTTTGAGCTGGATGCAAAAATCGGTGAATTCCAGACGGCGCTTGCCAACCTTCTCGGACTGGATCTGATGGCGTTTCGCACCAACGAGACTCATCCAGACGGCGGCGGATTCCGCGGCAATACAGCAGACGAGACGCCGCGCAGTGTTGCGCCTGGCGAGGCGTTTCGCGTTCGCGTGCACACCATGCAGTCCACAAGCGAGACTCGCCTGGAAAAGGTATGGCTGGAAAGCGCATCGGGGAGTCCGTGGCAAAGCAAGATGACAGGCGGCGCAGTGGGAACAGCAACGCAGGTTTCCGATCCCATCTTCACGGTGCAGACACCTGAGGATGCTGTGCCTACTGCGCCGTTCTTCACGCGTCCATCGGTCGAGCAGCCCTACTATGACGTCTCGCCCGCCGCATTGCGCGGTGATTCCTTTGCGCCGTATCCGCTGGCCGCGTGGGCACAGTTTGATTTTCAGGGCTTGCCAATCCGGATCGGCCAGGTGGTACAAACACTGGAGCGCGTGACTGGGCCCGGTGGCATCTACGAGCCTCTTGTGGTCACTCCTGCGATTGGTGTGCGCATTGAGCAGGATGCGCGCATCCTGCCACTCGACGGCAGTGCACTGCCAGTCCGCGTGACGGTGCATACCGAGGGCGCGGCCGATGGCACCGTTTCCCTCAAGCTGCCCGATGGCTGGCAGTGTGAACCAGCGTCGGCGCAGTTCCATCGCGCAACCGCAGGCGACACGGAGCCGATCACATTTCGCGTGACACCGGGACCGGTCAAGACGGGCGCTTACTCGATGCAGGCGGTTGCCCAATCAGCCGGTCACACCTACGAGACAGGCTGGCAGAGCGTGGGCTATGCAGGCCTGCGGCCCTACAACCAATACAAACCAGCCGAGCTGCGTACACGCAAGATCGACGTTGCCCTGGCGCCAGGCTTGCGAGTCGGTTACATCATGGGCACCGGCGACCGCGTGCCGGAAGCCATCGAGGGTCTCGGGCTGAGCGTCCACACGATCTCCAACGCAGAGCTGGCCTCTGCGGACCTTTCGGCCTGGAATGTCATCGTCGTAGGCATCCGCGCCTACTCTGTGCGACCTGAGCTTGCCGCTGCGCAGGCCAGACTGAACGAGTTTGTCCGTAATGGCGGCACGCTCATTGTGCAATATCAAAGCAGCAATTTCCCCGCGCCGTTCCCGCTCACCCTGGGGCGCATTCCGGAGCGCGTGGTGGATGAACAGGCGCCGGTCAAACTCCTCGTGCCCCATGATCCATTGCTCACTTGGCCCAACCACATTACAGCCGCGGACTTTGACGGATGGGTGGAAGAGCGCGGGCACTCCTTCCTCGACACGTGGGACCCCGCCTGCACTGCGCTCACCGAGACTGCAGATCCGGGCCAGGATCCGCAGCGCGGGGGCTTGCTGGTTGCGCACCCCGGCAAGGGAACCTATGTGTATGCGGCGTATGCCTTGTACCGTCAGCTTCCTGAGTTAGTGCCGGGCTCTTATCGCATCCTGGCAAACTTACTCAGCGCCGGACAGGCAGATCGCAAGCTCCAATAGGCACCGGCTCATGCGGCAGGCATCGATGAATTTCCCGTAAATTCATCGTCTATTTACATTGCGCCGCGACTTATGTCCGCCGATGTTAAATGCCTGTAAATTCGTCTTCTATTCACACAGTTCTGAGAATCTCAAAAACAGGTAAGGCCAAAGAGTGAGTGCGAGGTCGTGAGCACTCGATTCGCTCTTTGCCTCGCGAGATTTCCTCTGCCCACGTTTGAACGATGAGAATCCCCCGTTTCATTCATCGGATGAGCGCGGCAGAAAGTGTGTGCTGACAAGGTGCGCGCGAATCTCGAATCAATCTGTTCTGAGAGGATGAGAGGCCCAATGAGTCTGAAACTCAAGACGACTGCCGTAGCGATTCTGGCAGTGAGTGTAGCTGGCTCGCTTGCATTTGCAGGCGCGCCCCCAGAGTCTGCGCAAAAGAAGAGTGGCACCGCGAAGAAGGCAACCGCCCCGGCCAAGCCCTCCGTGGAAGATCAGATTCAGGCGCTGCGCGAAGAGATGGAGCAGCAGATGAACAG
>JBAUTX010000433.1:0-3928 GCA_049582405.1 Occallatibacter sp. | reverse complement strand
GCGCGGGGGGTGGGGTGGGCTCCGGGGTTGAAGTGGAAGGCTCTTGTTCCATCGGGGCTCCTTTGGAATCGCGCAGAAAGCGGTGAAGAGATTCTACTTGAGTTGCTTACGTTCCGGGTGAGGGAGATGTTCCCGGGCACGGTTCAGTGGGATGGTGATGTCGCCGCCTTGACACAATGGGCCGGGACCTTGATGCTTAACTTTCCGGTTTTTTGAGGAAAATTGCTGCACGGAGTGGGGTACGTTGCGGGTTCGCGTCTTTTATCACGACAAGTGTTTCGATGGAGCATGCTCTGCGTCGCTGTTTACGCGCTTTCATCGGGAGTGCATCGCGAAAGACGCGACCTATGAGTATCACGGGCTGGTGCATCGGGCCGGAGCATTGTTTGACGAGAGCGAATTCATTGGCGACGAGAACGTCATCGTCGACTTCAAGTATTCGGCTTCGCCGCGGATTACGTGGTGGTTTGATCATCACCAGTCGGCGTTTCTGACACCGCGGGACCATGAGCACTTCCTGGCGTGCCAGCGCGATCCAGCATGTGCGGCGCGCAAGTTCTTCGATCCGGATTACACGTCGTGCACGAGCTTCCTGGCGCATATCGGGTCGACGCGGTTTGGCTTCAACACGGCGCCGGTGGCAGATCTGATCCACTGGGCGAATATCGTGGATGGCGCGCTGTATGAGAGCCCGCAGGCTGCGGTGGAGATGGCTGCGCCGGCGATGAAGCTGACGCTGATTATCGAATCGACGCATGACCCGGAATTCATCCCGAAGCTGATTCCGCTGCTGACGGAGATGCCCCTGGCGGAAGTGCTGGCGCAGCCGTTTGTGGCGCCGTTGCTGCCGCCGCTTCTGGAACGTCATCGGCAGGCGATTGAGCTGATTCGCGAGCGGAGCGAGGAGCACGACGGCACGATCTTTTTCGATATCACGGACCACCTGATGGAAGGCTTCAACAAGTTCATCCCGTACTATCTGCACCCGCAGGCGACGTATTCGATCGGTCTGTCGAAGTCGAGCTTCCGGACGAAGGTGGCGGTGGGGTCGAATCCGTGGACGAAGGCGGACCCGGCGAAGATGGTGAACCTGGCGCAGGTGTGCGAACGCTATGGCGGCGGTGGCCACGCGCGGGTGGGCGCCATCAGCTTCCCACCCGACCAGGCGGACCGCGCGCGCGCGGCGGCTGCAGAGATTGTGGCCGAGCTGCGGGCGAAGAATCCGATGGCGTAGGCTCGACCGCGAGCTCAGCGAGCCAGTATCTCCGCAGCTTTGAGGAACCAGGCCGGCAACGGCTTCTGACGGCCGGCAACCTCGGCGAGCGGTGTGGTGAGGATTTCCCCTTTGGATGTGCCGACGAGGATGCCGGTATTGCCGGAGACCATCTGCTCGGCGGCTGAAGACCCGATCCAGGTGGCAAGCAAGCGGTCGGCACAGGTGGGCGTGGCTCCGCGCTGCACGTAGCCGAGGACAGAGGAACGGAACTCGTAGCCGAGCAGGAGGTCGTGCTCGCGGAAGTAGCGGCAGAGGCCTTCGGCGTTGTAGCGTGCGCCTTCCGCCACGACGACGATGGCATGCGGTTTACCGCGCTCGTATCCATCCTGGATGATCTGGGCGATCTGCTCGGGTGTCTGTTCCACTTCAGGCAGGACAATGGCCTCGGCACCGCCTGCGATGCCGGCCATCAGGGCGAGGTAGCCACATTTGCGGCCCATGACCTCGACGAGCAGGGCGCGGCGATGGGACGAGGCGGTGACCTTGAGGTTGTCGATGGCGCTGAGGGCGACGTTGAGTGCTGTATCGACACCGATGGTGATGTCGGAGCCATAGAGGTCGTTGTCGATGGTGGAGGCGACGCCGACGACAGGGAAGCCCATCTGGTGAAGGGCGTTGGCACCGGTCTGTGAGCCATTGCCGCCGATGACGATCAGGCCCTCGATGCCCGCGCCATGGAGTCTGCGGATGGCGAGTTCGCGGCCTTCTTCGGTCTGGAACTCCGGACAGCGGGCAGAGCCGAGAATGGTGCCGCCGCGCTGGATGATGCTGCCGACGTCGCGTGCGCCGAGGCGTTTGAAGTTGCCTTCAATCAATCCCGAGTAACCCTGATAGACGCCCCATACGTTGACCCCATGGGAAAGGCCGGTGCGCACAACGGCGCGAATGGCCGCGTTCATACCAGGAGCGTCGCCGCCACTGGTGAGGACTGCCAGATTCTTCATGTAGAGAAATTCCTCTCAGGCTGGTGAATTGCGTGCGAGACGAACCAATTCAAGGATCACGGCTTGACCGGGGTGGAGGCTGTGATTCAGCTCACACGATGAGCGGCTTATGGGGAATGCGGCGCGAACGAATGGGTCAGGCCCGCACTTTCTGGCTGGGCCACTCGGCACGACGGTGGCTGAGAAAGGCCCGAATGCCTTCCTTGAAATCCTCGGTAGAGCGCTGCTGAGCGTTGGCGTCGATGGCGTCGGCGAGTTCCTCATCGAGGCGGCGGCTGGCGTGCGAGGCGAGCAGGCGTTTCACGGATTGCATGGCCTGAGGACTGTTGAGCAGCAGAGAATGCGCAAGGGCTCGGGCGGTCTTCAGGAGTTCGTCGGCGGTGACGATCTGGGTGACGAGGCCGAGCTGGAGAGCCTCCTGCGCTTTGATCAGACGGCCAGTCAGGAGCAAGTCGCGGGTGCGCTTCTCGCCAATCTGTCGCAGGAGGAAAGAAGCCACAATGGCAGGCACAAAGCCGAAACGAACTTCCGTGTAGCCGAATTTGGATTCGGGCGTGGCGAGGGTGAAGTCAGGAATGGTGGCAAGCGCCATGCCCGCGGCGATGGCCGGGCCATTGACAGCGGCGATGACGGGCTTAGGAAAGTTGTAGAGGGTTCGCAGGACGCGGGCCATGCTCTCCGAGGCGCGGCGGTTGTCCTCTGGCGTGGTTGCGCTCATGGTAGCGAGATGTTCGATGTCGAGACCGGAGCAGAAGGCCTGACCCGCGCCGGCGAGGATCACGACGCCACATTCGCACGCGGCGGCTTCATGCAGGGCCTCGGTCAGCTCGTCGATGAGTTCGGGGTTGAGAGCGTTGCGCTTTTCGGGTCGATTGAGGGTCAGCGTTCTGACTCCGTTGGAAGTGTCGGCAAGGATGTGGTTGAAGCGCGTCATAGAAGCCTCTTCACGAGCAAGCAGCTTGTTGCACCAGCGTTGCTCATGGTAGCGCAAAAGATGGGGGAAGCGTATGGCGATTCGTTCGGCCATGGCGGGCACGCGTCTGGAGTGGGAACGGGGCTGAACGGCGTGCGATGTTTTGCAGTGAGGGCGCCGATGGGGTGTGACATACTGTTGGCACAATGACCATTGCGCCGGGAACAGGAACGTAACTGAACGTATGGTGCCTGAGCAAAACGCTTCATCGGGATTGTGCGCAACCACGCCGCAGCCAAGCAGCGAAGGCCGCCGCATCGGGGTGCTTTTCCTTTTTATTGTGAGCAGCGTTGTCGCGGCGATTGTCGGCAGCTTTATTTTGCGCAATCGTGGCGAGGCGATGGATTACAAGATGATCTATGCGGGGGTGCGTTGCTTTCTTGAGCATCGCGATCCGTACCAGGGCAGCGTCATGGAATCGGCCTGGCTCAAGATTGGCGGCGTGCTGCCGATCGATCCGCTGACCGGGCAGATGCGCCATTTGTGCCAATTTATCTATCCGCCAACGATCGCTACCCTGGTCCCTTTCGCGGAGTTGCCTTGGAATCTCTCGCATCTGGCCTGGGTCGCGACAACGATTATGATCCTCTCACTGGCCGGGTATTGCATTTGGCTCGAATGTGCGGCGGACGCTGCGGACCTGAGTTTTCTGCTGCTCGTCGTATCGCTTGGAACCGGGCCGGTGTTTTTTGTGAGCGCGAACCCGGCGGGGGTGGCCATCGGGTTGTGTCTGAT
>JBAUTX010000432.1:0-3887 GCA_049582405.1 Occallatibacter sp. | reverse complement strand
CTCACCACCCTGGCAACATTCCTGCTCACGCTCCATCTGCCGGCACATTTCGCCTTGCAGCAGCACGGCTTTCAATTCGAAATCAATCGAATCTGGATTGAGAATCCTGCGATCTATTACCACGTCGGTGTCGACGGGTTAAGCGTCTGGCTTGTCGTTCTCGTGGGTCTGCTCGCCCCCATCGGCATCCTCGCCAGCTGGAACACGATTCAACGGCGCCGCAAGATCTTCTATGCGCTGTTTCTTGTACAGCAGACGGCCATGCTTGGCGTCTTCCTTTCGCTGGATCTGATGCTCTACTACGCCTTCTGGGAACTTTCCCTGGTACCGATGGCAATCCTCATTGCCATGTACGGACGCAAGGATGGCCCCAAGGCGGCGCTCAAGTTTTTCCTCTTCACCTTCATCCCGTCCGCGCCTCTGCTCGTCGCCATCCTCTGGCTCTATGCACACACGGGCACGTTTAGCTTCACGGATCTGCAGATTCTCGTCGCAAGTGGCGGCCTGCCAGCCGGTCCGCTCTGCTGGGTAGCCGTCGCCTTCCTCTTCGCCTTCGCCGTCAAGGTACCCGTTTTCCCCTTGCACGGCTGGCTGGCTGACACCTTCAGTGAGGCGCCTGTCGCGCTTGCGATGGTCGTCGCCGGCAAACTCGGACTCTATTCCATGCTGCGCTTCCATGTGGGGTTGTTCCCCGTTCAAGCGCGCGCCATCGCGCCCGTCCTGATTGCGCTCGCGGTCATTGGCCTGCTCTACGGAGCATGCCTGGCCCTCGTGCAGCGTGATTTCTGGCGCTTCCTCGCATTTGTCGCCTTCAGTCACCTCAGCCTCATCACGCTCGGGATTTACGGCCTCACGTTCACTGGATGGGACGGCGCGATCTACCAGATCCTGAACCACGGCGTAGTGGATGGCGCCCTCTTCCTGCTCTTTGCAATTCTTGAAATGCGCTACGGAACAAGCCGCATTGCAGACTATGGTGGACTCGCCTCCAAAGCGCCGCAACTAGCCACGCTCTTCGTCATCAGCTCCTTGGCGCTCATTGGCCTCCCGATGCTCAACGGGTTTGTCGGCGAGTTTCTCATCCTCTCGAGCACCTTTACGGGTGTCAGTCGAGGATGGGCCGTGGCAGCCACCGTTGGCGTGATCCTTGGGGCGGCCTACATGCTCTCGCTGGTTCAGCGGATCTTCTACGGCCCTCAGAGTGAGCTTGTTGCGACGACAACACCGGATGACCTTCACCTCAGTGAACAGGCTATGCTCTGGCCGCTTGCCGTGCTCATGTTGATCATGGGCCTCGCCCCAACGCTCTGGATGCCTACCCTCGAAAACCGCATTGCGCCCACGATCTTGAAAGGTTTCGCCACCGTGTCTCAACCGGGCTTGAGTCTCACTGCTCCTGCGGAGGGCCGGCAATGAATACCGGCGATCTGCTGCGCATCCTCCCTGAAGTCATCCTGACGCTGACTGGCGTGCTCATCATGCTGGCAGACGCATCTCTTTCCGCGCTCGCACCACGCCGCCTTCTGGGATGGGTCGCCGCACTTGGCACGACACTCGCCCTCTGGGCCAGCCTCTGGCAGCTTTCATTGCCCGTAGGCACAGCCTTCTACGGCACCGTGGAGACAAGCCCCTTCACTGTTTTCTTCCACGTGCTGATCTGTGGAATTGTCCTCGTCGTCCTGCTTCTGTCGCTCGATGCCTTGCCTGAGCAGAGCCATCATCAGGGCGAGTATTACGCCCTCATCGTCTTTGGCGCCGTCGGCATGTGCCTGCTCACCTCTGCCATTGAACTCCTGGTCATCTTCATTGCGCTGGAGATCTCTTCGATTGCTACCTACGTGCTCGCAGGCTACCGCAAGGAATCCGCTCGCGGACCAGAAGCCGCAATCAAGTATTTTCTGCTTGGCTCATTTGCTACGGGCTTTCTGCTCTACGGCATTGCTTTAGCCTTTGGAGCCACTGGCACAACGCAGATTTACGAACTTGCACGTCTCCTGCCCACCTCCCAGAACCATGCGCTGGTCCTGGCCTCCATGGCGCTCATGCTGGTCGGCATCCTCTTCAAGGTCTCTGCCGCCCCCTTCCATGTCTGGACACCAGACGTTTACGAAGGCGCGCCATCTCCGGTGGTCGCACTCATGTCCACCGCGCCCAAAGCCGCCACGTTCGCGCTGCTGCTCCGTGTCGTCTATGAAGTCTTCCCGACGCTGCGGTCATCCTGGGCGCCTCTCCTCTGGGTGGTCGCCGTGCTATCCATGACCGTGGGCAACGTTGCAGCCTTGCGTCAGCAGAACGTCAAGCGCATGCTTGCCTATTCGTCCATCGCTCATGCGGGCTATCTGCTTGCAGCGTTTGCAGGTCTTGGTCCCAGTGGAATTGCCGCAGCCAGTTTCTATACTGCAGCCTATGCCGCAATGAATGTGGGAATCTTTGCGGTCGTATCCTTGGTCAGCGGATACGAAGATCAGCAGTGCCTCATCGCAGACTACCGGGGACTCGTCTACCGTGCTCCCTTGCTGGGTGGTCTTCTGATTTTTTTCCTCACGTCCCTCGTTGGCATCCCGTTTACCGCGGGATTTTTCGGAAAGTTTTATTCCTTCTCGGCAGCGGTTGGGGGCAATGCCATATGGCTGGCCGTGATTGGACTGCTGAATTCCGGCTTGGCTGCCGCATATTACCTGCGCCTTGCCTTCGTCACCGTCCAGCCTTCACCGGATGCTGAAGGCTTCCGCCCATCCGGCATGCCGCGCGTAGGCGTTGCGGTTGCTGCTGCACTGCTCTTCACCGTTGCCGCAACTCTCTTGCTGGGCATCACACCGCAACAGGCCCTGCAGGCAGCAGAAACCGGGGCCCACACCCTCCAGATTCCAGCCATCGAGGGGAGTTCCGCTCCCGTCACCGCAGCGGCGCAGCAGCCTCAATAGAGTCTTCCGGCTTTGGGACCTCAGGGGCGGCATCGAACAGATTCTGATAGAAATTAACTGTTCTTTCCAGAACATCCGCTTCTGGGAAGTACTCCATGACCCACGCCCGTGCCTCGCGCCCCATTCGCAAGCGGCGTTCCGGGTCCCGGATGAGTTCAAGGCACGCTGCACAGATCGCCGCGGGGCTTCGCTTCGGAATGAGCAGGCCAGTCACCCCCGCGACCACAGCATTTCTGGCCCCGGTCGCCCATGTCGTAATCACCGGCAACCCGCTGGCTGCCGCCTCAAGCACAGCGTTCGGGAACCCTTCCCGCCTGCTGGGCAAAATCAGGAAATCCATGGCTCGGTAGTACGGTGCCGGATCTTCCACAAATCCTGTACACACGATGCGGGGATGCTCCAGAATCTGTTGCCGCATTGTGTCGTCCAGCGAGTCCTCGGATTCATCGAACCATCCCACAAGAAGCAGATATGCCTCGGGTGCACGTTCCAGCAGCCGCGTGAATCCTTGCAGGAGCTCGGGGATTCCCTTGTCCCGCGTCAGGCGGCCGACGAATCCAATCAACGTGACCCTGTCTGGTACACCGAGTTTCCAACGCAAATCAGTGGGCCCGGGACAAAATCGCTCCACATCCACGCCCTTGCTGCTGCCGTTCCCGAGGATCCGCAGCTTTTCTCTCGGCGCTACGCCAAGTTCAAGCGCCTTCCTGCGGAGGCTCCTGCTGTTACACAGCACAACGTGGGCATTGTGCGCAGCCAGTCGTTCCGCTGCCAGCAACACAAGGCGTTTGAACCCACTTGAGGTTTCCAGCCGAAGCCCCCGCAGCATGTACACCCTGCGCTCTACGCTGGCCAGCCTCGCCGCAAGCGTTCCGAGCAGTCCGGCCTTCGGCGTACTGAAATCGACTAAGTCTGGCTTCAATCTGCGAATCACCCGATACAGTCGAATCAGGGATGCAAGGT
>JBAUTX010000431.1:0-8546 GCA_049582405.1 Occallatibacter sp. | reverse complement strand
ATGAGGGACTGATTGATGTGAAAGCCGGCCCCCATAGGGTCTGCATCCGGATGCAGGAAGACCAGCATGCGCTGCCTGCGCCACGCCACCGCAAACAGCATGAAGCCGAGCACTGGCAGCCCGCAGGCAAATGCAACAAGCAGGTGCTTCCACTCCATCCCTGCCAGCAGCAGCATCATTGCGGTGACGCCTGCAAGCACCAGCGCTGTGCCAAGATCGGGCTGCTTGAGGATGAGCGCAATAAATACGAGCGGAATGATGGCCGCGCGCAGCACCGTGTTGCGCCAGTCCCGCATGGAGTCAAGCCGGGTGTGTAGAAACCAGGCCAGGAAAAGGATCAGCACGGGCTTGGCAATTTCAGATGGCTGAAAGGTAAAAAGGCCACCAAAACGAATCCAGCGGTGCGTATTGTGCGAGTTGCGGAAGAAGAAGACCATCACGAGCAGAACGGTCGTGATGGCGGTGGAAGCGTAGATAAAACCCGGCGATTTGTAGCGGCTGTAGTCGCGTGTCATGAGCCAGACCATGCAGAGCACGCCGCCCAGAGCCCAGCCCACCTGCTTGCCGACAATTGCATAGGGATTGTGGAATTGATCCTGGGCCACGACGGCAGAGGCCGAAAAGACCATGGCAAGTCCATACACCACCAGCACCAGCGCGGTGAAGAAGATCCACTTATCGACGCCTACGCGTTTTGCCATACCTTCCAGCCCCGCCATTCATTGACAAGCTCCTTGAAGACGCGGCCACGATGCTCGTAGCTTTCAAACTGGTCAAAGCTGGAGCAGGCAGGGGCCAGGAGCACAATTTCGCCCGGGTGTGCGGCAGAGGCAGCAGCGTTTACGGCTCGCTCCAGCGTCTCGCAGGAGTGGAGCGGCACGACGCCGCGGAGGTGCGACTCGATCTTCGCGGCGGCGGACCCGATGGTGTACACGGCACGCACCCTCTCGCGCAACAGCTGCGAGAGCTGCGTGTAATCCGAATTCTTATCCTTGCCGCCCAGGATCAGGTGAATACCCCCGGGGAATGCTGCAAGTGCCTTGGCGGTGGCATCCACATTGGTGGCCTTGGAGTCGTTGTAGAACTCGATGCCATTGAGAGTTGCCACATGCTCGAGGCGGTGCTCGACGGCCTTGAAGTTCTCGATGGCCTGGCGAATGGCCTCTGTGGGCGCACCTGCGATCCGTGCCGCGCATACGGCTGCCAGCACGTTCTCCACGTTGTGCTCGCCCTTCAGCGGGATACTGCTCAGCGGGATGATTGTCTCTATTGCGCCGCCTTTTTCTGCACAGAACACGACGGAGCCATTCTCAACCCAAGCGCCCTGCGGCACTGGATGCTCCAGCGAGAACCAGTAGACGGGCGCGACGGATCGCACAGCAGCTGCGGCGGCGCGCACATTGTCTGCATTGAGAACGAGTGCGTCGGCTTCTGTTTGCGCGGTAAAGATGCGCTCCTTGGCGCGGGCATAGGCTTCAAACGTTCCATGGCGGTCCAGATGGTCAGGAGTGATGTTGAGGATGACGGCAATGTTGGGATGAAACTGCTCAGTGGTCTCCAGCTGGAAGCTCGAAACCTCAAGGACCGACCAGGTTTGGTCCGTGCTCTCGTCAATCAGGGAAACAACGGGAACGCCGATGTTGCCGCCAACAAGCGTGGGCAACCAGGCCGCCTCCAGAATCTCGCCAAGCAGCGTCGTCGTTGTCGTTTTGCCGTTGGAGCCGGTGATCGCAGCCAGCCTGCCCTTGAGGAATCGCGCAGCGAGTTCGAGTTCGCCGATCACCGGCAAGCCGAAGTTCCTTACCTGCACGAGCTCGGGGGTATCCAGCGGAACACCGGGGCTGACCACAATCAGATCCTGCCGGCGGAAGGTCAGCAGGCCGTGGCCGCCCGTCTCCACCATGATGCCCTCTTCGAGCAGTGCTGGAATATCCTTGGCGAGCGCTTCGGCACTGCGCACATCCGAAACCGTAACCTGGGCGCCACGCCTGCGCAGAAATAGTGCGGCTGCCAGACCGGACTTACCCAGTCCCACGACGAGGACCTTCTTGCCCTTAAGCTCCATCATGCCGGTTCTTCCTCAGGCCTCTTCGACTTCTCTATTGTGCAACGCCGGACCGGCCATAGGCTGCCGGTTACCGCAGTTTGAGTGTGGTGAGAGCAAACAGTGCAAACACAAGTGCGCCAATCCAGAAGCGGGCGATGACCTTCGACTCATGCCAGCCAAGCTGCTCAAAGTGATGATGCAAGGGTGCCATCTTGAAGATACGCCTTTTGTTGCGGAGCTTGTAGCTGCCGACCTGCAGAACAACGGACAGCGCTTCCAGGATGAAGATGCCGCCGATGAACGGTAAAAGCAGTTCCTGCCGGATGATCACGGCAACCGTGCCGATGGCCCCGCCAAGCGCCAGTGACCCCACGTCGCCCATGAAAATCTCAGCTGGGTGCGCGTTGTACCAGAGAAAGCCGATGGAGGCTCCGACCATAGCGCCGCAAAACACGGTCAGTTCACTGACCATGGGCATGCGCTGGAGTTCAAGATAATCCGCAAAGACAACGTGCCCGCTGACATAGGTGAGCACAGCCAGCGCAGCAGCAGCGATAATGGTGCAGCCAATGGCGAGGCCATCCAGGCCGTCGGTGAGATTGACCGCGTTTGTTGAACCCATGAGCACAAAAACCACGAAGGCCACAAATGGCAGGAAGACAAGCCAACCCAGATGCGGCACAGTGCCGATCCAGTGCCACTGCAGGTCAGGCCGCCAGGTCTTGATAAAGGGCACCATCAAAGCCGTGGAAAAGATCTTGAACTGCGCAAATACGACGAGCGTGACAGCCACCACGGCGGCTGCCAGGGTTTGCCAGAAAAGCTTGGCGCGGGGCGTCAGTCCGAGGCTGCGGCGTTGCACCACTTTGATGTAGTCATCGGCAAACCCAATGGCGCCAAAGGCGAGGGTCGCAAAGACCGCAACCCACACAAAGGGGTTTACAGGGTCCGACCACAAGACAGTGGGCAGGAGAATCGCAATCACAATGAGTACACCGCCCATGGTCGGCGTACCGGACTTCTTCTTGTGCGATTGTGGACCTTCTTCGCGAATGTACTGGCCAATCTGAAACTCGCGCAGTTTCTCAATGACGTACGGGCCGATAAACAGGGCAATCAGCAGAGCGGTGAGTGAAGCAAACGCCGTGCGGAAGGTAAGGTACCGAAAGATACGGAACGGGTGAAAGAACGGATAGAGTTTTTGATAGAGCAGCCAGTAAAGCAAGTGGCCTCCCAAGCCGGGTTGAGGCAAATGTTCAGGATGATTCTACAAGGCCCGGTTTGCGCAGGTTGTGGATGCAATGCTACGGCTTGCCGCTCCCCTGGCGTTGCAACTCCGCCAGGAATGCCTGCTCACGCTCTGCGATGTAATGGCGATAACCGGCTGGGTCGACAAAGGCATTCTGTTCGCCCTGTTTCCGGCGGGAGTATTTCTCGGGCAGTCCAAAGTACGCACCGTGTGCCCCGAGAAAAATGTCGCAGGGCAAGCTTGCCAATTCCTTGAAGCCGCGCTTGTAATCCTGAGCGATCTGCGGATACCGACGATTAGCGACAAGCTTGTAGCCAGGATTCACATTGGGACTGCCGACAATGACCACATGATCGATTTTGCCCGCTTCGCGTTCATCGAAGGTCCAGGTTGTTGTGCCTTTGGTGTGGCCCGCCGTGAGGTGTGCCGTAAGGACGGTACCGCCGAGGCTCACCGTATCCCCGTCATGCAGAACCCGGTCCACATGTGCAGGCGGATACTGCATGGAGGGATCGGCGCCGTACTGGAAGTCTGTCTTCCCGCCCGACTCCACAACGGGGACGTCTTCGTCCATCACTTCGTACTTTGCTCCCGTCATGCGCAGGATGGCGGCACTGCCTGCGCAGTGATCGTAGTGGGCGTGGCTGATAAGGAGGACCTTGATGTCGCTGAAGCGAAAGCCGAGAGACTCGACGCTTCGTTTGATGAGCGGCACGGAAGACTCCATGCTGCTGTTGATGAGAATGTCGCCCCCAGGTGTAACGATGAGGTAGGAAGCAAGATCTTCACTGCCAACGTAGTAAAGATTGCCAGCAATGCGAAACGCAGGGAATGGAGCAGTCCAGGAGGCCGGTACAGCGGCGGCGGGCCGCATGGAGAAGAATAGAAACAACAAAGGTAGAATCAGAGGCTGCATTCTTTTGCGCTGCATCACTCCCTTACTCCCTCCGCAGCGGGCATCACACGCTGAATGGCACGCTCCAGGCGGACTCCACGCGAACCCTTCACCAGCACCAGATCCCCTTTGCGCAGATTCTTCTTTAACCACTCGCCAGCAGCCTCTGCATCGCGCAGAAAGATAGACGCAACGCCTGCCGCGCAGGCCGCAGCCGCGAGATGTTCCGCATTGCCGCCCACACCTACAACAAAGTCCAGGCCCGCCTCGGCGGCTGCCTTGCCACAAACGGTGTGCAACGCGGGGCCCTGCTCGCCGAGTTCCAGCATTTCACCAGCGACGAGAATGCGCCGACGCGCGGGCAGTGCAGCCAGTGTGCGGATCATGGAGCGCAGCGCTTCAGGGTTCGAGTTGTAGCAATCATTCAGCAGGGTCGCGCCTGCAATCTCGACGATCTCGCCACGCTTGTCGCCAGGGGTGAGGAACTCGAGCGCATGGATTGCCGTGTCCAGTTCCACGCCGGCTTCCAAGGCCACAGCGAGACCGGCCATCGCGTTCGTACCGTTGTGCGAGCCAAGCAACTTCAGGGTGAGCCATCCCTCACGTTCGTCCGCCCGATAGCAGACATGCAGGCCTGACTCGTCCTCCTTGGACGCAAGGATTTGAGGATCCGCACAGGGCCCTTCACCAAAATAGACGACCTTCCCAGGAAAATCGCGGCCGAACTGGGAGACATAGGGATCGCTGCAGTTGAGGAACGCGACACCATTGGTCGGCAAGGCAGCCACCAGTTCGAACTTCGCTCGCGCAATGCCAGCCTGTCCGTCAGGGAAGTTCTCAATATGCGCCGTGCCAACGTTGGTGACAACTCCCCAATCTGGCGATGCGATGCGGGCCAGGGCCGCGATCTCACCCGCATGGTTCATGCCCATCTCCATCACCGCGAAGTCGTGCTCATGTTCAATCCGCAGCAGCTGCAAAGGCAGACCAAAGTTGTTATTCAGGTTCCCCTGGGACTTGAGCACATTGAATTTCGCGCCAAGTGCGACAGCAATCGCTTCCTTGGTTGTCGTCTTTCCGGCCGATCCGGTCACAGCGATGAGGCGTTTGCCCCATTGGCGGCGAACATGTGCAGCCAGCGCTTGCAGCGCAACGAGAGGGTCTTCGCAAATCAAGAGCGGCACGCCCAGGGCTTCATCGGGCAACGCTGCGACGCGCGCACGGGACACCACGGCGGACACGGCCCCCCGCTCGACGGCGGATGCCACAAAATCGTGACCGTCAAACCGCTCGCCACGCACCGCAAAGAACACCTCGCCCGCCGCGATGGTGCGCGAGTCAATCGAATAACCGGCCGCAATGCGGGCTCCGGGCTGCGCCAAACTTGCTGGCGCTTCCAGCACGGCGCCCGTGCCCACTGCGACCTCAGCGAGGGTCAGCTTCATCGCACTCCACCGTATCCCATTTGTCGCAGAATGGAAAGCGCAGTTTCCGCATCGTCGAACGGAATCGTACGGTCGGCAAAGACCTGCTCCTTTTCGTGCCCCTTCCCGGCGATGAGCACCACGTCGTGAGGCTGCGCAAGGCTGAGGACGATACGGATGGCTTCTGCCCGGTCCGGCTCCATCTGGTAGCGCACCCGGCTGGCTTTGAGTCCGGGCTCTATCTCTTCGAGAATCGCGCGCGGATCTTCAGAGCGCGGGTTGTCACTCGTCGCGACAACCAGATCGCTTCCCTCGCCCGCGGCCTGCCCCATCTTGGGCCTCTTCGTGCGATCTCGATCGCCGCCACAGCCAAACAGGGTGAGAATGCGTCCACCGGCCTGCGCTGCCATCTGGCGCGCCAGCGCAGTCAGATTCCGGAGTGCATCATCCGTGTGCGCGTAGTCCACAATGACCGTAAAGGGTTGGCCTGCATCCACGGGCTCGAATCGGCCAGGCACAGACCGGAGATGCGGCACCGCTTGCGCCAACTGCTCAAAGGACACGCCACGAGCATGCGCTGCAGCGAGAGCTCCCAGCAGGTTAAGGATGTTGACCTCACCTGCAAGGTGCGAGGTGACAAAGGCCGCACCTGCCGGCGTTTGGAGATGGAAAGCTGCGCCTGCAGGCGTGAGAGAAATACTCTCCGCGCGCCAGGCACCGCGGTCAATGCCGTAGGTCCGAATCTCTGCACCAGCCTTTCCGGCTGCCGCCTCCAGATCCTGACATCGCGGATCATGCGCATTGAGGACGGCGACGCGTGGCGCCGGGTAGATGCTGCCATCAAACAGAAGGCGCTTGGCTGAGAAATACTTCTCCATGGTTCCGTGATAGTCCAGGTGGTCGCGCGTGAGATTGGTGAAGACCGCAACATCAAACTGAATTCCTGCTGCACGCCCCTGGTCGAGCGCGTGACTTGAGACTTCTGTGACAAGTTCGGTGGCTCCGCGCTTCACGCCATCGGCCATCAGCTCGAACAGATCGCGCGACTCGGGTGTAGTGTGCATCGAAGGGCGCACTTCACCTGCGATGTGATACTCGATCGTGCCAACCAGGACGGTCTTGCGCGCTGCCGCATGCAGCAATGATTCAGTGAGGAAGGATGTGGTTGTCTTTCCATTCGTACCGGTGATGCCTGTTGCTGCAAGCGCGCGCTCAGGATGCACAAAGAAAGCCGCAGATGCCTGCGCCAGAGCGTGCCGGCCATGCTCGACCTCAATCACTGGCAAGCCCGGATGGTAGACGAGCAAGTGGTCAAAGGTCTGCGATGCATCTGTGATGATGCCGAGCGCCCCGGCGGCAATCGCCTTTTCGACAAAGCGGTTGCCGTCCGTCGTGCCACCCTTCATAGCGACAAAAATGGAGCCGGGCTTTACGCGGCGCGAATCATATTCCACGCCTGTTACTGGCTGCGCGGAGTTGCCCGCAGAGCCCACAGCCGTAACTTCTGCAGCCAGATCATTCCAGGTCATCTTGTGTTTGATTGTAGTTTGGCGGATAAGCCGAGGTTCCCCATCAGCGTCTAAAGTGCACCACAATTCTTGTCCCAGCGGGCACCTGCGTGCCAGGCGCAGGCGCTTGCTCATGCGCAGTCCCCGTACCAAGGATTTGCACGTCGAGCCCAGCACCAGCTGCAATCTCAATCACTTTTCGTATTGGCAACCCGACGAGCGAGGGCACCGTCAGCTTCTTTGCATCCAGCATCTGGAGCCGCGCGATCGATTGCTGGGGCGTCGCTGGAGTTTGCTGGGCTTGTTCTGCAGACACGCTGAGCTTCGCAGGTGGGGGCGCAGTTCGCGCTGGCAGCGGACCGGAAGCCGAGGCGGCTGCTGTTGGCGCAGCAGTTGCCCCTCCGCTGGTTACCGCACTAGTCTGGGGATCGCGCAAGGGGTCATCTGCAGGTAGGTCGTTGGCAGCCGCGTAAAGCGCATCCACCGTCCCCTGATCCGCGCCGGTGTCGTCTTCTGACGTCACTTCCGTTGCCTTCGCCTGTTCGGGCTGAGCGCGCACTTCGATATCATGCGGCACGCCCAGATACTCAAGCACCTGTTGCGCCACTTCAGCGAACACAGGAGCCGAGACGGCTGTGCCATAGTAGTCTCCTTTTGGAGAATCCATGACAATGGCGACTGCAATCACCGGATTGTTCACTGGAGCGATGCCGGCAAAAGAAGCAATGTGCATCGTCTTTGAGTAAAGGTGTGTGACTGGATCCACCTTTTGCGCCGTGCCTGTCTTTCCGCCCGACGAGTATCCATTCAGCTGTGCAGGCTTGCCCGTCCCGTAGAGCACGACACCCTCCATCATCTGGCGCATTTGAGCAGCGGAGAGCGTGGAGATCACACGGTGCGCTCCCGGCGGAAGCGGTTCAGGCAGGTCCTCGCCGGGCTTGAACGGGCTGGCCTGCAATGCGGGCGCTGGCTGGCCATTCGCGAGGTGATCAATCTGGCCGGGCATGAGGATGCGTGGCGGCAGATAAACACCGCCATTGGCAATCGTGGAAACCATCGAGACAAGCTGCAGGGGTGTAACGCCGACCTCCTGGCCAATCGCGATTGAGCCGATGGATGAGCCGCTCCACTTCGCCGGCGCTCGCAAGAGTCCACGCGTCTCTCCAGGCAGCTCCATACCGGTGCGGCTGCCGAAGCCGAAGTCGCGAATGTACTGATAGAAGCGATCTGGACCTACCTTGAGTGCGAGCTTGACGGCTGCCACATCGCTGGAACGCGCCAGAGCAGTCGCGACGCTGACAACACCCAGGCCTCGATCGCTCTTATCGTCGTGGATAACGCGGCCAGCCAGCGTAATCTGCCCTCCCTGGCAGTCAATCATGTCATCCGGCTTGGCCACACGCTGGTCCAGCGCGGCCGAATA
>JBAUTX010000430.1:0-3646 GCA_049582405.1 Occallatibacter sp. | reverse complement strand
AGGGTCGCCGCTGCTGTGGCTTGCGATTGACGGGGCGTTAAAGCTTCCATACGATTCGTACTGTATCGCGCTGGCCGCCTCTGCGCGCCGGCGCTTTGTCTCACTTGCCTTGGAAACGCGCAGCAAGCAACCAATGAATCGCTCCATATCCTATTCAAAAAAGAGTACTTACCCAGTCATCACTCTGCGCGATACACTCAATATAGGCCCCGAAAGTGAGATCGTTGATGTCCGAGAAGCAGATTTTCTTTGATCCTGAGAGAAAGCGCTGGAAGCGCCTGCGCCGCATTTTCGACATCACTGCCATCGGCACGACGCTCGTGCTCGCCGCTTTTATCCTGAATGTCTTTCGCTCGGCCCCGCTGCCGGAACTGCTTCTCCCACTGCCGCGCCACAACTATAAACCGCTCCATGATCGCGCCCCGGCTCTGCGCACCACGCATGGCAAGCCCGCTCGCCGCAAGACGAGTCGCCTCCCCTCTGAGATTCCCTTCAACACCGGCGAAGGTCTGCGCGCCGCGTACTACGCGCCCGACGATGCAGCGAGCTACTCCTCCTTGAAGGAGCACGTCCATCAGATCGACCTGCTCTTCCCGCAGTGGCTCCACGTCACAGGCGCCGCTCCCGTGCTGATGGCCGTCAGCAGTGACAATATCCGCCAATATCCCGTGATCGATCGCACCACCGTTCACGACCCCGACGAGCGGAACAAGGTCAAGAACGTCATCTCGGCCGCGCGCGAAGACACAGAAATCTTCCCGCACCTGAACAACTACAACCTGCATACCCAAAGCTGGGACGCCTCAGTCGGCGACATGCTCGGCGACCCCGGGAAGCGCGCTGCCTTGCGCCAGCAGATTGTCCGCATGCTCACCGCGCTGCCCGCCTACCACGGCATCTCGCTCGACTTTGAGAGCCTCTCGGACCAGGCTGACCCCGGCTACCTCGCCTTTATCCAGGAACTCTACGGCGACCTGCATGCGCGCAATCTCAGGCTCTACGTCAACGTCGCCATCTCCGAGCCTGACTCGGACCTCAAGAGCATTGCCGCCAACTCCGACGCCGTCGTGCTCATGAACTACGACCAGCACGAAGTTGAAAGCGACCCCGGCCCCATTGCAAGCCAGGAGTGGTTCGTCGCCAATCTCCGTCGCACCCTCAAGATCGTCCCCAAAGAGAAGATCATCTGCGCCATCGGCAATTACGGCTACGACTGGACGCTGTCGATTCCGCCCGTCAAAGGCAGCCATGGGCGCAAGCCGCCAAAGCCGGAGGTGGTCGATACGGAAGATCTCTCCGTCTCTGAGGCATGGCAGCGCGCCGCCGATGCCGACGCAGATCTCGACCTCGACTACAATTCGCTCAACCCTCACTTCGAGTACATCGACGAAGACGCCAACCAGCGCCATGTCGTCTGGTTCCTCGATGGCGTGACGCTGCTGAATGAGATGCGAGCGGCGCGCGAGATGGGCCTGCAGACCTTTGCCCTGTGGCGTCTCGGATCAGAGGATCGCTCGCTGTGGCATGTATGGGACAGGCCCAGCACTCCTGGCGCTCTTCAGGCGCTGGCTTCCGTCGAGCCGGGCCATGATGTCGATAACGAAGGCGAGGGCGACATTCTGCGCGTCACGGGCCTGCCCCAGGCCGGCAAGCGCACGGTTGAAGTCGATACCGACGAGCCCGACCCCACCAAGAAGCTCATCATCGATGAGCACATGGACGTCTATCCGCACACCTACACCGTCCAGTACTACGGCTATCACCCCAATGAAGTCGCTCTCAGCTTCGACGACGGCCCCGATCCCAAATGGACGCCGAAGATCCTCGACGTTCTCAAGAAGAAGAACGCAACCGGCACCTTCATGATGATCGGCGAGCAGGCGCTTGAGAATGTCGGCGTCATGCAACGCGCCGTGCGCGAAGGCAACGAGATCGGCAATCACACCTATACGCACCCCGACATCAGCGAAATCTCGCGCCGCCAGCTCGATCTTGAAGTGAAGCTCACCGAGCGGCTCTTCGCCAGCAAGCTCGGCGTGCAGCCGCTCTACTTCCGCCCGCCCTACGACATCGACGAAGAGCCAGACACCGACGACCAGGCAAGGCCCATCGTCGAGGTGCAAAAGAACGGCCTCATCATCATCGGCAACAAGATCGATACCAACGACTGGGATGAGCGCGTGCCCAAGACGCCCGACGAGATTGCACAGTCGGTCCTCGATCAGCTCACCGTGATGAAGACCAAGCCGCAGTTCCGCGGCTCTGTGATCCTGCTGCACGATGGCGGCGGCGACCGCTCGGCCACCGTTGCCGCGCTCCCTGTGCTCATTGACACGCTGCGCGCGCATGGCTACACCATCGTCCCTGTCTCCACGCTCATGGGCAAAACCACCGCCGAGGTGATGCCCAAGCTCACCTTCCGCCAGTACCTGCGCTCCATTCCGGACTCCATCGCCTTCTCGACCCTCGCCATCATCGGCAGCTTCATTGTGCTCGTCTTTTTCGTCGGCGATGTCCTGATGAGCGCCCGCCTCATCCTGGTCGGGCTCTTTGCCGTCATTGACCGCCTGCGCCGCCCCCATCGCCAGGCTTCGCCCGGCTTCAATCCGCGCATCGCCGTGCTCGTCCCGGCTTACAACGAAGAGACGGTGATTGTCCGCACCGTCCGCTCCGTGCTGCACTCGGACTACGAAAACCTGCGCGTCATCGTCATCGACGACGGCTCGAGCGACCGCACCTTTGACGTGGCGCGTGAGGCCTTCACGAAGGAGATTGCCGCCGGCCGCGTCACCGTGCTCACCAAACCCAACGGCGGCAAGGCTGCGGCGCTCAACTTCGCCATCGAGCAGCTCGACGAGCCTTTCTATGTCGGCATTGACGCCGACACGGTCATAGCCTCCGACGCAATCTCAAAGCTGCTTCCGCACTTTGAGGACCCCGAGATCGGCGCAGTCGCCGGCAACGCCAAGGTGGGCAATCGCGTAAACCTGTGGACGCGCTGGCAGGCGCTTGAATACATCACCAGCCAGAACTTCGAGCGGCGCGCCCTCGACCTCTTCCACGTCGTCACCGTCGTGCCGGGGGCCATCGGCGCATGGCGCACCGCTGCCGTGAAAGCCGCGGGCGGCTACCCGCTCAACACGGTCGCCGAAGACGCTGATCTCACCATGAACCTGCTGGAACAGCGGTACAAGGTCGTCTATGAGGACCGCGCACTGGCCTTTACCGAGGCGCCCATTGATGCGAAGGGCCTGATGCGCCAGCGCTTCCGCTGGTCCTTCGGCATTCTGCAATCGGTGTGGAAACACCGCATGGCCTTTGTGCGCAATAAGGCGATGGGCCTGTTCGCGCTGCCCAACATCCTCATCTTCCAGATGCTGCTGCCGCTCGTCTCGCCGTTCATTGACCTGATGTTTGTCTACGGCACCATCAACTACTTCGTTGACCGGCACTACCACCCTGAAGCAGCGTCCATAGCCAGCCTGCAAAAGCTGGTGGCGTACTTCCTCGCCTTCCTGCTCATCGACTTCATCACGTCCACAGTGGCCTTCAGCCTGGAGCGGCGTCACCCAGCCAACAAAGGCGACGGCTGGCTGCTCTTCCACATCTGGCTGCAGCGCTTTGCGTACCGGCAGGTGTTTTCCAT
>JBAUTX010000429.1:0-13046 GCA_049582405.1 Occallatibacter sp. | reverse complement strand
GGTGCTGGACCTGGACGTGCGCAGCTTCTTCGACAGGCTGTCGCATGAATGGCTGGTCCGGTTCCTCCAGCATCGGATAGCGGACCGGCGCGTTGTGCGTCTCATCCAGAAATGGCTGAACGCGGGCGTGCTGGAAAAGGGCAAGCGAACCTTCGTGGAAGCAGGCTCGCCACAGGGCGGAAGTGCATCGCCCCTGTTGGCGAATATCTACCTCCACTACGTCTTCGATCTCTGGGTTCAGGCATGGCGTAAGAAGCGTGCGCACGGCGATGTAATCGTGGTGCGTTATGCGGACGACATCGTGGTTGGGTTCGAGTACAAAGACGAGGCCGAACGGTTCTGGTTGGAACTGAAAGAACGAATGGAGAAGTTCCAACTGGAGCTGCACCCGGAGAAGACGCGGCTGATCGAGTTCGGACGCCATGCGGCGAAGAACCGAAAGCGCGCCGGTCTGGGCAAGCCGGAGACCTTCGACTTCCTCGGCTTCACGCACATCTGCGGGAAGACAAAGAAGGGAAGGTTCATGGTGCTTCGGCAGACGATTCGCAAGCGCATGCAGGCCAAGCTGCAAGAGGTGAAGATCGGCTTGTGGCGGCGCATGCATGACCCTGTTCCGGAAGTCGGAAAGTGGTTGAAGTCCGTTGTGGGCGGGCATATCCGATACTTCGGAGTGCCGGGCAACCGGCACGCTTTGGCCCATTTTCGCTACACCGTGAGCAACCTCTGGCATCGAGCTCTGTGCAGGCGAAGCCAGCATGGTCGCGTCAAGTGGGAACGAATGAAACGGCTCATCCGCAAATGGCTTCCTCCGGCCCATATCTGCCGTCCTTATCCTTCGCGCCGTCTGCGCGTCACCACCTGAGGTAAGAGCCGTATGCGGGAAATCCGCCCGTACGGATCTGTGCGGGGGGTACGGCGTAAGCCGTATCCCTACCGCGACCATACTTCTTCCGGTGCGAAGCACCGCTGCTTTTACATCTCGCCATACTCAAGTCCCAAGGCCTGCCAAGTATTGACCACTTCGGGAGCCTGCCAAGCCCGGCGAAACAGATTGCGGATCGACAGCCAGTGTTCCAGCGGGAACTCAAAGGTAATTCCGTTCTCACGCGCATGGAAGAGCACGATCCTTGCGTCGTTCTCAATGACCCCAGCGAGCACTGAAAAGTAGTAGCCCTTCCATTGAGATAATGTCGGCTCCAGATTCAGCTCCTCCAGCATCCTTCGGAACTCGGCAATCCTCGCGTACCCAACGACGGGATAACGCGTGGCAAAGGGTCCGGGAAAATGTAAACGAAGAGAGAATTCATTGCCCTCTTCCCGTACCAGATCGAGGCGGTATCCACCTTCCTCGAGCGAGGGCAAAGCTGGCTGGAACTCTGTCTCAAAATCCTCTTCGTCTAACTCCGCAGCAGACACCTTCTCCCGCAGGGGCGTTCTGTGAAGGGAATAGTGGCCCCGCGCGCACACCCGCCACAATACCGTCCAATGCGGCCGAAGCACCTCGTTTAGCTTCTCTATGTTTGAGAACTTCTCCTCGTCCAGAAGGGTATAGAGATTGCGAACGGCGAGGATCGGTCTTCGCCGCTTTTGTGACGGGTTCCTGAGCATCTGAATGGTGCGCGTTAAAACCCGGCGAACGTCTTCGCTTCCAACCTCCTCGAGCCCCTTTTCCTCGCACTGCTTGTCCACTGGAAGAGTTCGCAGATACAACGAATCCCGGAGCGACTTCTTCGGTCTCCGAATGATGGAATATGCCGCAAGGAAGGCCTCGAAAATCTCTGCCAAAGACTCGTAGGAAAGCTGACCCTGTTCGGATGTCGTGAAGGACTCCGCGCCCTGCGCACAGTAGTAGGCAACCAATGTCCATTCGGCCAGGGAGAGAGGAAGGTTTGCTTCCCATTTGCCGCGAATCCTCAGCAGGGAATTGGTCGGCTCCGAGAGCAGGTTTACGAAATCAAGACGGTCGTCTCGCGCGGACTCAAGAAGCTGCTTTGCGGCCTCCGATGTCGAGACACTTTTCCCGGTCTTCACCGCAATAATTTCCCTCAGCTTTTCAAGGCGTGACCGGAGGGCATCCGATATGCGAATGGAGATGACTGGCTGTTGGGGCGGTAATTTTGCTGCCACGGCACTCCCTCTAGCGAAATTACAATTGTAAATTCTGTAACGTTACAACTTGACTTTAGGTTTATTGCTGCGATATTGTCAAGATCGGAACATCGCCGAAGACCTGCCATACCTGCACGTATGCGAGGATTCGTTCCAGAAATTCGCAAAACTCAAGCGATACCGAACGGGAATAAAGAAGACAGAGAATTTGTTGGCCAGATCACCTCTCCCAAGGAGTTTCCACCATGAGAATAGGGGACTTTACAAAGAGGCCAGTCGAGCGAGACACCCTTCCGTCAGTCGCATTGGAGCGCCACTACTCAGTGCCAGAGATTGCAGAACTTTGGGCGATGAGCGAGAAGTCAGTCAGAAGGCTCTTCGCGGGTGAGGGCGGTGTTCTCACATGGGGAAGTTCAGAGACCATGAAGAAGAGAGGCTACATCAGTCTACGTATTCCTGAGAGTGTTCTGATTCGAGTGCACCAGCGTCGGGAGCGTGCCAGCTGAACATCTGAGAGAACACATTTCTCTCTGAAGATGTTTTCTCTCTATAGACAATGCTTTCGCGGCAATTGTGGCGTGAAGCAGAGGACATTTCCGCGGCAGGCTATAGATGAATCCATTTTCTGCGATGGCCTTCGCCTCCGCGATCAGCTCTCTTAAAAGCCATGCTGCCTCGCCCCTAACAGATTCCTGAGAATATTGCCGTTTGAACACGGCAGCCGAAGCAACACACGTCGAATTGAGGTTAAGGCCCTCGAAAGTTGATGTGCCGAGTGGGGCCTTATCTGCATTGGTAATAAACTGCGCATGCGATGTACAGAGGTTAAAGTGATCAATACCACCCCAATCTCCGTTTCACCAGGACTGAGCTTATGACCTTCGTTCGAGCAGCCGGCGCGGCAACCGCTCTGGTGTTAATTACCTTAAGTTTCCAGTGCGCCGGGATGGCCCTGCTTATTCGTTGGGGTAGGGATCACCTTGTAAAGTGCCTTCAGCACCCTGGACCACAACGTTTCGCGATGCTGCTGGTCCGATTCATGAGTCAGATTATCTGCATGCACATGTTGGAGATTTTGTTGTGGGCGTGGTTCTATCGCCTGGTATGTCTTCCATCATGGGAATCGTCTTTTTATTTCTCGACAACGAGCTACTCCAGCGTCGGCTATGGAGACGTAGTGCTCCCAGGCACGTGGCGTGCTTTGGGGCCAATAGAGAGTGTTACGGGTGTGCTGATGTGCGGCCTATCCGTCAGCTTGCTGTTTGCTATCGTTACGCGACTCGTGGGTGCCCAGACACGGATCTCATCCGAACCCCTCGAAAAGTTGGAGTGATTGTGGGTTGGGAATGATTGGCTCTGAGCTAATGCGGAAAGGAACCGGCGCTGCTCGGCGATGAACGCATTCGCAGCCCTTGAACGAAGTGCTTGACATTAGGTGGCGTACAGATGCGATCCGCGTCACTGGAGAATCTAAAACAAAAGCTCTAGATAACTAACGACCGGTCTGACGTAAAGGCTCACACTGGAAGTTGGAAGGGTATCGGGCATGATTCCGGTGACTTGCTTCGCGTTGTTGCTTTTGCTCTACAGTCTGCTATCTCGGCGCATAGCACAGACGATCGTCACCGCGCCCATCGTGTTCACGGGCGCCGGAATGCTCATGTTCCCAGCCTTGCAGGGGATTTTGAGAGCAGGTTTCACTGCAAACGTCATACTTCGTATTGCCGAATTGGTCTTGGTGATGCTGCTCTTTACGGATGCCAGTCGCACAAACCTGAATGTTTTGCGCAGTATTAGAAACCTGCCGGTTTGTTTGCTAAGCGTAGGGATGTTACTGACGATACTTCTGGGGGCGGTTATTGCGCGGCTGGTGTTTCCGCAGCTGTCGATTGTGGAAGCGGGAATTCTGAGCGCTATCCTTGCGCCGACCGACGCCGGTCTGGGACAAATCATCGTAAACAGTCCGCGCGTACCCATGCGGATCCGCCAGGGTCTGAATGTGGAAGCCGGTCTCAATGACGGGCTTTCCGTCCCGTTCCTCCTGTTCTTCATCGCCATCGCGGCCGCCAGGATCGAAGGTGGCAGGGGCAGCTTAATACAGTTCATGGTGCAACAGCTTGGCTTTGGCGCAGCTGTCGGCCTGACAATCGGGTTCGTCGGGGGATGGTTGCTGAGTCTCGCGCGCCGCAAGGAGTGGATCGCGGAGTCCTTCCAACAAATAGGCCTGGTCACGCTGCCGCTGCTTTGCCTGGTTGTGTCGGAAGCGGTTGGCGCGAGTATGTTCATCGCGGCGTTCGTCGGCGGCTTGGCGGTGCAAATCAAATTCAAGGATGCGGGTCAGCAGAGCGTAGAGTTCGCGGAAGGTTGGGGACAGGTGCTGAACCTGGCCGTGTTCTATCTGTTCGGCATGGCAATGGTGCGAGATTGGCCGCAGTTCACCGCATCGTCGTGGGTATATGCCCTTCTAAGTCTGACTCTGGTGCGGATGTTGCCGGTGGCAATCGCGCTCATCGGTACGCGTCTCAGTGCGGCCAGCGTAGTCTTCATGGGTTGGTTCGGCCCGCGTGGCCTTGCATCCATCGTTCTCGGCCTTGTCTACCTGGAGCAACAGACTCATTTCCAGGGTGAGGAAACTATCCGCTTCGCTGTAGAGGTGACGGTACTGCTTTGCATCTTTGCACACGGACTAAGTGCGATGCCGGGCATCAGCCTTTATGCGCGCAAGATCGCCTCGATGGCCGCCGATGCCCCGGAGCGCCAGGAAGCAGGATGTGGAAATGAGTTTGGTATTTCAGCGAACCAGCCTGCTACTGAACCGTCGGCAACCCACAGTTAGATCCGCAAAGTTGGGGACCGTGAAGGTTCATTTTTCTATTCGAGGACATCCACGGTCTCGTGTCACTGGCCTCCTGTGGGCAAGATTGTCGAATACGCAGCTTCTGACGAGAAGGTGAACTGAAGAAGATTATGGAAATGTTCGAACGCTACCCGCAGCCTAGCAAATAGTGGCGCAAGCCACCGTGGGAGACGTTGAACGTGGCCAGCTAATTTGTCGCACGCCTCCGATCAATTCAACGCGGAGTCGGGTCTGCATGATTCGGCGGCGGAGCAATGTTGAACGTCTGCCGGTACTCCTTCACGACGTCCTCCAGCCGATCGTAGTGGGCATCCTCGCCGATCAACTCCCACATCTGGTAGCGTGCTCTGGTATTGAGGTCATCCATAATTTCCGCAACGACTAGCCGTATTCCCCTTGCTTTCAACTTGGAGTATACGGACCGGATGGTCTCCGCCGCGGAATAGTCGACATCGTCTACCGCTGACGCATCGATGCAGAGCCAGCGCACGGGTGGCTGGACGGTGTTCGCGAGAAATGAAATCTCATCCGCAAGCTGCCGGCAATTCGCGTAGTACATGCTGTGGGTGAAACGGTAAATGACCAGCCCAGGTGCCGCGGAAGCTGCTTTGTCCACTGGCACTGGTTGCCAACCGCCCGATTCACTCGGCAGAAGCACCGCGTTCTTCGGTTGATACCCGTACCGGGTGTGAGCGATGAGCGACAATGCGATGGCAAGCAGTATCCCCTGCTCAACACCAACGATCACGACCGTAGACGCGGTAATTAGTGCCAACCAGAACTCAGATCGCCTTTGACTGAAAACCCTCCGCATTCCAGCGACATCGATTAAGCCGACTCCAATCAGAAACACGATGGCCGACAAAGCCGCCTCTGGCAAATAAGTCAGCGCGCCAGTCAAAAAGAGCAGGATCAGCCCGACCATCGCCGCCATTACCAGAAGCGACAGTTGGCTGCGGCCGCCGGCATCGTCGACGATTTGCGTTTTGGTCGGGCTGCCATTGACTACGAAGGTGCCGGACAGGCCAGCGCCAATATTGGCCAGGGCCAGGCCGACCAGGTCGGTATTCTCGCTGAAATCCTCGTCGTAGCGCGTCGCGAAGGCGCGGGCTGTGGCTGCGCTTTGTGCCAGGATCACAACGAACATTGCGAAGGCCGTGGGAAGCAACGTCGCCATCACTGTCCAGTTCCAGTTCACCTTTGGCAGACTGAGATGCGGCAGACCACTGGGAACGGCTCCGACTATATGCACGTGTTTATCGAGTCCTAGTGCCCACGTTATAACCACGGCACCGATAGCAGCGATCAGTGCTCCCGGAATTTTCTTCGAAACCATTTTGAAGCCGACGATGACCGCCAACACGCTAAGCGTCACCATAAGTTCGTAGCGGTTCACCTGCCCAAGCTGTTGAAGGTCGTTCCAGAACTTCCCCAAGGCGCCGTGGCCGCCACCCTTGAGGCCCAACATGCCAGCGATTTCCCCCAGCGCGACTTGAACACCGACCCCGGTCAGGAATCCAATGAGCACGGTGCGAGAGAGGAAGTCTGCTAGAAATCCCAGTCGCATGAGGCGTGCAAGAATTAAGAAACCTGCGGCCATCAATGCAAGTACACCGGCCAATGCCATGTATTGCTCCGAACCCGTGGCGGCAATCCCCACCAAGGCACTGGCAAGGATCGCGGCCGTCGCCGAATCGGCGCCCACCACAAGGTGTCGCGAAGAACCGAACACAGCGAACAATGTAGTGGGGATGAGCATGGTGTAGAGACCAGTGATCACGGGTGTGCCAGCGATCTTCGTGTAGCCCATGACCTCTGGGACGGCAATTGCGGCAAGCGTGATACCGGCAAGAATTTCGGCCGGGATCTGAGCAGTCGTGATTGGCAGCACCCCCTGAAGAATCGGGAAAGGGCGACGAGCGGAATGATCGTGTGCAGATTTCATTGCGATTCCTCTATTGAAGCGATCCTATTTTTCACGGAGGATCGCGCGCAGCAGTTACGAACTTTGCCTCTGCGGACGACCGACCGACCTGATACTTCGCAGGCTCGACCTGGGATGGACGAGTACGGCGATCGACTCACTTTGCTTCCTCGATTTCTGCCTTGAGTTTGCCCGCGCGAATCGCGCGTTTGAGCGCGGCGTGGTCCTTCTCATTCTGGTCGGCGTAGGCAACGGAGAACGCAGCCACTGACTTCTCGAATACGTCACTCTTGCCCAGGTATGCACTTCTCCAGGCGACAAACCTTTAAAATGAAAGATCGTCGGGGGCTGGTCTTTGATAATTGGCGACCCGCCCGCATCGTCTACGAGCTTTGGGAAGAGACCTTCTGAGGTGCTGCTCTCTTGTGCCTTAGCAACTTCTTTCGCAGCTCTCTGGCGGATCCCAACGTCCTTGACACCCGAGATCAGCATTTCAAGCTCGACCTCCAGGTACCACAGATCCCGCACCTTCATTTCGCCGAATGCGGCCATGTGCTTGCGATAGGACTGGACGCAGGCGAGGACCGCATCTTTTGCGGCGGATTCGCTGAGGCCATTGTCCCGACATGCGATCACGACGCTCGCAGCAAGACGCTTGATGTCCCATTCCCAAGGCGCGGGGAGGGTCTCATCGAGATCGTTGATGGCGAAGATGAGCCGTCTCTCTGGGGTGGCGAGACCTCGGAAGTTGACCAGGTGGCAGTCTCCACCGCATTGCACACGGAGGCCGGTAGACGGAGTGCCCACCAGATCGTCCGCCATGGCAAGCGCTGAGCCTCGGTAGAAGGTGAAGGGAGATTGCACCATGCGCCCTGGCGAAGGGGAATGAGGTCGGGAAGCCGTCCTGAATCGGCTTTGAGGACCAGGCTGACCGGGTCAGGCCGGTTGTGCGGGGCTTTCCACGCCGCGTGCGCATCGCGTGGACACTTGTCACGCAATGCCTTGCCCATTGCCAACCGATCAGCACGCGACAGGTGGGGAATCGAAGCTAAGTCCTTGTTGTCGCCGTGTTTCCTGGGCTTTGACGACTCGATCTTCGCTGGGCGCGCCATTTACTTCCCACCCTCCCACGATAGCTGCGGGATCAACTGGTGCTTCACTTTTGGTTCTTGGTACCCATTTGGCTTTTGTCGCCCTGGCAACTTAGGTACTTTGTAAGGAATTTCCTCATACGGAATGCGACTGAGAATGTCAGCAATACAATTTAGGCGTGCCCGTTTCTTGTCGTCCGAAGGAACAATGAACCAGGGGGCTTGCGGAGTATCCGTCGCGGTCAGCATAGCGTCACGAGCCCGCGAGTAGTCGTACCACCGACGATGGGACTCCAGATCCATCGGGCTCAACTTCCAGCGCTTGGATGTGTCCTCGATGCGGGCCAGAAACCGCTTGTGCTGCTCCTTTTCGCTGACCTCAAGCCAGTACTTCAGCAGGATGATTCCGTCATTGACGAGGGAGGCCTCGAAACTTGGACAGTTCTTGAGAAACTTGCCGTATGCCTCCTTGCTGCAGAAGCCCATCACGTGCTCCACGCCCGCGCGGTTGTACCAACTGCGATCGAAGATGACGACCTCGCCGCCGGCGGGAAGATGTTCGATGTACCGCTGCAGATAGATCTGTGTCTTCTGGCGCTCCGTGGGAGAAGGCAACGCCACCACGCGGAAGACCCGCGGACTAGTGAGCTCGGCGATGCGTTTGATAATGCCGCCTTTGCCAGCCGCGTCGCGTCCTTCGAAGAGGATGACGACGCGAGCGCCAGTAGCCTTCGCCCACTCCTGCAGCTTCACCAACTCGGTCTGCAGCTTGAACATTTCAGCCTCATACTTCTTGTTGCCAAGCCTTTCATCCGAATCTCGACCGTAGACCACTCCCTTACTCTTCTTCGGAGTGGCCGTGTCGTGCGCGTTTTTCTTTTTAGATTGATTGCTCATAGAGTTCCTCTTTCCCAATAGAACCAATTCGCCTGCCGATGAAACGGCATACTTTCCTGCGTCAATTTCTTCTATACACACTGCGCGTGGCGCTACGGCTGCCCATCCAGCACTAAAGTCGCCCCAATCGATGCATCTTTTCTCTGAGGACGCAGCCTGGTGCAGGCAGGTTCAGCAGCACCGAAACGCGCGAAAATTCCCCGCCCGTGCAACACGCAGCCCTTTCTCAGATTGGTGTCTTTTTACTGCGGCGGAAAGCGCGCAACAACTAGGAAAATCCCTAGGTTTGGACGGCGGGGGAAACGAAGCAGTGGCCAGACAATGCAGCGGCGATGGCAGGAATCAAGTCTGTTTTCATGTGAGATTTCAAAACGTATCCAAATGCTCCCGCATCCATGCACGCCCCAACGAATTCGGAATCCTCATGGATCGTGAGGAAAACGATGGCCGACGTAGCTCCCATCTTCCGCAGCCGATGAGCGGCTTTGATTCCGTCTAATTCCGGCATAGAGATATCAGCAACAATGATGTCAGGGCTCAACCGTATCGCCTCACTGACCATTTCGACGCCATTCTGAGCCACTCCCACTATCTCGAAAGTCGGTTGCAGAAACCTTGTCACTCGCTCCAGCATGAGAAAGTTGTCGTCGGCCAGAAGGATACGTCGACGATGCACGCTTTTAGAATTTGCAATTTCTGACATGTCCCCAGCCGATGACGAGAGATCGTCGCCGAGAAATTACAGCGGCACCCTCATATTAAGTTTGCATTCAGAGGGGTGAAAACTAGGAAAAGCCCTAGGTCAGAAGCGTGACGCCGCAGTCTCATCAAATTGATGCTTTTACGGCAAAGACTTGGGATCGGGAGAGATGAGACCTTCCTTGAGTGCTAAGAGCACCAGGTCGGCATTGCTTTTCAGGTTGAATGTTTCCATGATGTGATGCTTGTGGAAATCGACCGTCTTCTCGCTCAGGTTCAGGTGTGCCGCGATCTCCTTGATCGGACGTCCCTCAGCGTACATCTGCACAATGTCACGTTGCCTCGAAGTCAACTGCTTGGAGTACTGGTGCGCCCGGGACTTCTGTACGGCCCAGTCTTCCGGCCTGAGCTTCGGCGTTACGTAGCATTTGCCATGCATCACCTCGTCAATTGCCATCAACAGCTCTGAGCCCGCAGACTGCTTGAGGACGAATGCGGATGATCCCAACTCAAGAACGGCGGCAGCCAAGTTTCGATTGTCCTGCATTGTTAGAAATACGAGCTTCACTCTTGGAAGCTGTTTCCGTACCCTCTTGGCGGCGTCGAGTCCGTTCAGAAGGGGCATCCCAATGTCCACCACAATCACGTCTGGTTTCAGCCTGAGAGCTTCCATGATGAGAGCGCGTCCATCCGCAACACTCCCAACGACGTTGTAGTGCTTTTCCAGCAGCAGCCGCAAACCATCAGCAAAGATGACGTGATCGTCTGCAATCAGGATCTGTGGGCGGGTTTCCATCATCAACTTCCTCTAATAGACCAATGTGTCCGATACGCCACAGATTCTCTCCACGCTTAATCGGTGCCTCGCTCCGAAGTACTGATAGATTCCGGCGCTGGCGTGGTCGCCGAATCCCTTCGAATCGAATCAGGTTTTCGTTCAGTCATCGTCCAAACGTCAATTTTTGTTCCCTTTTCCTTTTCCGAGTGAACCTCGAATCGGCCATCTACCGACCGGACCCGCTCCCGCATGCTCCACAGACCTAGACCTTGGCGGTCCGAGGCTTCCTTCGTATCGAATCCTTTGCCGTCATCGGAGATGCACAAGTGAAGCTTCGTACCCAGCAATTCCAGCTTCACTTCCGCATGAGCTGCCCCGCTGTGTTTCTGCACATTCCGGAGTCCTTCCTGGACGATACGAAACAAACACAGTGCAATCTCCGGAGACACGAACGGCGGCAGGCCGCGGTGAGAGAATGCTACCTGTGTTCCATGCTGAGCGTTGAATTCTTTGCAGAATGATCCTACTCCCGCAGCAAGGCCAAGCCGTTCCAGTGTAGAAGAATGCAGTTGGTGCGAGAGGGCGTGAAGGTCGGCACCAAGCTCGCTGGCGGACTCCATGAGCTCCTGCATTTGCCGATTGGTTTCCGGCGTAGGCTCGGAGATTTGTTCGGCCGCAGTTTCCAGTCCGAGCGATAACACAGCCAGCCTTTGGCTGAAGTCGTCATGAATTTCGGATGCGAGCCGGCTGCGCTCCAGTTCCTGAGCATTGATCAGCAACCCGCTGAGTTGCTCCTGAGCCTTTCGGGCTCGTTTGAGCAGCTTACGCTCGAAGAGAAAATAAATGACAAGCAAACCTAGAATCGCAATGAGCATTAATCCGCCGAGCACCGTCCGCCTATTTTGCTGCCAGACACTCGGCTTCCGAAATAGAACTGTGCTTCCGATCGGCAACTTACTTTCGTCCAGCTTCCAGCGTTGCAACTCGCGCCAGTCAAATAAGTAAATACTCGGAGCATGCACGATGGGAATGTCCTGCGGCGGCTTTCCACCTAAGATCCCGATAACATCACGCGCCGCGATCTTGCCCTGATCTTCAAAGCTAACCACGTGTCCGCCGACAATGCCGCGACCGAGATACGTGTCAGATACACCAAACACTGGAGAGTTAGAGGCTGCAGTGATCTGGGGGAGGACATCGATGCTATTCATAAACTGCCGCTCCTCGATGTCTTTGAAGAAAGTAAGATAAAGAACGATGGAATGGCCCGGGAGATGCCTCACCCTTTCCAGCAGTGTGCTCATCGGAAGATCGGTAAGATACGTGATATTAAGTCGATTCTCGTAAGGATTTAAGTCCGCCCTCACAAACGCTGTGAGAGCTCGGTCATATCTGGAATGGCCCGCGACCACAAACACCTGACGTGTGTCCGGCAGCAAACGGATGGCTGCGTCCAGCGTCTTGGCGGGATCCCACTGCAACCATGAGCCTGTGGAGCGGGAGTCGGTGCTCCTCTGGTCAGCTTGGCCTGGGGAACTGCAACAGAACACAACCGGGACACCGGGATAAAACGTCCTAGACGGCTCTGCAAAAAGCCGGAGCGGGTCGGGACCTACTAACACAATCAGGTCCCACCGGACGTTGCGGTACTTCCGGACAATGCCATCACGCAATTCGTTCCGCGCGTCGTCCGACAGATCAATGGCGTCGAGATTCTCCAAGCGCAATTCGGCATCGAACCGTGGATCTGAGCCAAGCGCCGAAAGAATCTGGTTAGTCACGAGCGCCGGAGCAGGATGCGACTGTCCGATCTCGATGATCATGAGGACATTCTTCTTGGCCTGCCCAAGGCAAACTGGCGCTAAACAAAATGGCAGGAGCGCAGCCAAAACAAGACAAATCCCCGACAGCGATTCGGAGACCTTAACCATCGCGGCGAATTGTTGTCTTACATTCACGCGTTGCATGGAGACTCGAATTGGCCTATTTGTGAAGCTGCATTGATTAGTATGTGTCAGATGTGAACCTTAAGCAATTGCATTCCAGAACGTGGTCGCGTTTCTCGTCCTCTGCGAAAGTTCATTGAGTGACATATGCCGTCACACTTGTCTCCACTGCCGTTCGGGGCCATTGGGCAGGCAGAGCCTGAAAGTTGCCAATCTAAGCGCATCTCTCCAATTCATCCCTAACCGGAATCCTTGCTCCAATCTCTGCTCTCATACGAGTGGGCTGGGCTGCGCTGCACTGGGCCCGAGCCCTTGCCAATCCTGTCCGCCACTCAGCCCGAAAAACCTAGTGATTTCCCTAGTTGTTCCGACATCTCGTCAAACCTAGGATCGTTTCAATTCAGAACGCCGTCACGAAGCGCGACCTCGAAGCCACCTGTCAACGCTTCAAGGTAAGAAAGTCGCGGCAGAGAAAGACTGACCGATGAGAAGTTCGCTCCAACGTTGGTTGTGGTTGGTGGTTTTCTTGCCAACCTGCACGGTGTTTGCCGCAGAGCCGGAACAGGGTCTGCCGCAATACGCCGTCAAGATCGACCGTTTGGGGAGCTTCATCACGAATTCGATGGTCGTCAGTTGGATTGTCGCCATCGGCTTGATCTTCTTCGCCAGAGCCGCGACGCGCGACATGAAGGGAATTCCAGGCGGTGCGCAGAACCTACTGGAATGGCTCGTCGAAGGCCTGTAC
>JBAUTX010000428.1:0-9724 GCA_049582405.1 Occallatibacter sp. | reverse complement strand
GTGACGTGCGTTCCCTGATAAACCTCAATCGCTCGGAGCAGTTCGGGCAATTCGCGCGCATCCACGCGCGCATAGTTCACCTTGCGCGTGGATTTCAGAATGTCGCTGGGGCGAATCTCGCTGGCGGGGTTGCGCGTGGCGTATCCGTGGGCAATGGCGAAGCGGAAGACTTGTCCGGTTGTCTCCAGAGCACGCTTGGCAATGTCGCGCGCGCCGCGTTGCTCAATGGCTTTGGTCATGCCCACCAGTTCCGGGGCTTCAATCAAAGCGATAGGCCGCGCGCCCAGGGCGGGAAGAATGTCGGCGTCCATTCGACGCTTCACGTAGTCCACATGGCGCGGGCTTTTGCCATCCTGCCAGTGAGCGAGCCAGAGGCGAGCTACGCTTTGGAAGGAATTCTCTGCCGCCGCCTTCTCGGCCTTGCGTTCGGCCATAGGGTCTACGCCGGTGGCCAGCAGCTTGCGCGCCTCAGTGTGACGCTCTCTGGCCAGAGCCAGAGGCACATCGGGGTAGCTCCCGAAGGTCATCAGCTTTTCGCGCCCTTCAAAGCGGTACTTCCAGCGCCAGAGCTTGCCGCCAGCGGGAGTGATCCAAAGGAATAGCCCTCCACCATCGCTCATGCGATAGGCGGAATCCTCGGCTTTTGCTTTGCGAATTTGAGTGTCAGTGAGCGCCACGGCAAGCCCTCCAAAAGCCCGTTTGGGAAGATACCCCCAGGGGAAACATCAATGTACCCCCAAATGTACCCCCAGTGGAACTTGGCTTCCATAGTACCCCGATGGACGGAGTAAGGCAATAAAGTATTTGTTTTCAGTATAGAATCGGCTTAGATAGGACGTAGCAGGATGTCTTTGGAAGGTTTAATGGCGGAGGGAGAGGGATTCGAACCCCCGGTACCCTTTCAGGCACAACGGTTTTCAAGACCGCCGGTATCAACCACTCACCCATCCCTCCGCGGTGGGGAGCAACAGTGGCTATAGTGTATCGCATGGCTGTGTTTGATATTGCCTAAGAGGCGGCCGGCCTGCGTCACCAAGTCAAAGCGCGCAATGCGCTTACGCCCGCTCCAATCAGGGCGGTTTCATCGTCCGGCTGCAGAATCTCCAACGAATAGCTCAGGAGGGGACTCATCTTGACCATGGTCTCAAGCTGTGCGCGCAACACTGGGAGATCGAGGAAGCCGACGTTATGCCCGGTGAAATAGAATCGCCCAGGCCCAGCCAGATGGATGAAGGAAGCGGTCGCAGCCGCGAGCGCTCGATGCCATAGGTCAACAAATTCACTGCAGCGCGCATCACCGCGCTGCGCATTTGCAAAGACCTCTTCGGGCTCCAGGTCCAGGAAGCGCATGCGCATGGCGCGATAGCCCATGATGCCCTCCAGGTGGCCAATGCCACCGCAGCCGCAGAAGCGCTCCCTTGGATCCAGGCTGACTGTGATGTGTCCACCTTCCCAGACGCCCTCGACATAGGGCCACCGGCCGTAGCCGATGCCGTTGCCAATGGTCCAGACGCGGGTGAGTTTGTTAAGCTGGCCGCGCGTGGCGGCTACGCCTGCGGCAATCGCGTCCGCATCGTTTGAGATATGGACAGGCGCGGTGATGCCCTTGCCGCTGAGTACGTGAGCCAACTCCTCGGCGAGCCTCATGCCTTTGATCTGTGCCAGATTGGGTGAGTCCTCCACGACGCCGTGACGAATGATGCCGGGGACAGCCACGCCGATGGCATCTGCCGGACCCTGACCACTCTCTCCCAGACTCATCACCTGTTCCGCAATGGTCTGCACGAGTTCACCGCCTGGAATGGCAACGAGCGCATCCAGTTCATCTGTGTCCTGGGGGTAGCGCAGCAGCTTTCCTGTCAACCGCTGATCCTCCAGCCTTCCAGCGACAATATGCTCCGTCATTACAACGCCGATCGCGGTCGACATGGCAGACTCCTTTGCCTCATCCCGCCTGGTAGCGGTGCAGGCGGCCCAGCCCGTTGAATGCCGCAACTTTGTAGCACTCGGCGAGCGTTGGATAGTTAAAGACCGTGTCAATGAAGTAGTCGATGGTGCCACCGAGCGTCATCACGGCCTGACCTATATGCACCAGTTCGCTGGCGCCTTCGCCGATGATGTGCACGCCCAGCACCTTGCGCGTGTCGCGATGAAAGACCAGCTTCAATCGTCCGGTCGTGTCGCCCCGAATCTGGCCGCGCGCCACCTCGCGGTAATAGGCCATGCCCACTTCGTATGGCACGTCTTCATCGGTTAGCTGCTCTTCCGTTTTGCCGATAAAACTGATTTCGGGAATGGTGTAGATGCCATAGGGATAGAAGCTCGGATTGGAGGTCGTTGCGCGATCATCGAAGGCGCGCGCTGCGGCAATGCGTCCCTGCTCCATGGAGACTGAAGCCAGCGAGGGAAACCCCACGACATCGCCCACCGCAAAAATATGCTCCACCTTGGTCTGGTAGTGCTCATCGACCGGGATGCGCCCGCGGTTGTCCGCTTCCAATCCTGCAGCGGCCAGGTTCAAATCATCCACATTGCCCTGTCTGCCCACTGCGTAAAGCAGCGCATCGCCTGACACTTTCTTCTTGCTCTCCAGATTGGCGACGACGCCACCGTCTGGTAGCTCTTCCACGCTCTCCACCTCTTCGCCGAGGCGCATGGTTACGCGGCTGTCGCGCAGGTGGTAGCTGAGGGATTCGATGATTTCCTGATCGGCAAATTCCAGGAGTTTGTTGCGTTTTTCAATCAGCGTGACGCGCACACCAAGCGTGGCAAACATGCATGCGTACTCCACGCCGATGACGCCTCCGCCAACAACGACCATCGAGCGCGGTAGAGCTGGCAGATCGAGAATCTGATCGCTGTTGACGATTGTGCGGCCGTTGATGGGGACCTTTGGCGACGTTGCGGGGCGCGTGCCCACGGCAATGATGATTCGATCGGACTGGAGTGTCGTGTCGCCTTGCGGACCGTCCACGCGGACCTGGTGAGGATCGACAAATTGGGCAATGCCGTGCACCACATCGATGCCATTCCGTGAGAGCTGCGCCTCGGTCACATCCACTTCCGTCTTGATGACGCCCTGCACACGGAACGCGAGATCGCCCATCGTGATCTTGTCTTTGACGCGGTAGTTCATGCCATAAACGGAACGGTAGTTGTAACCGGAAAGGTGCAGCACCGCCTCGCGCATTGTCTTTGAGGGGATGGTTCCGGTATTAATGCATACGCCGCCGACAACCGACCGCGATTCGACAACTGCCACGCGCTTTTTCATCTTGGCGGCAGCCACGGCGGCACGTTGTCCAGAAGGCCCGGAACCGATCACGATCAGGTCATATCTGACGGCGCTCATACGGCTGTCTCCAAGTGGTTGGTTGCAGAAAGGGTGGTGGCGCGTTGTACGGCAGGGAAGAGACGGCTCTCAATCGGAGCCTACCACAGAGGCGGAGGGTGAGGGGGGCGCCCATTGTGCGCTCTATGTAAGAGCCCCGGCCACGGTGGTGATGGCCGGGGCAAAAGGGCATGGATGCCGCTCAGGCAGGGATCGCGCGGGGTGAGAAGTTCACGGGCATCGACCCGGGGCCATGCAGAGAGGTTTCAGCCGAGTGCGCGGTACCCAGCCTGAACTGGCGGATCATGCCGTCGAGCTCGCCCGCCAGTGAGGCAAGATTCTTGAGCGCCTCCACCGCCTCTTCCGCGCCCTGCGAGTTTTCAATCGCCAACTGCGAGATGCGTCCTGCCGAATCGGAAATTTCGCCGGATGCCGATGTCTGTTGTGTTGCTGCAGTGGCAATGAGCTGAATCTGGTGTTCCACATGACGTGACGATTCGATGATTGCTTCCAGACTCTTGCGCGCTCGGGCCGTCTCGCCCATGCCCACTTCGACTGCTGTGTGGCTCTCCTGCATCACTTCGAGCGTGCTGCGTGTTTCGTCCTGGATGCTGCGAATCGTTGCAGCAATCTCCTCCGTTGCGCCTTTCGTGCGCTCTGCCAGCCTCCGCACCTCGCCTGCCACTACTGCAAATCCACGGCCATGTTCACCAGCTCGCGCCGCCTCGATGGCCGCATTGAGCGCGAGAAGGTTTGTCTGCTCGCTAATCTCCTGAATTACGCTGACCACTTTCCCAATTTCTTCCGAGCGTCGTGCCAGCGAACACATCCTTTCTGAAACGGTGCCCGTAGCCGTGGCGATCTTCTCCATTGTCTCCGCAGCCGCCTGCATCACCGCGCCCCCCTGGTCGGCGGTCTCGGCAGAAACGCGGCTGGCATGGGCTGCGGTTGCGGCGTTGTGACTGATCTCGCCGATGGTCGCCGTCATCTCCTGCGCGGCTGCTGCAATCTGGTTGGTTTTGCTGGTCTGTGCGTTGGCGTTGCCCGCCGACTGCACCGAGCGCGCGCTCATTTCCGAGGTCGCCGCAGAAAGTGTCTCCGCTCCCTGCGCGACAGAATGCAGAACGCTGCGCATCGAGATCACACTTGTATTCAAAGCTGCCACGAGCCGGCCGATCTCATCCGAGCGGCTCACATCCACACTTACGCTCAGATCTTTCTGTGCGACGCGTTCCAGTGCGGCCGTCGCCTCTGTGAGAGGCGGTGCAATCAGCTTGGTGAGAAGCGCGCCGATGCCTCCGCAGATCGCAATTAAGGCCAGAATTACTCCGGTATTGATCCAGGTGGCGCGTTCACTGGCTTGCGTTACGGCCACCGACTCTCCGCTGCCGTGCCGGGCATTCAACGCGAGATCGTCATTCAGCGCCGCCAGCGCTAAATCAAACTGCGAGGTTGTTGCCGGTGAAGAAATCAAATCCAGCGCATCTCCTGACTTTCCCGAAGCCATGAGTGCGTGTGTTGTGTCGCTTGCGCGCAGGTACTGGCTGAAGGCGCCCGTGAATTTGCTGCAAAGCTCCCGTTCCGCCGGATTGCTCATCCCGGACTCGTATTCCTTGATCACGCGTTCATAATTGGCGATTTCGTTCTGCCGCAACGCATCGTGACGGGCCGTGCACTCGGCCGTCTGGCAAAGCAGCGATTCCAGATCCTCGCGTCGCACCCCATCCGCCGCGCCACGCGCATGCGAGAGGGCCATGGACGCAGGGAACGCGTTTGCGCTGACGTCCTCGCTCTTCACGGCAATTCCCCGAAAGGTTGCGAAGGTGTATATGCCCAAGAGAACAAAAGATGCGCAGATAATACCGAAAGTGAGGTTGAATTTACGGGAAATCGGAAGGTTCATGAGCCAGTTCATGCGAGCGACCCCTCAGGATGCAGTCCAATGGATGTATCGGCATGGGATCTGCGAACTTGAACCGGTCCTGCGGTGCCGGGAACGTCGAGCGGAGGCGTCCAGATCCTGCAAGTGCGCTGCTAACTGGCCGCGGGAAATCACTTGCGACACGCCAACTCAATCGCTATGCTTGCGGAGTTCGAGCGTTCCTCCATTTTCTCCTGCATAGAAGGGCTTCCCATGGACTCGTCGATGTTTCTACGGATGCGTTTGCCCGCGTTGTGTGCTTCAGCCTTCCTGATCTGCCACCTGCCAGTGTCGCTGCCTGCGCAGACCAGCGCAGCGAAGCCCGCGCCTGCACAGACTGCGCCCGCGTACAAGCCAACACCTGAGGAACTGGCGATTCAGGCTGCGTCAGAAAAGGACCACCAGCGCATGATGGACCTTCTAGGCATCTCGCAGCTGCGACCTGGCGCAAGTGGCGATCCCAAGGCGCCCAACGCGGCCAATTACGACGAGTCGAAGGCTGACATCTACGGTCCTCCGCCGGATCCGCTTGTCCTGAACAATGGAAAACCCGTGACGAACACGGCACAGTGGTGGAAGGAGCGCCGCCCGCAGATCGTGGAACTCTTTGACCGGGAGGTTCTGGGCCGCGTGCCTTCCCATCTGCCGAAAGTCACCTGGGAAGTAACGAGCGTGAGGCATGAGATGAACGGTCAGGTTCCGATTGTGACGAAGACGCTGGTGGGACACGTCGACAACTCAGCGGATCCGAAGATTTCCGTCAACATCGATCTGACGCTCAGTACTCCTGCCAATGCCAAGGGGCCGGTTCCGGTCATCATGGAACTGGCTTTCAGCAAGGCCTTCATGGCGATGTTCCTGAAGCGCTTTCCGCAGTTTGCTCCGCCTGCCAATGCGGGGCCTGCGTGGGAACAGCAGGTGCTGGCGCGCGGTTGGGGATATGCGGAGTATGTTCCGACGAGCGTACAGCCGGACAACGGAGCAGGTTTGACGGAAGGCATCATCGGGCTTGCGAACAAGGGCCAGCCGCGCACACTGGATCAATGGGGCGCGCTGCGCGCGTGGGCCTGGGGCGCCAGCCGCGCTCTCGACTACTTTGAAACAGACAAGGATGTAGACGCAAAGCAGGTGGGCATTGAGGGCCATTCGCGCTATGGCAAGGCATCGCTTGTTGCGATGGCGTATGATCCGCGCTTCGCAATTGGCTACATCAGTTCCTCGGGCGAGGCGGGCGCAAAGCTCTATCGCCATCACTTCGGCGAGCAGGTGGGCAACATCGCCGCGGCCAGCGAATATCACTGGATGGCAGGGAATTTCTTGAAGTACGACAGCACGCTGACCACGGCGGACCTGCCTGTGGATGCCAACGAACTGATCGCACTGGTTGCGCCGCGTCCGATCTTCATATCGGGCGGAGCCACGAATGGAGATGGCTGGGCCGACGCAAAGGGCATGTTCCTGGCGGCCGTTGGCGCAGGTCCTGTGTACAAACTGCTGGGCAAGAAGGATCTGGGAACGACTGTTTTTCCGCCGATCGAAACGCCACTTATCTCTGGCGATATTGCTTTCCGGCAGCACTCGGGCGGGCATACGCCTGGGCCCAACTGGCCGACCTTTCTGGAGTTCGCGGGCCGCTATCTACACACACCTGCGTCTGCAAGAACAGCCAAATGAAGTGACAGCAGAAGGGGCGGCACCGGAGATTTACTGGGTGCCTTTAGGCGCACCATGCAGCGGCGCTTCCAGAGTCCCTGCCAAGCCGCTATTCCAGTCGTAGATGCCTGTCACAAGATGAACTGCTGTATTTTGCGGCAGGTCAATCTGCAGACGCGCGGTGATTCCTGATTGCTGCATGGAAGCATAGGTCTTCGGATCCAGATTCAGCCCTTGTGTGGCGGCTATCCAGTTGAAGGGTTCGCCATCGTCCCCATAGGCGGTTGCTTCCATGAGCAGCTTGCCTGTGCGCTGACCCTGAGGGCCTGTTGCAAAGGCGATATCTTCCGGGCGGATGAGGAAAGCAACGGTGTACCGCGTGACGGGGCCCTTGAGCTTCCAGTTCTGACCCGCCAACGGCGCATCGGGTGCAGGCTGCTGTGCGGCGGGCTGCGCGCTTACGCCGTATAAGAGCCCGGTGGCGCTCGGCAGCCCGAGTCCCATCAGCTGTTCTAACGGGTTTGTCTGCTCTGCTTTGAAAGCGGCCGATGCGTCCTCCGCGTTGTAGCCGCTACGGTAGGCGAGCTTGAATTTCCCTTTGTCCAGTGTGACGCGAATCCGCCGGAAACTTCCATCCATCCTGGTGTTCGTGGGCGAATAGGCAAGCGTGTAATACGTCGAACCGTCGGTAATGGCCTTCTTGATTGCGGTGCTCAGGTCATTGGTGTTGTAGAACGCTTTGCCGCCCGTGTCGGCCGCAAGCTGCTCCATGGATGCAATGGTGCTTGCCTGCTCTGATGCCGCTGCCGAGAGTGAAGACGTTGGGCCGCCCCCACGGCTTGAGCCCGAAGCTGGATTGTCTGCGGGCATGGAACTGTCCGCTGCGGTGGCGCTGTCCGTTGTGATGCCCCATGCGCCCACGGGGTAGACCGAGATATTGGATACGGTCAACAGATCCGCCGTTTGTCTCGCCTGGTCCAGGTAGCCGGGTAGCTGGCTCATCATTCTCTTTTGTTGTGCTGTGGGAAAGACAGTGACAGGAAACGAACCCGCAAACCAGATGAGATTCTTGCGTCCGGGAATGCCGGCGAGGTAGTTCACGAGCTCATGCAGCGCTTCAAAGGTGATCGTGACCCGCTGGCCGTATTGATAGCCGCTGAGGTTGTTCTGTGCGGCCATCAGTGCGGCGAGGCCCGCGGGCGACATCTGCATGGCGGCAAGAGTGGATACCGTTTCAGCATCTGCGGCACGGTCGCTGTTGGTGCGCGTAACGGCGGTACGCTCCGGCTCACCCGCATGACTTTTCCCGTTCAGTGCCGCTCGCATGGCTGCCGGATCCGCAGTGAACCCCTGCACAAACCGCAGCCTTGAATCCAGGGCGAAGATGGCTACCTCTGTTCCGGGTTGAAGTTTCTTGAGAAAGTCCACAATCTCGGCGTGAACGTAGGACTCGTCCTGCGGCTCGGTGTTCAGTGTGTCCAGCAGCAAAACGTTGACGGCGTCTCCGGGCATCGCAGGAGGCACGTTGGTGCGCATGCCAGCGGGCATGGGCGGCATTTGGCGCCGTGCTGCCGAAGGTTGTGCTTGTGCGGTGTGCTCCTCAAAGAAGTCAATGCTCTGCGGTACCCCGTCTTCCGTGATTGCAAAGTCCTGCTTTGCGAGCCCCGGAACAGGATTGCCATTCTTCTGCCGGACCACCACGTCAACGACGACGTCGCGTGCGGAAGTCTTGAAGACCGCCGTGGGTGCGGCGGGAGCGGCATGGGTTGCTGCAGCAGGAGGCAGCAGCGTCGCTGCTTCTGGGGCGACTTCACTCTTCGCGGTTTGGGCCGCATCGGGTCCGGCATCAGCAGATGATTCCGCAAGCGCAGGTTCTTGAGGTGTCTCTGGTGTGGGCGTTGCACTCTCTGCGGACGATGCGATTGGCGCCGGCGGCGTTACCTCTGATTGCATTTTTCCCTGGTCAGAGTTCGGAGCGCTCTTGTCGGCAGGAGTTGTATTTGTGGGTATTTCGGCAAGGATTCTAGTCGAGGTGCCAAAACGGTGGTAGTCCGTGAAGCTCACTTCATTGATGCGGAGGATGGTCCGCGCGCTCATGTCTCCGCCCAGGCGAACACGGGTATTTGAAATTGCAATGCTGTGGGTTGGGCAGATGTAGTCTTGCCCGCCGATGTTCACATGGCCGTACTCTACGGAGATCTGCGCGTTCGTGATGGGAACATCCTGCTTCAGTTCCGCTTCCAACGTGATGCGCCGAATGGTGTTTCTGGCTGGATCGAGAAAGATTTCGCCGTGGTAGCCCGGCGTTCCGTGATACGAGTTGGCAATGGGAAGATCCTGGCTCTCTGCCGATGATTTCGCATCATCTGCGCCGAGAACGCAGCAGTAGTCGACCTGATAGTGAGAGGCGGATTGAGGTACCTGATACTGAAAGACCGCGCCAGGGCCCGCCGCTGTCTGCTCCCAGTGACTCCAGCGAATGGAACCCTTGGAGATATCCCGCAGGATGGTCGCGAGGATTGGGCCGAACTCGCCCGTCGAAGTCATCCCTGGGGGCCCAGCGCCCTTTTCGACAGTTGTGCCGGACGCATTCGGGCTGCGGAGCGAAACCTCCCGCCCGCTGCGATAGGTCACCTGCTGCATATATGTGCCCGAGAGGTGGAGCGGGGAATTCTGCGGCGCCCATCCGCTGTGCGTCACCACGTTCGGCGAGTCATCAAAGCTTCTGGTGACTCTGTCTGCCAGAAAATCCGGGAGATGCTGAAAGGTCACTGCTACGAAGTGGATAGCAACGTTCAGGATGGCCTGCTGTGTGGGGA
>JBAUTX010000427.1:0-10752 GCA_049582405.1 Occallatibacter sp. | reverse complement strand
GCCGTCCTGCTGTGTCCACAATCAGCTCGTCGATCTTCCGCGCCTTCGCCGCGCTCGCCGCGTCATACAGCACCGCCGCCGGATCGCCGCCCTGCCGCGTCTTGATCATCTCCACGCCGCTGCGCCCCGCCCACACCTCAAGCTGCTCAATTGCCGCTGCGCGAAATGTATCCGCCGCGCAGAGCAGCACTGACTTGCCCAATCCCCGGTACCACGCCGCCAGCTTGCCGCTGGTCGTCGTCTTGCCCGTTCCGTTCACACCCACCAGAAAGGTCACCTTCGGCGGCGCCGCCGGTTCCGGCACCTCACGCCGCGGAGCCTCCAGCATCCCGCGCAGTTGCTCCTTCAGCAGCACGCGCAACTCCGCGCCCCCTTCAATCGCCTGTTTCCGTGCCCGCTCCCGCAGCGCCTCCAGGATCTCCGCCGTCGTCTGCACCCCAATGTCACTGGTCAGCAGCGCCGCTTCCAGGTCTTCGAGTGCCGCTTCGTCCACCGTCCGCGTCAGCGCCACAAGATCGTCAATCTTTGCGGTAAACGACTCCCGCGTCCGCGTGACAGCCTGCTTCATCCGGCTGAAAAAGCCGGACTTCTCCGCACCCGTTGCTTCCGCTTCGGGCTCGTCCTGCGGGTCTTTCTCTTTGCCGCCAAAAAACTTGAGCATGGGCTTGTTCCCGTCTCAAGTCTATTGCATCGGCCGCTCGTGCAGAACCATCCACAGCACCCCGAACCGGTCCCGCACCACACCGAACCGGTGCGCAAAAAACGTCTCCTCCATCTTGTTCAGCACCTCGCCACCCTCCGCCAGCGCCGCAAACATCCGCTCCGCCTCCGCGGAACTGTCTGTACTCAGCGACAGATATGCGCTGCGCATCGGCTTCTGCACTCCCGGAGGCATATCCGCCGCCAGAAGTTCCGTGCCCCCCAGACTCAGCCGCGCATGCAGGACCTTGTCCTTTATCTCTGCCGGCGCGCTTGCCCCCGGAGCCTCGCCATGCGTCATCATCATCGTGATCTTCCCGCCCAGGTGCTTCTCGTAGAACCGAAACGCCTCGGCGCAGTTCCCATCAAAATTCAGCAGCGTGCGCAGTTTCATCCGCTCATCCTCCTTCGTGTTGCACTTTGCAGGAAATTCTATTGCCAATTGCGTTGATATCAACTAAATTTTTTCTGTGCCCGGCAAACAGACGGTCCCCTTTCAGACCACGATCCACGTCCGGGATACCTGCCTCTGCATGCACATGCAGCGCGCAGCCAGGGCTCTTGCACGGTACTTTGATGACGCCTTGCGCCCCGTCGGTCTCACCAACGGTCAGTTTTCGCTCCTTATGTCCCTCAACCGTCCCGAACCGCCGCCCATGGCCCCCGTCGCCGCGCTCCTCGCGATGGACCGCACCACCCTTACCGCGGCCCTCAAGCCGCTCGAACGCCGCGGCCTCGTCCGGATCAAACCACACCCCGGCGACCGCCGCAGCCGCATCCTCGTCCTCACCGCCAAGGGCCGCCGACAGCTCGCGCGCGCCCTCCCGGTGTGGCAGTCCACCCATCAGTCCATTGAGGCCCTCATCCCGAACGGAAATCCCGACACTTTGCGCGTCAACCTGCGCGCACTCTCACGAAGCATGCATCCCCCGGCTTGATCCTTGCATCGTGCCGCAAACTTTGGGCTTGTTCGCCGGTACGCACCTCGGCCACAATGTCCACGGAGCTTTCCCACCCATCCATACCGCGGCAAAAGGGGAATTGACCCTGGCCCGCCGCGTGGAGGTCATCATGAGTTCAGTCCGTCTTCTCGTCGGAACGCGCAAAGGCGCGTTCATCCTCACCGCAGATGGCAAGCGCAAAGACTGGAAGGTCTCCGGCCCGCACTTCGCCGGCTGGGAGATTTACCACATGAAGGGTTCGCCCGTGGACCCCAACCGCATCTACGCCTCGCAAACCAGTGGCTGGTTCGGCCAGATCCTCCAGCGCTCCGATGACGGCGGCCGCACCTGGAACCCGCCCGCCGGCGAGCCCATCCCCACTCCCGGTCCCACGCCGCCCACGGCCAGCAACAACTTCGCCTACGACACCTCAACCACCTCTGGCGCGCCGCTCACCACGCACCAGTGGTACGACGGCACCCAGCATCCATGGGAGTTCAAGCGTGTCTGGCACATCGAGCCCTCGCCCACAGACGCCAACACCGTCTACGCCGGCATTGAAGACGCCGCGCTCTTCCGCTCCACCAACGGCGGACAGTCCTGGCAGGAGCTATCGGGCCTGCGCGGCCACGGTACCGGACCCAAATGGCAGCCCGGCGCAGGCGGCATGTGCCTGCATACCGTCATCCTCGACCCTGCCAATCCGGATCGCATCTACATCGCCATCTCCGCCGCCGGAGCCTTCCGCACCGACGATGGCGGCAAATCCTGGAAGCCCATCAACAAAGGCCTCCTCTCGCCATACATTCCCGACCCCAACGCCGAGGTCGGCCACTGCGTTCACCACATCGCCATGCACCCGGCGCGTCCCAACACGCTCTTCATGCAGAAGCACTGGGATGTCATGCGCACCGACGACGCCGGCGACAACTGGCGCGAGGTCAGCGGCAACCTGCCCACTGACTTCGGCTTCGTCATCGATGTGCACGCGCACCAGCCCGAAACCATCTACGTCGTGCCCATCAAGAGCGACTCCGAGCATTTCCCCATCGACGGCAAGCTGCAGGTCTTCCGCAGCCGCACCGGGGGCAATGAGTGGGAAGCGTTGACGAAGGGCCTGCCGCAGCAGAACTGCTACGTCAACGTCCTGCGTGACGCGATGACGGTCGACCAGCTCGACGATTGCGGCATCTACTTCGGCACCACGGGAGGCCAGGTCTACTGCTCGCCCGACGGCGGCGATACGTGGAGCCCCATCGTCCACGACCTGCCCGCCGTGCTCTCGGTTGAGGTCCAGACGCTGGCATGACGGAACTCGACAAGCCCACCGCGCAGGTGCGCGTCCAGCTCCCCTATCACCTGCGCAATCTCGCAAAAGTTGACGGCGAGGTCACCCTCGCCGTCTCTCCGCCCGTGACTGTTCGCTCGGTTCTCGACGCCCTTGAAGCCCGCTACCCCGTGCTGGCCGGCACCATCCGCGACCACCACACGCAGCAGCGCCGCCCGTTCCTGCGCTTCTTCGCCTGTGAAGAGGATCTCTCGCTCGACCCGCCCGACAATCCGCTGCCCGAGGCCGTCGCCGCCGGTAAAGAGCCGCTCCTCATTATCGGCGCCATCGCCGGCGGATAGGAGCGGTAGATTCCACCCCCGCCGCCGCATCAGGCGCGCGGCGGCGATGAGGCCCGGATTACTTCTTGTGGAGAGCGGCGAGAATTGGCCCTGCTTCAGCGTCCTCGATCACCGCAACATTGTTCAGCTCCAGTACGTCGGCCCACTTTGCCGCACCCTTATAGAGAGCCGCAGCATCGTTCGTTTCATAGAGAGAGAAGCCTCCGCTGCAGTCCACGTTGTGCCAGCGTCCCAGCAGCTTCACGCCCTCTTGCGGTGCGGCCTCGCCCGCAAGAAACCGTCGAGCAGCCTCAGGAACGTTTCCCGTGGGGAAGGACCAGGTTGTCATGAATTTCATCGCGCAGAACCTCCGGTGTGGGATTGTCGCGGGGGGATTTTTCAAGGGGCTTTCCCGTGCCCACGGATCATACACCCCGCAACCCACCAGGCACAGCACTGCCCAAGCCCGTAGCCACAGGCAAATCAACTTGAGACTCTATCGGTACGATTGCCGGAGGAGGCGTGCTGCTCAGGCCGTCGCCGCCAGCACTGAAACAGACATTGGCTCCGGCTCGGCGCTTTCCACGCTGTGCCGCAGCAGGCTCCGCACCACGTCCACAGCGGAATAGCTGTCCCGTCCCGGCGTGAGGAACTGGGCAATCGTATTCAGGTCGTCGCCCACCGTCACCAGCGGCACTTCCACGCTGCCGTCCTTGCGCGCCTGTGCGTGGCCAATGTTGGCCAGCAGCGCGTTGCACAGGCACTTGCGGCCCACCGTGTCTTCCACCTTGCCGCCCTTGGCCACATAGTTCGCCACCGGTTCAGCCGCGCAGCGGTACCCAATGCCGCCCGTCTCCGTCGCATACGGCTCACGCAGATAGCCCAGGTCGCACACCCGCTTGCGCTCCTGATAAATCGGGAACGCCGAAGCGGTGCCATCCAGTTGCGCCACTTTGAACGGGAAACCCGTCGGCGAAGCCAGCGGGTCCGTGAACACCTCGCCCAGGCTTGCCCGCGCCTGCCCGATCAGCCGCGCCTTCAGGTCCGCCCGCATCCCCGACTCTTCGCTGAACGCAAACGCCGTTCCCACCTGAATCCCTGCCGCGCCCTCGCTCAGAGCCTCGCGCAGCTTATCGGCATTACCGTAACCACCCGCCAGCCAGAAGGGCACGCCCATCTCGCGGAATCCCGCCAGGTCCACGCGGTCCCGCTCGCCATAAATCGGCTCTCCCGCCGCGTTCAGTTGCACCTTCCCGCGGGGCGGCGCATTATGCCCGCCCGCCGTCGGGCTCTCAATCACAAATCCATCCACGCGCCCGTTCGCGCGCCGCAGCATCGTCGCTGCCAATGTGTTTGACGACACAATCGCCAGGAACCGCGGGCGCTCCAGCATTGGCAGCAGAACTTCCGCATAATCGGACGGGTTGAAGTGCATCAGCGTGTCCTGCTCCGGCGCCGCTCCGGTTACCGCCAGCTTGTATTCCGCCACTTGATGCTCCGCATAGGCGTCCAGCACGCCAGGGATGTGCAGCGGAATCCCCGCGCCCATCAGGACAAAGCCCACCCCCGCCAGCATCGCTCCATAAATCGACGCCAGATGCGGCATCTGCACCTTTTCCAGAAAGTTGATGCCCACCGGGTTCTTATGGCCTTCCCGCGCCAGGAACACTTCCACAAAATTGCTCACAATGCACAGCTCGACCAGCTTCCGCGGCTCCACGCGCTGATGCATCGGCGCATTCGGATACGGCGCTTCGCTCGCTTTCCCGCCCGGCACAAAATAATCATTCCAGATCCGCCGCGCCATCTCAGGAAACGGAAACGCATCCAGGCCCCGGCGCATGTGTCCGCCCAGGTCGCCATCTGCCAACCGTCTTATAAAAAGGGAATCAATCGCCGTACCGGAGACGACGCCGAGCTGACCCAGGCGAGAAACCGTTTGCGCCAGTCGCCAGTTCGACACGCCGACGCCCATCCCACCCTGAATAATTTTGGGAAACTGAACCATTCTATAATTCTTTCACAGATTGAGAATTCCGCTTGATATTTCTTTCTTGTCCGACCGGAATTGGTAATACCGCTTCCGCCCGTCAACCGGTTTCCGTGCCTGCATTTAGCCCGAATCTACAGCTTCTCCCGCAAGAAGCTGATCACGTGGTCTGCCTGCACCACGCCCACCATCCGCCCCTGCGCATCCACCACCGGCAGTGCATGCAGGTTGTACTTGTCAAACATCTCCGCCAGGTCATCCTGCTTCATCCCCGCCGGACAGCTCAGCACGCGCTGGGCGGCCAGCACAGCCAGATGCGCTTCCGGCTGCGCCATCACCACCCGCGACAGCGGCACCGTGCCGCGCAGCACACGCTTCTCATCCAGCATGTAGATCTCCGCCACACTTTCCGGATCGCCGTCAAAGCTCCGCAGTGCCTGCACCGCATGATGCACCGTATCTCCCATCCCCACTGCGACAAAGTCGGTCGTCATGCACCCCGCCGCCGACCGCTCGTCAAACTCCAGAAGTTCGGCCACTTCCTGCCGCTCTTCCGGCTCCATCTCTTCCAGAATCGCATCCGACTGCTCTTCCGTTAGCTCCGCCAGCAGGTCCGCCGCCGCGCCCGGATCCATCTCCTCCACAATGTCGGCGATCTTTTCTTCGTCCAGCTTTTCCAGCAGCGCCTTTTGCAGCTTCGGCTCCGCCTCTTCCAGTGCCTCCGCTGCCACCTCTTCATCCAGCGATATAAACACCGCTTCGCGCTCTGCCGGCGCCAGGTCTTCCAGAATCTCCGCCAGGTCCGAGGGGTGCATCTGCGCCAGTCGCTCGTGCTCAATGCGCAGCTTCACCCGCCGCGCAGGATCCTCCTCAATCACATCGACAAACTGCCAGGGAATCCCCCGAGCTGCGAACTTGCGGGAAAGCTTCTCCAGCGTCGGCCGCGGCAGCATTCCTTTGAACACTCTTCGGAACGCCCCACGCATCCCCACTTCCACTTCTGCCACGCGCAACAGGTGCGCCGCCCCATGGCCCAGCCACTCCAGATCCACATCGTTCACGCGCACTACTTTGCGCCCGTGGATGTCGATGATCTGCCGGTCCACCAGATCCTGCTGCAGATACAGATAGGTCCCCTGCTCCTCCAGCGGCGCCATCGCCCCGCCAGACCGCAGCTCCAGCGTTCCTGCAGGCGTTTCCATCACGTCCTGCGAGGGCACAATGCTCAGCCCCGCCCGAGTCTTCAGCACCAGCCCAGCCACCTTGCCTGCATCCGGTCCCGTCGCAACCGCAATGTCCTTCAGCTTCCCGCGCAACTGCCCCTGGGCGTCCGTCACCGGCGTGCCCAGCAGTGCGGTCAGGCTTACTCGTGCTGTCGTGCGTGGCTGCATGAAGAGAGTGTAGCCTTTTTTTCCGCGGCCTTGTGCAGCACCTCCACTTCGTCTTCGTATCCACGCCCTCGTATCCTGCTTGACACAAACTCTTCGAGCCATGAAACTTCCAGCAAGGTTCCTCACGCGGCAGAACGGTGATCTCCTGTCCCAGTTGAGGAGGAGGCGCTTTGATTGGATAAGCCGGGAGCAGGAAAGCTGCGGTTCGCGCTCAGTTCCACCATGGACAGCGTGACCGAAATTGAAGCAGCCGCGGAAAAGCTCGCCGCCGACGCAGGTATGGATGAAGACGCCCGCTTCGGCTTTTCCATGGCAGTCCGCGAAGCTGCTGTCAACGCCGTCCTCCACGGCAACGACTATGACCCCGCAAAAAAAGTCACCGCCACCTTTGAGAACACTGGCAAGTCGCTCATCATCACCATCGCCGATGAAGGTCCGGGCCTCGATCCTGAAACCATCCCCGATCCCCTCGCTCCAGAAAATCTGCTCCGCGGCACCGGTCGCGGCATCTTCCTCATTCGCTCCTTTATGGATGAGGTACACTTCCGTCAACTGCATCCCGGAACCGAAGTGAAACTCATCAAGCATCTGGCGCCGGCAGCAGAGTCTGCATGACTCCCAACGCCTGCCGCGCTTCTAAAAATGCGGCAAGGTCCGGCACAATCGGATTTTGCTCTCCCACCGCAACCCGAAAATGCTATAACCGTATCACCACATTGAAGGAGGAGACACCGTGGCTCTGACAATTGCTTCCCGTGAATTGGACGGCGTGACCGTTCTCGACCTCAGCGGTCGAATTACCCTTGGTGAAGGCAGCGTCCAGTTGCGCGAGGCCATTCGCGACCTCATCAGCAAGGGCATGAAAAACATCCTGCTGAACATGGGCGATGTGAACTACATTGATAGCTCGGGCCTGGGCGAGCTCGTGAGCGCCTACACCACTTCCAAGAATCAGGGTGCGGCCCTCAAGCTCCTCAGCTTGACCAAGAAGGTCAAGGACGTGCTCCAGCTCACCAAGCTCTACACCGTCTTTGACATCTACGACGACGAAGCCAGCGCGATCGCTTCCTATAAGTAATCCGCCACGGGCTGTCTCCTGACCGTCCATCACACAGCAAAGGGCCATCCCGCCAGTCGGGATGGCCCTTTGCGTTGCCTGACGAGCCGCCCTCTCAGAACTTCACGTTCGGCACCTGCTGCGCCGCCGGGCTCGCCGTAAAGTACGCCGTGTTCTGCTTGAAGCCCGCAATCCCCGCCCAGATGTTGTTCGGGAACTGCAGCACAAACGTGTTGTAAGCCTGCAGCGCCTCATTGTACCGCTTGCGCGCCACGCCAATCCGGTTCTCCGTCCCCGCCAGCTCGTCCTGCAGCCGCATGAACTGGTCGCTCGACCGCAGTTGCGGATAGTTCTCCGTCAGCAGCAGCAGCCGGCCAATCGCGCCGTCCAGTTGGTTATTCGCCGCAATCTTCGCCGCTGGTCCCTGCGCGTTCAGCATCCCCGCCCGCGCGTTAGCAATGTCGCCAAACACCGTGCTCTCTTCCTTCGTGAATCCCTTCACCGTCTCCACCAGGTTCGGGATCAGGTCGGCGCGCCGCTGCATCTGCACGTCCACCTCGGACCAGGACGACTTCACCTCCTGGTCATAGGCCACCATCTGGTTCCGCGCGCTCACGTAGCTTGAGAACACCATCAGCGCCACCACCACCAGCACGCCCACAATGCCAAGTCCTACCACCATGCCACGACGCATATCGTCTCTTCTCTCTCCGGCCTTCTTTTTCAGAAAGCCCCTTCATTATTCGCAACCGTGTTCTGCCTTCGAAATCCGTTACCAGTCCCCACCGGCTCCGCCGCCGCCAAATCCGCCGCCGCCAAAGCCGCCAAACCCTCCGCCGCCGCCTCCGCTGCCGCCGCCGCCAAACCCGCCTCCGCCGCCCCATCGCGGTCCGCCCAGCGAACTCAGCGCCCAAATGCCGCCCAGCAGCCCAAAGCTGCCAAACACCCGCAGCAGGTAGAAGATTACGAAGATGGCGAAAAGGATCATTCCAAAGGCCCGGAACGGCGACACCGGATGCCTCTGCGGCTCCGGTACAACCGGCTCATTCGTCAGCGTCACGTTCGCATCCGCGGCAATCACCTGCGCCACCTGGCCCACCGCCAGCAGCACCGCGCCGTTGTAGTCCCGCGCGCGCAGATACGGCACCATCGCCCGCCCGATGTCGCCCACCTTGCCGTCCGGCAGAATCCCCTCCAGCCCGTACCCCACTTCGATCCGGTACTTGCGGTCGTCCACCGCCAGCAGCACCAGCACCCCGCGGTCCGTGCCCTTCCTGCCGATCTTCCACTTCGTCTCCAGATCATCGGCAAAGTTGGCCGCGTCGTCGCCGTCCAGGTTGCGCACCGTCACAATTGCCATCTGCGCATTCGCAGCCGAGTGATCCAGTTGCGCGCACAGGCTGTCCAGCTGCGCCACCGCCTCAGGCGACAGCACATGCGCATAATCGCTCACATAATCCGTGGGAGCCGGCAGATCCTTCACTCGCTCGGCCTGCGCGCCGGGAGCCCATAGACTCACACAGCCCGCCGCAAGCAGCAGAAGTCCACCAAAGAACGTGCGGTGAAAAGCTTTCATCGCACTCCATTGTACGTGGCTCCCCATCAAATGGTTCCAGCAGATGTCCCTTGCCCTTTTGTCCTGCTGTGCCGGAAGATGGATGAGTCACGCGTACGCTCGGCAATCTTGCGAGGACTGGATGCCTGTTCCCGTGCTGCGTTCCACGCATCCATCCCCTTATCTTTCGCTCACTCTCGCGCTTGCCTTTGGCCTTGCCGGCTGTGGCGGCGGAGGCTCTGTGCCGTCGTCGTCCGCTCCACCATCTCCCACATTGGGGGCCCTGGTCGATTCCTTCGCCACCAGCGCCATGCAATCCCAGAACCTGCCCGGCATCACCGTCGCCCTTGCCAGGAATGGAACCATGCTCTACGCCAAGGCCTACGGCAGCGCAGATCTGGCCACGCCCGCGCCCGCGCTGACCACCACCATCTTCAAAATCGGATCCATCACCGATGAATTCACGGCTGCCCTCATCATGAAGCTCCAGGAGCAGGGCAAGCTCAGCGTCGATGACTCAATCACCAGGTATCTTCCTGAATACAACTTCCCGGCGGCCATCACTCTGCGCATGTTGCTCACCTAATAGCTCGGGCCTGCCAGACTACTACACGTTTGCTCAATACCCCACGTGGGAAGCGAATGGCGTTTCGGAAGCGACCGTGCTCACGGCAGTCAGCCAGGCACCGTTGCTCTTCCCGCCCGGCACGCCATCTTCGATGTGGATAATGCGCTCCACGACTGGCAACGTTACACCGTCACGGTTGAGCGCCCACAGGCCGATCTCGTCTTCGTCGCGCGCAAAGGACGCTTGGCAGGCGCGCAGGCAAGCGCCGGCATCAGTCGCGGCCCGTTCCCCAGGGCCCTCGGACTCCGGGGCAGCAGCCGTCGAACGGAACCGTCTTCGGTGCGGGCGCTGAGATGGGACCCCTGATGATCTGTTCTGGGTATGCATGCTCAACCCCGACGGCAAACGCAGCACTTCTCTGTGGGCTCACACAGAGTCGCATGGGTTACACAGTCCTGATCTGCCTCTGCTCCAGGAGTTCAAGCGCGCCATGGATCGCGCCTATCCGCCCAACTCTGCCAACAAGACCAAGAAGCCATGACTCCGCCACGCAGGTAGAAGGCAAGAGCAAGTTCGCGTTCGTGCGGGTTGGATTGCCCGCCTGTCACACTTCTCAACCCTCCACTGAACCGGCGTGACCTATCCACTGCGTCCGCCCCAGCGGAGGAGATGGGCGAGCACAAAGAATCCATCCCTGCCAGCGGGCAGACCTCGCCAACTCCGCTGAAAGCTGTCAATCTCAACGCTTTAACAAATTCCTGCAAACCATTCATTCCGCTCGCTAAATTCCTCGCGCCGTTTTGCATGTTCGCTCCCTGCAAACGCGCACAATAAACTCATCATGCAAACCACGTGCTCCAATCCGTTCCGGCCGCAGCTTGTCGCCCGGCTTATACCGCCGGAGAAAACCCCCACCCCCCATACGATATTTTTCTTTTCCACA
>JBAUTX010000426.1:0-2950 GCA_049582405.1 Occallatibacter sp. | reverse complement strand
ATGCAGAGGTGACGGGCTACGGAACTGCCGGGCCCTGGCGAGAGAAGCCGGGGCAGGATCTGCTGGTGCAGGCGCTCTCCGGCTTGCCATGGCTGAACGGTGATGCCGATCAGCCTCCCGTTCCATTCGGCCTGGCAGTCGCAGACATGTTTGCGGGGGCACATCTAGTCCAGGGGATATTGGCCTGCCTGGTGCGAAAGGGCGTGAGCGGCATGGGCGGCAAGGTGCAAGTGAGTCTGCTCGAATCGACTCTTGACCTGCAATTCGAAGGTCTGACTACGTATCTCAACGATGGAGGCAAGCTTCCCCAGCGCAGCGCCGTTCACAACGCCCATGCATATCTCGGCGCGCCATACGGAATCTATTCAACATCGAATGGCTATCTTGCACTCGCCATGGGATCCGTCGTCCGCCTCGGTGAACTGTTGGATTGTCCTGCACTGACCGTCTTCACAGAACCCGCCTCGTTGTTCTCCCGTCGTGATGAGATCAAATCGATCTTTGCCGAGCATCTGAAGACGAACACAACCGAGCATTGGCTATCGATTCTGGAAGCACAGGATGTCTGGTGTGCAGATGTCCTTACTTGGCCGAAGCTTTTTGCGCATGATGCTTTCAAGGTTTTGAACATGGTCCAGACGGTCTCGCGAGGGCAGGGCATCGAAATGCAGACTACGCGGTGTCCTATTCGCATCGACGGCGAAGTCTTACTCTCCACTAAGGGAGCACCTCGCCTGGGAGAAGATACAGAATCATTGAAGCGCGAGTTCTCGCTGGCCTGAGGGACCGTCCACGAAACACCGCTTTCTTTCGACAGGGTGTGAGTATGCGAGATTGCTTCCGTATCGCCGTGCGGCAGTTTGAGCCGTTTGAGTCCGCAATCCGTAAGCAATGGGCAGACTTTTCCCGGCAACACGGCTCTGGTCTCGGGCTCGAAGTCGTCCCGATGGATCTGCACACGCTGCACCATGCGCTGTTTGAAGACGAGGCGCTGCGGAGCGGTGGATTCGACCTGGCCTTCATCAATACGGATTGGTTGGCGCAGGCTGATCGGCAGAATGCCTTGGTTGATCTGACTCCTCTTCTCCATCACGATCCGCCACAGGACTATCCCGGTGGATGGTCGCCATCGCTTCTTCGCCTCCAGTCGATGAATGGCCGTATCTTGGGCGTTCCTTACCATGATGGCCCTGAAACATTGAGTTTTCGTTCCGATTTGTTCGGAGATTCCAAGGAGCAGGGCGCTTACGCACGACTTCATGGCAAGGAGCTCCGCCCGCCCGAAAGCTGGGAGGAGTTCCACCAGATTGCCCGCTTCTTTCAGCGTCCGCAAAAGGGTCTTTACGGAGCGGTGTTTGCAGCCTTTCCTGACGGCCACAACACTGTCTACGATTTTCTACTGCAGTTGTGGACCCGCGGTGGAGAATTATTCGACTCACAGGGCCGCCTCACACTCATAACTCCCCAGGCTGAGGCCGCACTGGCCTTTTATCGGGCCATGCTGCAGGATCGTTCCGCAACTCATCCTGAATGCCATCACTTTGACTCGGTGAGAGCTGGAATGGCCTTTGCAAAGGGTGAAGTAGCGATGATGGTCAACTGGTTCGGCTTTGCGGCCATGGCTCAGACAATCTCCGAGTCAGCCGTGAAAGGCTGCGTCGATCTCGCTCCCATTCCGCATTGCGCCGGAGCAGCATCCACTTCTCTCAACATCTACTGGCTCCTTTGCATTCCAACGGGCAGCCCGCGACCAGATTGTTCCTATGCATTCCTCCGCCACTGCATGTCGCAGGAAATGGACAAGCTGCTCACACTGGAAGGGGGTGTCGGATGCAGACGATCTACATGGAACGACCCGGAGGTCAACTCCATCATCCCTTTCTTCCACCGCGCGGAGGAGATCCACAGGAATGCACGCGAGCTTCCGGCATTGGAAATATGGCCTCTGATCGCATCCCTCGTCGACGAACTCGTCGTTCGCGTCATTCAGGCTCAGCAGCCCATTCCGGAGTTGTTGAAAGAAGCACAAGCCAATGCTTCACGCCTTGGACTCGACAGGATTCATTGCGGCTAACTATGAGTGAGAAGCTCTTTTCACTCCATTCCGTTCATTGACCGGACTGCTTTTCTTCCGTGCCCCCAACAAGCCGAGTGGCGCGGCGTGGTAAAGTGAGCCCGCTATGTCATGGATTGCAGGGATGCAAGTAGATATGAAGACTAAGAAGAAGTACTCCGTACCCGCACTCGACAAGGCGCTCGACATCCTCGAGGCTCTTGCTGTTGCACAGGTTCCGCAATCGCTTGCCGATCTATCGCGCGCGTTGAAGCGCACACCGAGCGAGTTGTTCCGTATGCTGAACACGCTTGAACGACGTGCTTACATCGGCCGCGATGCGATATCTGACGGCTACTTTCTGACGCTTAAGCTTTATGAGCTTGCCCATACGCATTCCCCCGTTGAGCATCTGCTCCGCGCGGCTGCAGTGCCCATGCGAGAGCTGGCCGAGTCCATCCATGAGTCCTGCCACCTCAGTGTTCTTCATGGCCACTTTCTCACCGTGATTGCCCAGGCCGAGAGTCCGGAACCGATCAGACTCTCTGTCGAAGTCGGGTTCCGCGTTCGTCCTCTCACCACGACATCGGGCAAGGTGCTGGTCTCCGTGCTGAATGAAGCAGAGCTGGCGAGGTTTCTCGAGTCTGATCCGACCTACAGCGACATGAGCCGCGCAAAGCGAAAAGCGTTGATGGCAGACCTGGATGGCATCCGGCGAGCCGGCTTCCTCGTAGCAGCGAGTACGCGCCGCACTGGAAACGACATCTCCTGTCTTGTGGGAAGCCCTCACATCGGTGTCGTCGCTGCCCTGGGCGTCCCGCTGGTACCGGGCGGCGCCAACGAAGGCAAAGAGAGAGAGCTCGTCCCCCTTGTGCAGAAGACTGCTCGCAGAATCAC
>JBAUTX010000425.1:0-3260 GCA_049582405.1 Occallatibacter sp. | reverse complement strand
ATGCAACACTCCCTGCCATTTCGTCGATATGTGCGCTTCTTGAGGCGGACATGGCTGTCGTTTTCTCCGGCGTGGCGAGAAACCGTTGGTTGCCGTCGGCAACGATGCGATTCCCATGCAGGATGATCTGCATGCCGGCGTATTTCTGGTCAAAGAACACAGCACTGAACGTGGGAACGCAGAGCATGATGCAGACGCCCCGCGCATCCAGATAGCTCTTATCCGTGACCTTCATCTGCAGTGCATGGTTCGCGCACAGTGCCGGGTGCGTGAGGAGCAGCGGGATGAGCGACGAGACGAAAACTGAGAGCCTCAGTGAAGGATTGATCTTCCTTTTCATGCGTGTTGATGTTCCTTCGATACCAAACAACCTCGCGCGGGTTTGCGTTCTGTGACTGCACCGCTGAGCCGGCGAGTCGAGCCCAAAGAAAGAGCTCTGCAATTGCAAACAGCTTCGTAACTCGGAGCATCGTGTCGAATGCACCAGAAGAAACATTCGTGAACTCTCTAGTTCGTGTGTTTTGCAACTGGCTGTTGATTGCTCGCCTGGAACAACCGCGGTGCAAAATCCTTCAGATCGCGTCGCCACGTCTGCCACTCGTGATTGGTGCCGGGTGATTCATAAAACACATGCTGGATCTTGCCTTCGTTGAGCGACGTGTGCAGATTTTCCAGGCCCGACTTCATCCGCTCCGGCTCATCTGTTCCTACTCCGATCCAGAGCAGATGCACCCGTTTTGCAAAGGATGCGGGATCCGCCATGGCACCATGGAATGCAGTCTTGGTATCCAGCTTGTTGTTCCCCATCGCGAACACGTTGGCCGCTCCGCTGAATCCGCCGATGTAGGAGAACAGGTCGAGATGATCGAACGTTACCTGGAACGTCTGCATTCCGCCCATTGAGAGCCCGGCCATGGCGCGGTGATCGCGATCGGGGAGCGTGCGGAATGTCTTGTCGATAAATGGAATCAGTACTTGCGTCATGTCGTCTTCGAATGCGCTCATTCGCTCCTGCATGACCTTCATGAACTCCGGCGATCCGAAGGGCTTGCCCGTCAGGTCGGGGACAACGTACCCGGCACGCGTGGCATAGCCGTTCGCCATCACGATGATCATCGGCTTCGTGCTTCCGCTCGCAATGAGGTTATCGAGAATGAAGTTGGCCTTGCCCTGCCGAACCCAGCCTGTCTCGTCCTCGCCTCCACCGTGTTGAAGATAGAGCACGGGATACCGCGTCTTCGTCTGGCTGTCATAATCCGGTGGCAAATACACAAACGCGTCCCGCCATGTCCCAGTCACGCTGGAGTGATACCAGATTTCGCGCACCTGCCCATGGGGAACATCCCTGGGCGAGTAGTAATCAACCCCGGCCTCGGGAACCTCCACTGCGCTTGCCCATTTGCTTCCGCCAAAATAGGCTGTGCTGGCCGGATCGCTGACCTCCGCGCCGTCCACGATGATCGTGTAGTAGTGAAGTCCTGGAGCCATGGGTGGCGTCGTGAAAGTCCAGAACCCGTCGGGCTGCTTCTCCATCTCAGCCTTGGGACCGCTCCAGAAGTTGACTCGCACCTTCGAAGCATCCGGCGCCTTGAACCGGATCTGCACCCGCGAGTTGCTATCGACCTTCGGATACTGTGCATCCAGAACGTTCGACGTCGCGGGTTTGAAGTCGCTCGACTCCTGCGCAAGACACAAACTCGCTGCCAGCAGCACTACCATTCCAGTCAATCTCATGTGTACCTCAGTGGAAGCCATAGCTCGAGGCAAATCCCGTTTGCAGCGGAATCGGCACCCAGCTTCCAGGCACGGGAATATTAATCGAACGGGGTGCATGAATAAAGCGATTTATTTAGCTTGATCGCGAGAGCGCGGTCTTGCTATATTCGAGGATTCCGGGAAGGCATCCCCACAACGGCCGGCAAAATCCGCTTGAAGGAAGGCCACACCAGATGAGGTACTTCAGGATCCTGTCACTCGCGGTTGCTTTCATCTGCACGTTGACACTCGCTGACGCTCAGCCGTCAGGGCGCTGCTCCGACATCGCGGGTCTGAAACTCAGCGACGTCGAGATCACGAAAACCGAATTGGTTCCCGCGGGCACCAGCGTTCCGCCGCCCTACCCCGGCGCTCCTTCTATCGGCCCTCTGCCTGCGCACTGCCGTGTCGACGGCATCATCCATCGCCGCAAAGGCATTGACGGGCAGGAATTCGGAATCGGGTTCGCGCTGGCTCTTCCGCAGCCTGATGCGTGGAATGGCGACTTCATGATGCAGGGCGGTGGAGGCGGCAACGGCATCGTTGCCTATCCCACCGGGGCCAACTACGCCGGCGACAAGCCGGCACTCTCCCGCGGATTCTCCGTAGCCAGCACGGATACAGGACACAAGGCCAAAACCGGCGCGTTCGACTTCAGCTTCATGCGCGATCAACAGGCCTATCTCGATTTCGCGTTCCTCGCCAATGCCGAGGTTGCCGGTGTGGCGAAGCAGATCATTGCGCACTACTACGCAAAGCCGGCGGGGTACTCCTATTTCATCGGCTGCTCTACAGGCGGCCGCGAAGGCATGATCCTGTCGCAACGTTATCCCACGGTGTTCAACGGCATCGTTTCGGGTGATCCCGCCATGCGCACCGGCCTCTCAAACCTGGCCATCGCGCAGTGGATCCCCGTCGCCTATAACCAGGCCGCACCGAAAGATGCCTCCGGCAAGCCAGAGATCGACAAGTTCCTCACCGACGACGATCGTAAGCTCTTTATGGGCGGTCTGATGAAGCAGTGCGACGCGAAGGACGGGATCGCCGACGGCATGATCTTCAACCCCCTTGGCTGTAACTTCGATCCCGAGGTCCTGGCCTGCAAGACCGGGCAGGTTGAATCGTGCATCGCGCCGGGGAAAATCGCGGCAATCAAGGAAGCGTTTGCCGGGCCGAAGAATGCTTACGGTACGCAAGTCTATCCCGGATTTCTTTACGACGCTGGTATCGCCAGCAAGGCAGGTGTGCCCGGCCTGCTGGCTCTGGGAAAGGACGGCCTCTTCGGTCCATATACCACCGCAACAGAACTCGACGTGGACAAGGCCGCGCTGCACGCATCGGATCCGCTCGTCGAGCCAGCATCCACAAATCTGTCCACGTTCTCCGGCGACGGCGGCAAGCTCATCTTCTTCCACGGCGACAGCGATCCGTGGTTCTCGCCGCTCGACACGCTCGATTACTACAAATCGCTTGCCGGAACCAACGGCGGGGCCGACAAGGTGGCC
>JBAUTX010000424.1:0-13517 GCA_049582405.1 Occallatibacter sp. | reverse complement strand
CGTTTACCGAGGTGGCGCAGAAGGCCGGTGTGACGAACGACCGGTGGGGGACGGGCTGCTCGGTGGCGGACTATGACAACGACGGCTGGCCGGACCTGTATGTGTCGAACTGGGGCCAGAACAGGCTTTACCACAACAATCACGACGGGACGTTCACGGACATGGCGGAGAAGGCGGGCGTGACGGTGGGTGGCTGGTCGACGGGGACGACGTGGGGCGACTATGACGGGGACGGGAAGCTGGACCTCTTTGTGGCCGGGTATGTGCACTTCGACCGCGAGCATCCGCCGCAGAGCAGCGAGGGCGGGACGGTGAATGCGTACTGCACGTTTCGCGGCGAGCCGGTGGCGTGCGGACCGCGCGGGCTGAAGGGCGAACCGGATCATCTGTTCCACAACAACGGCGATGGGACCTTTACGGATGTGAGCGAGAAGGCAGGGGTGGCGGACAAGGCGGGCTACTACGGGCTGGGCGCGGTGTTTGCGGACATCAACAACGACGGCAAGCCGGATCTGCTGGTGGGCAACGACTCGACGCCGAATTATCTGTACATCAACAAGGGCGATGGGACGTTTGAAGACGACAGCTATGCGTCGGGGTTTGCGGTGAATGAGGCGGGGCAGGAGACGGCATCGATGGGGATTGCCGTGGGCGACTACGAGAACAACGGAATGCTGGATGTGTTTGACACGGCGTTCTCGGACAGCTACAAGCCGCTCTATCACAACGAAGGCGACGCGAACATGACGGACATCAGCTACCACATCGGGCTGGGCGAGATTACGGTGCCCTTCCTGAGCTGGGGCGATGCGTTCATGGACTATGACAACGACGGGTGGAAAGACCTGCTGATGGACAACGGGCACGTGTATCCCGAGGCGGACACCAATAACTGGGGCACGAGCTGGAAGCAGCGCCCGATGCTGTTCCGCAATGTCGATGGCAAGCGGTTTGAGAATGTGCCGGCGGTGGAGGGAACAGGGCTGGCGGTGGTGATTGCGGGACGCGGCATGGCGGTGGGCGACCTGTTCAACCGCGGCAGGCTGGACGCGGTGATCAACGTGATGGACGGACATCCGGTGCTCTTGAAGAACGTGGACACGGACACGAACCACTGGCTGGAGATGCAGCTGGTGGGCGGGCCGAAGAGTCCGCGGGATGCGGTGGGCGCGACGGTGTATGTGACGGCGAACGGCATGAAGCAGCGCGAGGACGTGCTGAGCGGCGGAAGCTATCTGTCGTCGAACGACCAGCGGGTGCACTTCGGGCTGGGGCAGTCGACCGAGGTGCAGGACATTGAAGTGCACTGGCCGAGCGGCGCGGTGGAGCACTTTGCGGCGCCGGGCGCGGACCGCATTGTGACGCTGAAGGAAGGTACGGGCAAGGCGGCTGCGGCGAAGTAGTTGCGAGCGTGGATGGGACGCGCGCGGGCGGGGTGCGCGTCCTGTGATGTGAACAAGCGATTTGCAATCCGGTGCGGGGAGTGTTTCAATTTGATTATTGAAACAGGGGTGCTCCGCGGTGCGGGGCTGAGAAATACCCTCGAACCCGATCCGGATAATACCGGCGTGGGAAGTTTCCAGGGCAAGCCGCCTTTCTCAGATTGACGCGCAAGTTCTCCTGTTTCGAGCGAGTGGAAACGAGGAGAAACCATGCAGGCGTCGATCGCTCCAGCCAGAGAGACATTCACCAGAATAAGTGCGCGATCTGCGCGCGGCGCGTGCGCGGTTGCGGCGACGTGCGTGCTGCTGGCGATGATGTCGAGCGCCGTGATGGCGCAGGCCGGTGCGCAGGAGCAGAAGCAGGGCCAGTCGCAAGGGAATGGTGCGGGCGCGCAGCAACTGCCGCAGCGCGTGACGACGACGGTGGTGGTGCATGGCGAGGTGAAGGACGACTATGTCTCCGGCGCGACGACGGTGGGCAGCCTGGACGGGGCGGTGCTGCTGGAGACGCCGCTGGCGGTGACGGCCGTGACGCGGGCGGTGCTGAACGACCAGATGGCGCGGGTGCTGAGCGACGTGGTGAAGAACGATGCGTCAGTGGGAGAGGACTATGCGCCGGTGGGCTACTACGGCGACTTTCAGATTCGCGGGTTTCCGATTGATCTGGCGACGGGGTTGCAGATCAACGGGCTGACCATCTCCGGCAATCAGGATGTGCCGCTCGAGAACAAGGAGAGCGTGGAGATTCTGAAGGGCATCGCGGGCGTGGAGAGCGGCGTGGCCAATGCGGGCGGCGTGATCAACTACGTGACGAAGGAGCCGCGCGCGGGGCTGCGGCCGGCGGTGGACATGGCGACGGACCATCGGGGGACGTCGTATGGCGCGCTGGATGCGGGGCTGCTGTTCAACAAGACGCGCTATGAGCCGGGGTTGCGGCTGAATGTGGCGGGCGAGAGCATGCACACCTATGTGCAGCATGCGAATGGATGGCGCGGCGTGGGCGCGCTCGACACGTCGTGGAAGATCGGCGAGCAGACGCATGCGTACACGGACTTTGAATATCAGCATCGCGTGCAACGCTCGGAGGCTGGGTATCAGCTGCTGGGCGGAACGACGGTGCCGTCGCCGGTGTATCCCTCGGTGATGCTGGGCTTTCAACCGTGGGGCAAGCCGAACACGCTGGACACGTTCAACGCGGGAGCGCGGCTGGAACATACGTTCAATGCGAATTGGTCTGCACGGGTGGCGGGCGCGTACAGCCACTCGCTGATTGACGATAACGTGATCTGGCCGTATGGTGCGGCGCTGGATGCGAATGGGAACTCGCTGTGCCCGAATGCGCCGGCGTATTTCTTCTGCCCGGATGGGAGCTACGAGATCTATGACTATCGCAGCCCCGGCGAGCTGTGGCTGAATGCGGATGGCGACGCGCTGGTGCAGGGGCACTTCACGACAGGCTGGCTGACGCATGATGTGGTGGGTGGCGGAGAGATGTTTCATCGGCTGGTGGATCTGTCGCCGACGATTGTGTACATGCCCATCGGCGTGGAGAACGTGTACCAGCCGAATGTGCCGTATCCGATTGAGAGCCCGGTGCAGCATGCAGGGCCTTCGACGCTCGCGGACTTCAACCGGCAGGTGTCGGGGATTGTGCAGGACCGCATTCATGTGCCGGGCGGGATTCAACTGCTGGCGGGCGGCCGGTATGCGCGGGTGACGGACTTCAATTACACATCGGCGCGAACGCTGTGGCTGCCGCAGTATGCGATGACGTATTCGCCGGTGAGCAATGTGACGCTGTACGGCAACTATGGCGTACTGTTGTCACTCGGTCCGCAGGCTCCGTGGTGGGTGGACAACCCGTACGTGTTTCTGGATCCCTACAACACGCGGCAGTCGGAGATTGGGGTGAAGTATGAGCACACGATTCTGCTGACGGCGGATGTGTTCCGGATGCGGCAGCCGTTTTTTTATCCGCGCGTGATTCAGGGGCCGGATGCGTTCTGCACGGGAACGGTGAATCCGGGCGATGTGTGTTTTGAGGCGCAAGGACACGAGACACATGACGGCATGGAGTTTACGGCGCAGGGCAAGGCGGCGAACTGGGTGCAACTGACGGCGTCGCTGATGGCGCTATCGGCGACATCGACGGATACGGGCACACCGGCCTATGACGGCAAGCAGGTGATCAACGTGCCGCGCGAGCACGCGACGCTGTTTGCGGATATGGTGGCGCCGCACCTGGGCGGGCTGCACCTGATGCCGGGCTGGAGCTATACGAGCCGCAAGGACGCGACGCGCGACGACGTGGTGAGCGTGGGAGGCTACAACGTGTTCAACCTGGGCGCGCGGTATACGCCGGGCGGCGAAGATGGGCATTTGACGATGCGGCTGTATGCGGACAATCTCTTCAATCGGCGTTACTGGAAAGATACGGGCGCGAGCTACGGCGATACGTTTATTCACCTGGGCGCGCCGGCGACGGTGCGGCTTGCGGCCCATTACACTTTCTAGATTGAGATGAGAAGACTGCGACCGAGGACGCGGAGGGCATGACGGAATCAGCCAAGACGCACGGAATGGATGGGACGCTGGTGGAGCCGGACTGGCCTCCGCTGACCGAAGGTGAAGTGCGCGAAGTGCTGGAGCAGGTTGCGGAGTGCGAAGGGCCGTATGCGATTGAGACGGTGAGCCCGCGGCCTTTTTCCGCAGCGAGCGTGGTGCGGACGGGCACGGGGCGCGTGTTTGTGAAGCGTCATGCGCGCGCGGTGCGCGACGCGGATGGATTGGCGGAAGAGCATCGCTTCATGGAGCACTTGCGCACGCATGGATGCGGTGTGCCGCGCGTGTTGTGCGCGCAGTCAGGTGCGAGTGCTGTGGAGACCGGCGCGTGGTGCTACGAGGTGCATGAGACGCCGCGCGGCGTGGACCTGTATGAGGATGCAATCTCGTGGACGCCGTTCCGGTGTGTGGCGCATGCGCGCGAGGCGGGACGTGCGCTGGCGCAACTGCATCGTGCCGCGGAGGGATTCACTGCGCCGGCGCGGAAGGTGAGGCCGCTGGTGGCGAGCTTCACGATTTTTGCGGCGCAGGATGCGGCGGCGGCGATGGCGATGTATCTGGATGCGCGGGCGTCGCTGCGTGGCGACGCGGAGACACGGCAGCACTGCGACGCGGCGCTGGAGACGCTGGAGCCGTTTCATGCGGAGCTGCGGCCGCTGCTGCAGGAGTTGACGCCGCTGTGGACGCACAACGATCTGCATGCGTCGAATCTGTTCTGGAGCGGCACGGGCGAGGATGCGCGGGCGACGGCAGTGATTGACTTTGGATTGGCGGACCGGGCGAATGCCGTGCATGACCTGGCGCTGGCGCTGGAACGCAACTGCGTGGAGTGGCTGACGCTGATGGTGCATCCGGATGCGCAGGAGCAGGTTGCCGTGCAGATGGACCATGCGACGGCGCTGCTGGAGGGCTACGAAGAGACGCGGCCGTTGACGGATGCGGAGGCGGCGGCGCTGGCGCCGATGATGGCGGTGTGTCATGCGGAGTTTGCGCTGACGGAGGCGGATTATTTTCTGGGCGTGCTGCATGCGCGCGAGAAGGCGCGGCTGGCGAGCTGGGACTATCTTGTGGGACATGCGCGATGGTTTCGCAGCGCGGCCGGGGCGCGGATGCTGGATGGGTTGCGGCGCTGGGCAGAGAGGCGCGGGATGAGCGCGCAGGGGGCTGTGCGGGCATGATCTGGTTTTGGATCGCACAATACGTTTCCGCACACGGGCTGGAGATTGCAGGCACGGTGACGACGCTTGTGGGCATCTGGCTGACGACGCGGCGCATGCTGCTGTGCTGGCCGATTGTGCTGGCGGCGGACTTGATCTATCTCGTGGTCTTCTACGACGCACGGTTGCTCTCGGATGCGCTGCTACAGATTTTCTTTGTGGCGTTCACGCTGTATGGGTGGTGGCACTGGTGGCGCGGCGTGCGCGAGGATGGCGAAGTGCGCGTGGAGCCGCTGACGCTGACGCCGCTGCTGGTGGCGATGGTGGCGGGCGCAGCGGGCAGCATTGTGCTGGGCGAGATGGCGAAGCGGCTCCATGCGGCACTGCCGTTTGTGGATGCGTCGCTGACGAGCTACAGCCTGGTGGCGAGCTGGTGGCAGGCGCGCAAGCACACGGCCAACTGGTGGCTGTGGATTGTGGTGAACATTGTCTACATTGGCGAGTATCTCTACAAGGACCTGTGGGCCACGGCGCTGCTTTATCTGTGCCTGGTAGGGCTTGCAGTGCTGGGACTGCGCGATTGGCGGCGCGCGGAGCGGCTGGCTCAGACGGCGAGCTGAACCGCATTGTGCAGCGGCTCGCCGGCCATGAAGCGGCGCAGCTCCGCGGCGGCGATACGCAGTGAGCGCACGGCAAACTGCGGGCTGGAGCCGCCGATGTGCGGCGTGATGTAGAGATTGGGGCAGCTCCAGAGCGGATGGCCTTCAGGGAGCGGCTCGGGATCGGTGACGTCGAGCGCTGCTCGGATGCGGCCGGATTGAAGCGCTTGAACGAGCGCGTCGGTCTGGACGACGGGACCGCGGGCGGCGTTGACGAGCAGCGCGCCCTGGCGCATGCGCGCGAACTGCGGAGCGCCGATGAGGCCGCGGGACTCTTCCGTGAGCGGCAGGATGAGGATGACGATGTCCGCTTTGGGAAGCAGGCTGTCGAGTTCCGTGACGGGATGGACGAGTGGTTGCGTGCGGGGGGTGCGCGCGACGCGGATCAGGTCAACGTGGAAGGGCGCGAGCATGCGCTCGATCTCTTTGCCGATGGAGCCGTGGCCGACGATGAGCACGGTCTTGCCGGTGAGCTCTTCAAGCATGACGGGCGGGTAGAGGAGACGCGCATCGCCGGTGATGCTGGTGTAGTGTGCGGAGGCTTCAAAGCGGCGCTTCCAGATGCCGGAGTGCTGGATGTCAAGGTAGAGCGGGACGTATTTGAGCAGGGTGAGAATGGCGGAGAGCGTCCACTCGGCGGTGGAGATGTTGTGTGCGCCGCGGGCGCTGCAGATGGTGACGTGCGGGCCGACTGTCGCGGGGATCCACTCCGTACCGGCCATGAGGGAAAGCACGAGGCGCACGCCGCGCAGATGGGGCCAGACGCGCATGGCGCGCGTGGAGTAGGGATCGGGAATCCAGACGTCGATTTCGTGGAAGGTGTCGGACTTCTCAGAGAGCGGGATGAGCTCGACTTCCGGCGGAAAGTCGTTGAAGAGCTCGCGGGAGAGAACTGCGGGATAGCCGACTCGGAGCATAGGTGGAGGCGAGCCTCAGGCGCTTGCCCCTTATGCTACACGCGAAGAAGTGCGAGAATCCCGCAGTGTGGCCGGACGTGAGGAATATCACGCGGAAGTGGGCGTGCGGCAGCTAGAGTGGGAGCAGGCACGATGACGAAGAGGATGCAGCGATGCGGCTGACAGCGCCGAAGACGTGGTCGCAACATCAGCTTGCGGTGAAGCTGGGCATGGAGCCGGCGGGCAAGCCGCGGTGGTTGAGCCGTGAGCACCGGCGATTGCTGATCCACGCGACGAAGACGGCCCTGGCCGCGGGCTTTTGCTGGTGGCTGGCGCTGCGCTTTGGCCTGCACGATGGCTACTGGGGCGCGATCAGCGCGATCATCGTGCTGCAGTCGAACGTTGGCGCGACGATCACGGCCTCGCGCGACCGGCTGCTGGGGACACTGATTGGCGCGGTGCTGGGCTTCGGCTTTTCGTTTGTTGGCACGCTTCCGTGGAACTATCTTGCGGCTGTGATTCTGGCGATTACGATCTGCGGGTTGCTGGGCTTCAAGAGCAGCTCGCGGCTGGCCGGCGTAACGATCACGATTTTGATGCTGGTGCAGCATGGCGGATCACACTGGACGATTGCGCTGGACCGCGTGGGGCAGGTGGCGCTTGGAATCGTGGTGGCGCTTGGCGTTTCGACTTTCATCTTTCCGGACCGGGCACGGCTGCGGCTGCGCGATGGTCTTGCGCAGGAGCTGCTGCTGCTGGGCGCGTACTTTGAAGGCATCCTGCGCGGGTTTCGCGGCAAGACGCCGGAGCAACTGAGCACGATGCGCGAAGATGCGCTTGCCATACTGGATGGAAACGATGATCTGCTGGAAGCGGCGCGCAGCGAGCCCTCGGGCGGGCCGGGCTGGCGCGAAGGGCTGAACATGCTGGCTCAGTTCGGGCGTTCGCTGATGGATGCGCTGACGGCGCTGGAGCTGGCGGTGAAGGACAGCCGCGAGGATGGATATGCGCTGCACCTGGAGCCGGAGTTGGGGAAGCTGGTAGTGGATATTCGCACCGGGTTCCACTACGTGGCGAACTGCGTGCACCGCTGGGTTTTTCATGTTGCGCCGAAAGAGATTGACCTGGAGGCGGACATCACGGCGCTGGAAGCACGCATGGCCGAAGTGCGGCTGCATGGCCTGAACTTCTCGCAAGCGGAGATTCTGCGTGCGTACGCAGTGCTGCTGCATCTGAAGCAGATTGCGCGGCTGCTCCGTGCTGCGCGCGTGGAGACGAGCCGCGCGATTGGCGAGGCCAGGCGACGGGACGTGGTCTAGGCGAGGAACTTGCGCAGTGCGTCGATGCAGGCCTCGATTTCAGGAATGGAGATGGCGTAGCCGAAGCGCAGATGGCCTTCGCCCTGGGCGCCGAATACGGAGCCGGGGACGGTGGCGATGTGCGCCTTCTCCAGCAGGGTCTGCGCGGCGGCGCGGCTGTTTTTGTGAATCCTGGCCGCAGACGGGAACGCGTAGAAGGCGCCTGCGGGCGGTTCGCACTCCAGGCCCACCTCATTGAGCGCGGTCACAAGCAGGTCGCGGCGCTTGCGATACTCCTGGCGGCGCCATACGAGCTCGCTGTCTGTAATCTTGAGCGCGTGAAGCATGGCGTGTTGCACGGGAGTGCTGACGCCGTTGGTGGAGTAGAGGACGATCTTGCGCAGCGCCGTCATGAAAGGCTCTTTGGCGACGGCATAGCCTGCGCGCCAGCCGGTCATGGCGTAGCTCTTGGAGAAGGTGAAGCAGGTGATGGTGCGCTCCATCATGCCGGGGAGCGACGCGATGGAGACGTGCTCGCCCTCGTAAACCAGGTCTTCATAGGCTTCGTCGGCGATGACGATGAGATCGCGCTCGATGGCGAAGGCGGCAACCTCTTCGGCTTCCTGGCGGGTGAAGACAAGGCCGCTGGGGTTCTGCGGCGTGTTGTAGTAGATGGCGCGCGTTTTGGGCGTGGAGAACTGCTCGAGGGTGCGGCGAATGCCGTTGCGGCGCGCGGTGATGGTGGGGACGAGCAAGGGACGCGCCTGAGCTCCGGTGACGAGGTCGCCAATGGGTGTCCAGTAGGGCGAGAAGACGAGTGCATCGTCGCCGGGGTCGAGGATGCACTGGAAGGCAGCGTAGAGCGCCTGCGAGCCGCCGACCGTGGCGAGGACTTCGTCGGGAGTGACGTGAATCTTGTTTTTGCGCGCGAGCTTTTCTGCGAGGGTGGTGCGAAGGGGAAGGATGCCGGATGAGGGCGCGTAGTGAGTATGATTTTCGACGAGTGCCTTGATGGTGGCGTACTTGATCGGTTCGGGGGTTTCAAAGTAGGGCTCGCCGCCGTGGAGTGCGTGGACCTGCAGGCCCTCGGCGCGCAGAGCCATCACCTTGTTGCGGATCTGCACAATGTCTGAAAATCCCACTTCGTCGAGCCGCTTTGCGATCCGGATTCCACCGCGCGTTGTCGTCATGACCTGGCTTTCCCCTCTGAACGGAATCAGTATCTTGCATTCATTTTCAGCATAACGGATGGCACACAAAGAGCTTGTAAGGAAAGGTAACTTGCACGGTACTCCCGTGCTAGAGCGGTTCCACAATACATGTAGCCATTTCAGGCGTTCCTTAAAGGTGGCTTTTTCTTAAGGAAAAAGCCACTTCGCATCGCAACGTTGGGATACAGCAACTGTGAAACCGCTTTAGACGGCGAGGATGTTGGTATAGACGGCCATGCCGGCGACGGCATCGACGTTGAGGGCGTGGAGCGTGTCGATCTCCTGGTGGCTGCGGATGCCGCCGGCGACGATGAGCTGGCGCGCGGTGAGCTTGCGCAGGCGCTTGGCTACGGCGATGGGGAAGCCCTGCATGAGGCCCTCGCCGTCGACGTGGGTGTAGAGATAGGCGGCGACGTGCGGCTCGAGCTGGGGGATGGCGTCGTCGGGCGTGAGCTCGACCTGGGCCTTCCAGCCTTTGACGGCGATGCGGCCGTTCCTGGTGTCGATGCCGGCGACGATGCGGCCGGCGCCGATGGCTGCGGCGAGCGAGGCGGCGAAGGCGGTGTTGACGGCGCCTTCCGCGGAGAAGAGCGCGGAGCCGAGGATGACGCGCTGCGCGCCGGCGTCGAGGACCTGGCGGGCGCGGTCGATGGTGTGGATGCCGCCGCCGACCTGGCAGGGAAGACGCCTGGCGATTTGCGCGACGAGCGCGGAGTTCTCACCCTGGCGCATGGCGGCGTCGAGATCGATGAGCTGGACAAGGGGATACTTCGCGAACTTCTCGATCCAGTATTCGAAGTCGTCGAAGGCGAGGCGGAGTTTCTCACCCTGCACGAGCTGGACGATGCGGCCGCCTAGGAGGTCGATGGAGGGAATCAGCATGGGAGCCTCACGGGGATGCCGGCGCGGGCGAGCTCGGCCTTGAGGGCACGCGAGCTGGTGACGCCGAAGTGAAAGATGGAGGCGGCGAGGGCTGCGTCGGCCCTGCCGCGGGTGAAGACATCGGTAAAGTGCGCGACGGTGCCTGCGCCGCCGGAGGCGATGACGGGAATGGACACGGCCTGGCTGACGGCGGCGGTGAGCTCGCAATCGAAGCCGGCGCGGGTGCCATCGGCGTCCATGGAGGTGAGAAGGATTTCGCCGGCGCCGCGCTGCTCGGCTTCGCGAGCCCACTCGACGACGCGACGGCCGGTGACTTTGCGGCCGCCCTGGACGAGGACCTGCGCGTCGCGGATGGGGTCGGCTGCGGCGGGATCGCGGCGCGCGTCAATGGCGACGACAACGGCCTGCGCGCCGAAGCTGGAGCCGATGGCGGTGATGAGCGTGGGGTCGGCGATGGCAGCGGAGTTGACGCTGACTTTGTCCGCACCGGCGTCGAAGACCTGGTCGGCGTCGCGCGCGGTGCGGATGCCGCCGCCGACGCAGAAGGGGACAAACAGTTCCTTCGCCGCGCGGCGCACGGTGTCGAGCAGCGTGGCGCGGCCTTCGTGGGTGGCGGTGATGTCGAGCAGGACGATCTCGTCGGCGCCCTCGCGGGCGTGGCGCGCGGCGAGCTCGGCGGGGTCACCGGCGTCCACGATGTCGACGAACTGCACGCCCTTGACGACGCGGCCGGCGTGCACGTCGAGGCAGGCGATGATGCGCTTGGTCAGCATGCGGCCTCCGCTGGGACGGCGAGAAAGTTGTGCAGGATTTTGAGGCCGGTATCGCCGGATTTTTCGGGGTGGAACTGGACGCCGAAGATGTTCGCGCGTTCGACGGCGGCAGCGAAGGGCTCGATGTAAGTGGTGACGGCGGCGGTGTCTGCGGTGACGGGGGCTTTGTAGGAGTGGGTGAAGTAGACGAACGCGCCGGGATCGACGCCTGCGAGAAGACGCGAGTCGGGACGCACGTCGAGGGAGTTCCAGCCGACGTGGGGCACCTTTTCAGAGCCCTCGGGAAAGCGCGTGCAGGACTCGGGAAAAGCGGCGAGGCCGGGTTGCTGCGGGGCTTCGGTGGAGCCGGCGAAGAGCCACTGCATGCCGACGCATATGCCGAGGAAGGGCACGCCGCGCGCGACGGCGGTGCGGATGGCGCCGGTGAGGCCGGTGCGGTCGAGGCGCTCGGTGGCCTGGAAGTGGCCGACGCCGGGAAGGACGATGCGCTCGGCTGCGGCGACGAGCGCGAGATCGCTATCGGTGACGGTGGGCTCCGCGCCGAGGTGGCGCAGTGCCTTGAGGACCGAGGTGAGGTTGCCGGCTTTGTAATCGATGACGGTGACGCGCATCAGAGCAGGCCTTTCGTGGAGGGCAGCATGGCGCCGAGCTGCTTGTCGCGGCTGCAGGCGACGCGCAGGGCGCGGGCGAAGGCCTTGAAGATGGCTTCAATCTTGTGGTGGTTGGAGCGGCCGTACATGGTTTTGACGTGGACGTTGGCGCGTGCGCCGCGGGCGAAGCCCTCAAAGAAATCGATGACGAGCTCGGATTGCAAGTCGCCAACAAGGCGCGTGCGGACTTTGGTGTCCACGGCAAAGGCGGCGCGGCCGCTGAGATCGACGGCGGCAATGGCGAGGGTTTCATCCATAGGCATGAGGAAGTAGCCGGCGCGGAGGATGCCGCGCTTGTCGCCGAGGGCGCGATCGAAGGCCTCGCCGAGCGCGATGCCGACGTCTTCGACGGTGTGGTGCTGATCGACATCGAGGTCTCCTTTGCAGGTGAGGTCGAGATCGAAGGCGCCGTGGCGCGTGAAGAGCTCGAGCATGTGATCGAAGAAGCGGATGCCGGTGGAGACCTTGTAGCGGCCCTGGCCTTCGACGGTGAGCCGGATGGCAATCTTCGTTTCGGTGGTGTTGCGCTCGAAGGCGGCGATGCGCGGCTTGGACTTGAGTGCTTTGCTCATGGTGTCTCTCAGTGGGCCCGGAGGGCGGCGATGGTCGTGTTGAGGGCTTCGACGGCCTGCTGCATCTGCTGGCGGGTGCCGATGGTGATGCGGACGCAGCCGTCGCAGCCGGGGTCGCTGGAGCGGTCGCGGACGAGGACGCCGGCGTCGCGCATGCGGCGGGTGAACTCAGCGTGCTGCGGGCCGATGTCGACGAGGACGAAGTTGGCGTGGCTGGGCCAGCGGCGGAGCTGTACGGCGTCGAGCGCAGCCTCGAACTCGGCACGCGCGGCGAGGACTTCGCCGGTGTACCAGTCGAGATAGGGCTGATCGGCGAGTGCGGCGGGCAGGCAGGCGAGTGCGAGCGAGTTGACGCTGTAGGGCGAAAGGACGCGACGAATCCAGCGCATGAGATCGACGGGACCGGCGAGCAGGCCGAGGCGCAGACCGGCTAGGCCGTAGGCCTTGGAGAAGGTGCGCGCGACGACGAGATTGGGCACTTTGCCAATGAGATCGAGAACGGTTTCGCCGTGGAAGTGATAGTAGGCCTCGTCGATGAGGAGGACGGCCTGCGGTGCGCGGCGGGCGATCTCGAGAATCTGCACGCGCGAGGCGATGGAGCCGGAGGGGCTGTTGGGGTTGGCGATGGCGATGATCTTGGTGCGCGGGGTGATGGCGGCGAGGAGCTTCTCGTAGGGGAATTGCAAATCGGTCGCAGCCTGCACGGCGACGATGCGCGCGTCGGTGGACGAGGCGTAGACCTCGTACATGGTGTAGGTGGGAACGGGCAGGAGCAGCTCGTCGCCGGAGTCGAGGAAGGCTTCAAAGAGGACGTGGATGGCTTCATCGACGCCGTTGGTGAGGGCGACCTGCGCGGGTTCGAGTCCAAGATAGCCTGCGACGGCGGCCTCGACGGGTTCGCGCTCGGGGTAGCGCGTGAGCTCGCCGGTGGAGATGCGGGCGAGGACTTCGCGGACCTTGGGCGAGCAGGCAAGGGTGTTCTCGTTGAAGTCGAGGCGGAGCGCGTCGCGGCTGCCGAGCGGAGGGTGATACTCCTTCATGGCCTGGACGCGGGCGCGCGGTGCGGGAGAGATGGCCGCTGGAGCTTTGGTCACGAGCGGGCTCCTTTCTTGCGGGTGGGACGCAGACGGGTGGTGATGGCGGCGGCGTGGCCGGTGAGCCCTTCCGCCTGCGCGATCAGCGCGGCTTGCGGGCCAAGCGCACGCAGACCCTCGGCGGTGTATTGCTGCACGGTGATGAGCTTGACGAAGTCGTTGACGCTGAGGCCGCCGCGGACGCGCGCCATGCCGCCGGTGGGCAGCGTGTGGTTGGGGCCGGAGATGTAGTCGCCCATGGGCTGCGCGGACCAGCGGCCGATGAAGACGGATCCGGCGTTGCGGACCCAGTCGAGATCGGCGGCGGTGTCGATGGTGAGG
>JBAUTX010000423.1:0-2861 GCA_049582405.1 Occallatibacter sp. | reverse complement strand
GACGGCGGCAAGCCGCGTGCGGTGATCGAGGTACAGGACACCGGCCCCGGCATCCCCCCCGATCAACTCGGTCTCGTGCTCGAACCCTTCGTGCGACTGCCAGAAGCCGCGGGCGAAGGCAGCGGGCTTGGCCTGTCCATCATCCGCCAGATCGCCAAGAGGCTGGGTGGGGAGGTCGCGCTGGAAAACGCCAAGGGCGGCGGATTGATCCTGCGGTACAGCCAGCCGCTCACGCCTGCCAGATTAGGCCAAAGTTGAAAGCGATGCGGCATTTGCCCAGGTCGAAATCCACGGTTTCGTCCGCAACGTCGGCCAGCTTGATGAAACGGCCCTCGTGCAGGTGGAAAATCTTGCAGATGCGCGCGTCCACGTCGACCATGACGTAGTACTTCACGCCCTCGGTTTCATAGATAGTGAACTTGGTGTGCTGATCCTTGAGCGCGGTGGATTTGGACAGCACTTCGAAAATGAGCACCGGCGCACGGCTGAGGTAGGCGCCGTCCACCGGATGGCAGACCACCAGATTGTCCGGCTGCACCACGGTGTCTTCGCTGATGCGCCAGTCCACGGGAAGCAGCGCGCGGCATCCGCCGCAGCCGTCCTGGAGGGTTGGGCATGAAGGCTAGAGCCCGAGTTCTGTGGCGCGCCGCTTCATCGCTTCAAGACAGAAGGCAATGTGGCTGTCGAGATCGACGCCGAGTTCGGCGGCACCCTGGATCACGTCTTCGCGATTGACGCCGCGGGCGAATGCCTTGTCCTTCATTTTTTTGCGCACACCGGCGACTTCGACGTCGGCGATGGCTTTGGAGGGTTTGACGAGGGCGCAGGCGGTGAGGAAACCGGCAAGCTCATCACATGCGAAAAGAGCCTTGGCGAGATGGGTGACACGGGGCACACCGGAGTATTGGGCGTGGCCGAGGATGGCAGTTCGCAGAGCCTCAGGCCAACCGAGACGCTCCAACTCGCGAACGCCAACGAAGGGATGTTCTTCGGCGGTCGGATGGCGCTCGTAGTCGAAATCGTGGAGCAGAGCTGTGGTGGTGTAGAGATTGACGAATACGCCTCGCTCGCCTGCGAGAAGGTCAAGGCGTTCCGCTTCAGCTTCTCCCATGGCGGTGACGCAGGCTTCCACGGCAAGCGCATGCTTGCGAAGATTCTCGCTCTGGGTCCACTCGGTCAGGAGCTTCCAGGCCTCTTCACGGCCGTAGGGGGCGTGCTCGCTTGAGATCGGATGCATGTGCCGAAAACCTCGCTGTTGCTTCCTTTGGTTCGCGTTTCTTTGGGATTTTCAGGGTATGATAGGGAAGACTTCGGGTTGACCCTAAGTTTCTACTTGACAATTATGGTTCACTCCCCTCACAGTAGCACATATCGTGGTGCAAAAAAGCACCCTGGAGAGCCCGCTCTGGCACTCCGCAGACATGCTATGGCCACTACCCTTGTGAGCGTGGAAACACGTGAGGTAGTCCGCTGCGATTTCTGCAGCCTGGTGCAGTACAGGACCCGGGACTCCCTCTGCCGGAAGTGCCACCGGCCCCTTGAAACTGAGGAGCCAACCCCATTAGCCCCAAAACTGGTGGAAGCGACCTCCATGGCGTCCTCTGAAGAGGCGGGGATGCAGGTGGCGGCGCAGGTGCGGGATATCCGGCGAGCGCGGCACATGAGCCAACGGCAGCTTGCGAGCCGGATGCAGGTGCCCAGAACCTATATTTCCAAGATTGAAAACGGGAAGGCAATCCCGACGCTGGGCTCGCTGGAGCGGTTGGCAGACGCGCTCGAGGTTGGTATGAACCAGCTTGTCCGTGATGCTCGAAGCCGGCGTGAGGAAGATGTGGCTGCGATTCTGGCGGATCCATTCCTGGCAGAAATTGCCGCGGTGCTTCCGCATCTGGACTCGCTGCACCGGACGCTCGTGCTTGGTTCAGTGAGGGATGCAGCAACGGGACGCCGGCGGACTGCCTGAACTTAGGGAATCTGAGGCAAAACGTAAAACGGCATGAGGCCAGTCGACGGCAGGCGCTTAGGGCGCTCGCGCGGGAGCCTTTGCGCGCGGCGGGCGCGTGTGCTAGGGTCGATGGTGTTGCACAGGAAAGACGCGCGGCTGGATTGTTTTGCGCGAGGGCAAGACAGGGAGCCGCGTGGACCCGGCGCCAAGGCCGGGAGTGACGTTGGCAAGTCTTCCGCACGGCGGGCGGGAGACCCTAGAGACACTGAAGAGGCCCATCCTTGTACGCATCTGGTTCGCCGCGCATTCACGAGCTTTCAGAAGAAGAGCGCGCCGTCTACGCGAGCCTGAAGCCGGAGAGCCTGCCCCAGCACGTGGCCATCATCATGGATGGCAACGGGCGCTGGGCGGGACGGCGATCTCTGAAACGTTTTCTGGGACACCAGCAGGGCGCCAAGAGCGTGCAACTGGTGACGGAGACTGCTTCGCGGATCGGGTTGCCGTGGTTGACGCTGTATGCGTTCTCGCTTGAAAACAAGCTGCGTCGACCTCGGGCGGAAGTAAACTTCCTGATGCGATTGCTGAAGGGCTATCTGGAAGATAATGTGCAGCGGATGATGGACAATAACGTGCGCATCCGCTACATCGGGCGCACGCATGAGCTTCCGCCGGAAGTGCAGGAAAAGATGTTCTGGGCCGAGGAGAAAACGGCTCGCAATACCGGGACAACGCTGACGCTTGCGCTCAACTATGGCGCGAGATCGGAACTCGTGGACGCTTTCCGCGCGCTCGCAGTGGAGATGAAGGCCAAGCACATCAGCCCGGAACGCATCACTGAGGAAGATCTCCATCGGCATCTCTACACGGCGCACATGCCGGATCCGGATCTGCTGATTCGCACCTCGGGCGAGATGCG
>JBAUTX010000422.1:0-7329 GCA_049582405.1 Occallatibacter sp. | reverse complement strand
GAGTTGCTACCAGTGGTCACACGAGTCTCCAAGGCAAGTAAGGACGCCGCTATGGCGTTATCCACATCGCTCGCTGCGCCGGAAGCCACATCTGGCTGAGTGACATCCCGCCTCTGGCGAACAAGCGCGATCAACAATGTGAAAACTATCTGGGCATCCCCAATATGTTTTTGGATCAGGCTGATGTTCGCCGCATTCGACTCGAACTTTGACGATTCGATGAGACTTTGGATCTCTTCGACCTTGATCGAGATTTGTCGACGCCAGGAATCCATATCCTTTGGGGTCATTGCCTGCGCCTCGCTTCCAGCTTCCTTGCGGGCAAGCTTCGCCAGCAAATGCATCAACTCGGCAACGCGCGTGTGTAGCGTCTTTGCTGCGCTCACGGGCCACAACAGATGTTCGACAATGCCGAACACGATCAGACCAAAGGCGATGCCGATCATGCGATCTCGGATGGCGGTAAGACTAGTGGACGGACCAAAATGCAGGGCCGCGATGTAAAAAGCAAGGCCGAGTTGGTTCCCCGCGTAGGAGATGCGCGGGCTGCCAAAATTCACCCACGCGGCGACCGCTGTACCGGCACCAAAGATCAGCAAAAAGCCGCTAAAGCTCTCCACATTGGGGAACAGATAAACCAGCGCAAACATGCCTATCAAGCCGCCGACGACAGCCCCGCCAAAGCGGAGTATTCCTTTCTGGTTGCTGGCGCCGATGGTCGATAACGACACCACCAGGCAGGTCAGCAAGGAAGTGGAGATGCCGGGATAGTTGAAGCCGATAAAGCATACGTAACAGATCAGCGCGGCGAGCGAGCTCTTGATCGCGAAGTGGAGGTAATCTGGATTGGTAAAAGCATCGGGAAGAAAGAAGCCCGGCTTTTCCGAGGAGGCCGCAGTGGACTCAGCGGAGGAAAGCTTGCCATCAGGCACAGCAAGCGCGATCTGGTCAAGCGTGCTTTCCATGTCGGCCAACGGAGACAGCGTGTCCGACGTTTCGCCCGCGGCCAGTCCCGGCCACTTACTTGGCGACGGAAACCGCATCTCTTTGAACGCCAGCCGCGTCCGCTCGCAGCTGTCTGCTACGTTCAAGAGTCGCTCATGGCTCATCGCTTCGCTAGAGAATGGTGCGAGCGCCTCAAGTGACACCGTAGCCGTCACCAGCCGATCTGTCAGTGTGACAATCGCCGCCAACTTGTCACGACGCTCACGCGCCCATGGTTGAAATATCGTGGCGTTCTTCAGTAGCGAAAGCGGCCGGGACATACCCTCGATGGCAAGAGCATTCAGGGAATCCGCTGGCGACTCTGTGTCCGTTTTCCCAGCGACGCCTCGAAGAGTCTGCTCAACAACCCGGAGCCTTGTGTCTATCGCTCGTCCGAGCAGAGTGACCGGATCTCCGGGAGAAAGGAGAATCTGGACGCCCGCATTGATGGCGAGTCCGAGTACGACCGACCACCAGATCCACAGAAGCATCTCGACCATGATTTCCGGATTCGGCGGAAACGTATCAGGAAAGATCATGACCATGGCAGCCGGAATGCCAATGGCCGCACCCAATGCGCCGATCCTAAGGACACGCTGGAGATACTGGCTCCCAAAGATGAAAGCAATCAGGAAACAGAGACGCAGCCACGGGATGTCCAGCGAAATTTCCCAGGCGAAGAGGGCTAAAACCAGGCCGATGGTAACGCCTGCCGCACTCATGATTGAGCCCATGATCGTGGCGGCTGTGTCTTCGCGTGCAACAGCGTACATCACCATCATCACGAGAACGCCCTCGGGAATGTGGTGCTGCAGAATCGGGACGGTGGCGGCCATACACGCCATAACGAGGCGAATAGTAGCGCTTCCCCTCCCCGCCGTGGGAGTAAGTTCGCGGCGAAGGGAGTCGAGAAGTGAGCTGCGATTCATTGGCCGCCGGCGCGCCAGTTCCCGCGCACTGTCGCTACCGCTGAGGCGCCGATACGAAAAGAGTCGTCCGGATTCTCTACCTTGATGCGCACCGGAAAGCGCGCTGCCAGCTGGATCCAGTCGAGGGAGCGGTTGACGCTTGGCAGGCCATTGTCGACCTTCCCGTTATCGGGAGCAATTGCCCATCCCAGTCCAACCACTGTTCCGTGGTAGTGCTTTCCAGGTTGCGAGAGAAGGTAAAGTTCCGTTGGCGCCCCGGCAGCGATACGATGAAGCTGTGTTTCACGGAAGTTGGCGACGACGTACCAAGTGCGCGTATCCACCAGGGTGAATACCTGCGTACCCGCGTGGGCAAAGGCCCCGTTGGATATGTTCATGTTGACTACCAGGCCGGGAAATGGCGCATGTACCCGGCAATTACTGAGATCCAACTCCGCGGAGTGCACTGCCGCCTCCGCCGCGGCCACCCTCGCATTGATTCCGTCGGTTTCGCCGATGGCATCCTCGGCACTAGACCGGTCACTTTGGGCCTTTACCAGTGCTGCTTCGATGGAAACATGTTGGGCGCGAGTGGCCGCCAACCCCGCGGTTGCCGCGCTTTTTTTGGCCTGAGCCTCTTCCAGCGCGGCGGCGGCGATGTCCCGCTGGGCGCGAGCTTGATCGACGCTGTCTGCGGTGACAAACTGCCCTGACGCCATTGGCTCAACGCGCTTTAAATGATTATTGGCTTGCAGGTACTGCGCTTCCAACCGTTTTATCTCGGCATCGGCAACAACGGGATCCGTCTCCCGGCTTGTGACATTAGCTGCCGAGGCGTTGAGATCGGCCTCCGCCTTGGATACGACGGCTCCAGCAGAAAGCGCGCTGCCCTTCAGGCCGTTGACCTCTTTTCGGGTGAGGGCGAGGTTGGCCCGGGCGCGTTCCAACGCGATCTCGTACGGCCGAGAGTCAATCACGAAGAGAAGGTCGCCCGCCTCAACCCTTTGGTTGTCATGCACAAGTATTTCGTTGATTTGGCCATTCACCTCTGGCGCGATACCGACGAAGTTGGCGCGAATCGAAGCATCATCCGTCTGCGGCTTTATCTCCCACTGGAGAAGAGCTACTACAACCGCGATGGCGGCTGCCGCGATGATGGCTATGCCAAGCATTCGGCCTATAACGCGGCGGGCACCGGGATCTGATCGAAGATCAATTTCAGACATAGTTAGCTCCTGGAAAAGGCCACCCACAACACCAGGGTGACTAGAATGCAGAGACTTGTGTAGACCAGACGCCTTGGGCCAAGATAAGGATCGAGTCCGGCGCGGATGAAGAACCAACGCGCGGCAAGGGCCGTCGCAATTCCGATCGCTGCGCACAGCATCCAAGACGGGAAGAACGAACCGAAGATATTAATCTGAGGTCCCATTGCGCTCACCTTCAGGTGTTAGTTTGAAAAACTTCCATCGAAAACAAGTCTTCCATTCACTAGGGTCCCCGCCGCGCATCGCCTGTAGCAAACGCAAGCGCTGACGAAGCATTGAGCAACTGGAGCTTGGTATCGACCTCGACGAACTGCGCATGACTCAGATCGCGGCGAGCCGCCAATAGATCGGATAGGGTTCCGAGACCGCGACGATTCGCTTCAAGGCTGGCGTCGTAGGACTTCTGCGAAGCGAGCACCAGCGCTGCAGAAACATCAACTTTGCGTAAGGCGAGCCGTACATCCGAGTATGCCTTCCACACGTCCTGAATGGCCTTGTCGCGGGCGATGGTCACTTCGTCTTCGGCCGTCCTACGCTCAGACTCGGCCTTCTCGATCTTTCGATGGGAGGTACCGCCATCAAAAATGTTCCACTCAAACGAGAGCAACACGCCACCGCTTGGCTGGGTGGAACTGAACCACCCGGTCGAAGTGCTGCCTGCGACGATTTGGACGCCACCGCTGATCGTGTTGAAGTTGGACGAGAGGGCGAGTACCGGATAGCGGTCTGCTCGAGCCTCACGGACATCGGCTTCCTTTGCGCGGAGGAGCGCCACCTTGGCAATCAGGTCAGGGCGCCTTGCCAGCGCCTGGTCGATTACTTTGTCGGCCGAACTCTCCAGAGCTGCAGCGGGCGGCAAGGAAGGAAATTCTGTGATCTGGATCGGCGTTGTTGGCGGAATTCCGACGCTTTCCGCCAGAGCAATCTCTGCGTCGCGCTCACTTGCGATCACGTCCTCCAGGTCAAAAGCAGCTTGCGCTTCCTGTTGCCGAGCGAGCGAGACCTCGGGGAGAGTCGCCAATCCGTTATTCAATTGCGCCTCTGCCGACTCACGAACTGCGCGGGCCGCATTGTTGGCGCTCTCGGCCACGGCGATCTTTGCGCGAATACTGGTCAACGTGAGATATGCGTGTTGGACTTTGTAGATGATTTCCTGGTGCTTGCGGTTGAATCCAAGGTTGGCTGCCAGCAGATTCTGCTTAGCCGCGTCCATCGCACTGCTCCGGCGACCAAAATCGAGGAGCATCCAACGCAGGCTCAACACAGGTAAGACCGTTGCCATGTCCGCCCTAATGAAACCAGTGGGCGAAACATCATACGGTGTCGGAATGGCCTCCGTCAGGTAACCTCCCGTGGCCGCCAGAGTGATCACCGGATAGTACTCGGCCTGAACCATTCCAACGCCAATCGCTGCGCGGACTGCAGACTCCCAGGCCACCCGTGTTTCGGGGTTCTTCCGTTGGGCGAGATCGATTAATTCAACGAGTTCGTAATGCTTCTGCGGATCGATGGGCGAAAGCTCCGCCGACTTGGGTGCGTTCGTGTAGCTGCTGAGATCCGGAGCATGAAAGGGCGCGCTTGGCCCCGGGGCCACCAAATGCCTCAGTTTTTCGGGTAACCCAATGTCGGTTGGAGCGGATTCCTGTGACTTCCCCTGGGGGCCCGCGTTCTCGTTCAGCGTCGTGGTCGTCTGACCCCATGCACCGAACGAGAAGCAAAAAATAGCGCACAGAATCCCGGTTCGAATCGTCGCCGACTTCAACCGATCGCCAATCGCGGCTGACAATCCGCCGTTGGCAGGTTGTGATGTGCTTCGACGCTTCATATGCGATTGGGACACCCTACGCGCAACTGCCAAGGCCATTCCTACCTTTCATTTGCAGATCACCGTAATTCGAACAACATCAAGCTACTCTCCTGCGACCTGATTCCTCGTCATCCGAGTCACCAGCGTGTGCTTAGCAGTCTTCAGCGAGTCCTCCTGACTTACTCGCGCAAATACATCCAGCGTTCGCGCTATGAGCCCGGTCCACCCGGTCTGATGACTGGCGCCAAGTCCGGCTCCGTTATCACCGTGGAAGTATTCGTAGAAGAGGATGTAGTCCCGCCAGTGCGGGTCATCCTGGAACTTCTTCGTGCCCCCGTAGACCGGACGCTTACCACTCTCATCGCGGAGGAAGATGCTCGACATTCGCCGAGCAATCTCTTTCGCGACCTCGAACAACGTCATGTAGGTTCCCGAGCCGGTTGGACATTCAACTTTGAAGTCGTCGCCGTAGAACGGATAGAGATTCAAAAGCCCGCGTAGTATGAGGGCGTTCACCGGCATCCAGATCGGGCCACGCCAGTTGGAATTGCCGCCGAACATGCCCGTATTTGACTCGCCTGGAAGGTACTGAACCTTGTATTCCTTTTCGCCGACCTTAAGTTGGAAGGGATGGTCCAGGTGATAGCGGGACATTGACCGTATTCCGTAGGGGCTGAGAAATTCGTTCTCATCGAGCATGTAGCCCAGGACTTTAGTCAGCTTTTCCTTGTTGAGAGTCGACATAAGTCGGCGGTCACCGAACCCTATGAATTTGCCATCAACCGGCGCAATCTTTTCTATGACCTCGGGGTGCCGCTTACGGAACAGTTCAATCAGTGCTCGAAGTTTCGGGTGATTCTCAACGGCCGTCGCTTCAAACACCGTGGAGGCACACAACGGCAGTAATCCCACCATCGATCGAACCTTCAGACGAGTAGCATCACCGTTCGGGAAATGCAGCAGGTCGTAGAAGAATCCGCCCTCGGTATCCCACATTTCGTCATGGTTTGCGCCAATGCGATCCATGGCATAAGTGATCCACAGGAAATGCTCGAGAAAGCGGAAGGCAGTCTCTTCATACATGTCGGAGTGGTACTCCGTCAGGATGAGAGCTATTTCCAGCATGTTCTGGCAGTAGAACGCCATCCATGCCGTGCCATCGGCCTGGTCCAGATGTCCGCCGGTGGGAAGCGGCGCGCTTCGATCGAAGACGCCGATGTTGTCGAGGCCGAGAAATCCCCCGGCAAACACATTTCGTCCCTGCGGATCTTTGCGATTGACCCACCAGTTGAAGTTCAGCATGAGTCCCTGGAACGATTTTTCCAGGAAGCGGAGATCGGCCCTTCCCAGATCTCTTTCTATGGTGAAGAGAAACAGAGTGGCCCACGCGTGGACCGGCGGATTTACGTCGCTGAAATTCCATTCATACGCCGGAATCTGCCCGTTGGGATGAGCATATAGACCTCGCAGCATGAGTAAGAGCTGCTCTTTGGCGAAGTCGAAATCGACGAGGGAAAGCGACATGGTGTGAAACGCCAAATCCCAAGCTGCATACCAGGGATACTCCCACTTGTCCGGCATGGAAATGACATCACTGTTAAGCATGTGGAACCACCCAGAGTTACGTGTGGTTCCTTTACCCGACCCAAGGAGCGGATGCGCCCCATGCTCATTCAACCAGCGATCGAGATCGAAGTAGTAATACTGCTTGGTCCACAACATGCCCGCAAGCGCCTGCCGATGCACACGCCTCTCGTCCTCACTCAGCGATTTTGGAGTGATGCGCTCGTAAAACTCTTCGGCATCGGCGAGGCGGCTAGCGAATACTTGGTCAAAATCAGAAAAGGCGTTGGCTGTGGGTGATGCTCCTAAGCGCAGGCGGACCACGCTTGAGCCGCCTGCCGGCACCTCGAGAACATGGTACGCTGCGGCCTTGGTTCCGGTCCGGGCAGGATTGATAGCCTCTTTTTCACCACTGATCACGTACCGATGGAAGGCATCCTTGACGTAAGGCGATGGGTTCGGTTGGCCCCATAGGCGGTTGGCATTGGATTCGTTTTCCGTGAATAGTAGCTTTGCTGCGCCTTCACACTGAAGGGTGAAGGCCCCAAGCTTCGGGTGGGATGCCACGATGCTTGCGTTCTCAACTTGATGCAGAACAGGCTTGGATTGACCGTCTCCCCAGGACCAGTTATTGCGGAACCACAAGGTCGGCAGCAGGTGAATCTGCGCAGCTTCAGGGCCGCGGTTGTGAACGGAGATTCGAACCAGGATGTCTTCCGGATTCCCCTTGGCGTACTCGACAAAAACATCAAAGTAACGATCGTCGTTAAAAATTCCCGTGTCGAGGAGTTCGTACTCC
>JBAUTX010000421.1:0-7346 GCA_049582405.1 Occallatibacter sp. | reverse complement strand
CATCTACGGGACGGCCACGGCTCTGCCCTATACCAATGCGCCGACCGACCCAACCGCTTACAACGGACAGGGCGTGGGATACATTGCGTATCATGTGCCCGTTCCCAAGATGCTGGAGTGGAATCTCGAAGTTCAGCGAGCGTTCGCGACGAACTATATGGCGCAGTTGGCCTACGTGGGCAGTCACGGCTCGAAACTGATCTTCCTTACGGACCTCAACGCCGTTCCGCAGCAGTATCTGTCCTCAAACGACACACAGTATCGTCCGTATCAGCTGTACCAGTCGATTGCGGGCAGCACGAACAACGGCATCAGCAACTACCACTCTCTGCAGGCATCCATCACCAAGCGTATGACCAAGGGCGTAAGCTACAGCTTCAATTACGTCTGGTCACACATGCTGGACGATCAGGATTCCTCTGGCTGGGGTAGCCACGGCGGACCTCAAAACTGGCAGATTGCCAACAACACGCGGGCAAACTACAGCAACTCCAACTTCGACGTTCGTCATGCGTTCAAAGGTTACATCGTGTATGCCCTGCCATTTGGCCAGGGACAGCGGTTCCTCAATCAGGGCACGCTGGTCAACCAGGTCTTGGGTGGCTGGCAGATTTCCGGAACCGTCGTCGAGATGACCGGGCAGCCCTTCACGGTGTTCGGTACGCAAAATACCTACCAGCAGGCTGGATCGCCGTTTCCGAATTGGAATCCCGGCGTAAGCTGGAAGCCGCTGCATCAGTCTGCGAGGTGTACCTTCCCGAGTCCGGGCGCTTGTATGAACGAGTGGTACAACCCGGCGGCCTTCACCATGCCTGCCAACGGCGAGTTTGGGAACGTGCGGCGTAACGCCCTCTACGGACCCGGAATCAATCAAGTCAACCTGTCGGGCGGAAAGTCCTTTGCTCTCCCTTGGGAGGGAATGTCTCTGATGGTCCGCGCCGATGCAACGAACGCCTTCAACCATGCAAGCTTCGGGTTGCCTACGGGAACCCTGGGCGGGGCTCCCGGCCCTGGCCAGCCGTATACTTATGGTCAGAATTCTCAAGGCGCCGGAGCAGGAACCACGGAACAGATTTCTGGAACGACAGTGGGTGGTCGCGCCATGCAGTTCCTGATGAAGCTCACTTTCTAACCGATGCTGTATGAACCGCCAAGAGAGACGGGCATTTTCGCCCGTCTCTCTTGGCCTTTTCACCCTCCCGTACGGAGATGGGGCCCCCAAGCCCGTCTGGTATGAATTCACATGAAGTTCACTCTTCGCATTGTCCTTTGTACGCTGCTTACAGCACCCATCCTCGCGCAGGACTCTAAAGCAATTTCGCCTCAAGACGCGTTTCAGGCCCATGTGCAGAAAGCCGAGACCTTTCTTCGGGAGAAGCGCCCGGATCTCGCGATTCCAGAACTGCAGGCTGCGGTTTCGATTGCTCCTGACAACCTTCAGGCACAGGCCAATCTCGGAGTACTCCTGTTCTTCGCGGGCAAGCCGGCGGATGCAATCCCTCACCTGCGCTTCGCTGTAGATAGGCAGCCTGATCTGGCCAAACTCCGCGGCATTCTGGGCATCGCTGAATTACGCACGCAGCAGATCGCGCAAGGCCGCACAGACGCTGAGGCCGCGTTCCCGCTCGTCACCGAAGAGAAGTTCAAAACCGAGTTGGGACTCGAACTGGTCAGCTCCTACACCCAGAGTGTCGATCTGGAGCAGGCCGCCCGGATCCTCGCGGAACTCCGGAAGGTAGCATCGAGTAGCCCCGAGGTGCTGTATGCGGAGTATCGGACATACTCCGATCTTTCCGGTGAGGCCATGCTCGAGCTGTCCATGGTGGCGCCGAATTCCGCACAAATGCACCAGCTTCTTGCCCACGAGCAGCTCAAGCAGGGCAACACAAACGCTGCGATTATCGAATACCGGAAGGCCATTGCCATCGATGACCGGCTCCCCAGCGTTCACTACGAGCTTGCTGAAGTCCTGCACAGCGCCTCTGATCCTTCCATCAAGAAAGAGGCGGTCGAAGAATATCGCATTGCACTGCAGCAGAACCCGAATGATGAAAAATCGCTCTGCAGACTTGCTGAGGTCGAGCTGCAAAGTGGCAATTCCAAACAGGCCTATGCGGATTATCTAAGAGCAACACTGCTGCAGCCCACCGATGCGGACGCGAAGCTCGCCCTGGCTCAGATCCTGATCGACACGGACAAGCCCCTGGATGCGCTTTCCGTCGTCGAAGACGCCTTGCGGCTGGAGCCGACAAATCCCGTCGCTCACTACAGGATGAGTATCTTGTACAAGAAGGCGGGCCGCATGGAGGAGGCCAAACGCGAGGTGGAGCTTTATAAGCAGTACAAAGACGCGAAAGAGAAATTGCGCGCCACGTATAAGGGGCTTCTGATTCAACCGAAAGAGATCCGAGCGGATGTTGCCGAAGAGAAATAGACCGCATCCTGTGAGCAAGCACCTGCTGCGACGGCTTAGATGGGGCGTTTGTCTTGTGGCGACCTTGTTCTCGGTTGGTCATCTGCTGCCGCAAGGGAGCGCGCACGCGGAAAGCTCTGGTCTGGCACGAGACCTGCAGCGCGCAGTGAGCCTTGCCGAGAGCGGGCACCCACGCGAGGCAATGGTACTTGATGAGCAGATCCTGCAACAAAATCCGCGATTTTCTTCGGCCATCAAATTGAAAGGCATGCTGCTGGAAGACTCCGGCAATGCCGCTGCAGCAGCGGCGGCGTATGAGCAGGCCTTCGCACTTGCGCCTCAGGACCCCGACCTGCTGCTGAAGACCGGTATCCATCAGCTTGTTACGGGATATCCTGCGGAAGCGCGTGCGCGACTCGCGCGATACACCCGTCTCCAGCCACGCGATGGCGACGCCTGGTTCTACCTTGCGCAGGCCTATCACTTGAATCGGGAGGATAGGCTTGCGCTCTCAGCGATGCATGAGAGCGTGCAGCTTGAGCCGGGCAATGCATTGGTCATGCAAAAGTACGGTGAGATGCTGGCCAGCGCCGGCGATTATCCATCCGCCTTGCAGTGGCTGCTTAAAGCGCAAGTGGCTGATCCGAGACTGCCAGAGGTTGAATACGACATTGGCAGCGCGGACAGCAATCTGATGGATCTCCCGAACGCCGAGGTGCACTTGACTCGTGCAGTCGAACTCAAAGCCGACGATCCGAATGCCCTGGAGATGCTTGGGGAGACCCAGATCAAATTGTCGAAGTGGTCTGAAGCCGGCGAGACGTATCGGCGTCTTCTCACCGTCCATCCGAATGATCCGGATGCGCTGCTGGGGATGGGCCAGGCCGAGTTGGGGCTGAAGGATGATGCAGCGGCGGTGGATGCCTTCACACGCGCTCTGGGGATTGATCCCACTCTGTTCCGCGCCCACTTTTACCTCTCGCGTGCGTACGCGGCGCAGGGCAAGACTCCCGAGGCACAGCACGAGGCTCGTCTGCATGAGCTGATGATGGAGCAAATGACTTTTGTCGAGGCGGCGGTGCGCGAACAACGCGAAGCCGAATTGCGCGACCAGGCGCGTGCCCTGCTGCGCGAGCACGACGAACAAGCTGTGCTACGACTGTACAAAGAACACTTTCAGGATTCAGCGGTTAGCCCAGGAGCGTCATACGTTTTTGTCGGCAAAACCTATTTGTTCATGGGGCAGACGGATGATGCTTTGCGGGTTTTCCGGCATGCTCTTCAGATCGAGCCCAAGGTGCACGGTGTCCACACCTACGAAGGCATTCTGGATTTGAAGCTGGGAGATCTTGCAGACGCTGACGCGCAGTTTCGCGCCGAACTCGCCAACGACCCCAATTACCAGATGGCGATCGCCGAAATGGGCGAAGTGCGCTATCGCCAACAGCAATGGCGCGAAGCCGTGACGTGGCTTGCGAAGTCGAAGACGATGCGCCCTGAGTTGCTTTACATGCTCTGCGACTCCTACTTCCACCTTGGCAAGGTGGAAGAGGCGGACCTCAATGCAGAAGCCGCTGCGGCATATGGCCGAAAGGATGCCGACTTCATGCGCGGACTGCTCGACCTGTTGCGAATCAATCAGCAGGATGCGCTGGCAGCACAGCTTACGGTGCAAATGGCGGCACCCGCTGTTCACTAGTTTGCCGCTTCAGTGATTGTCAGAATCTGATCCGCTTTCACGTTGCTGAGGGTCTGCCGAATACCGCTCGGCCACCACAACTCGATCTTTTCGACGGCGCCGGCTTTGCCCAGGCCAAAATGGATCCGTTTGTCGCTTGATCCGTTATACCCAACCGCTGTCGTGGCATGGTTGAACTGCGTGCCCTCTGCGGTCGTAATTTTTGCTCTTGTCCCCAGGCCGTCGCGGTTTGACTTTACGCCCACGAGCTTGAGCGTAATCCAATGATTGGTGTTCCGCGTCCGATTCATGAGGATTTCCGGAGGTCCGTTCATCACTAGCACGACTGCATCGATCTTTCCGTCGTTGTTCAGATCTCCGAATGCCGCTGCCCTGTGTGGTGCTGGAGTTGTCATGCCCGACTTGCCGCTCAAGTCCTCGAAAGTGAGGTTGCCCTTGTTGCGAAAGACGCCATTGGGCAGGGCGTAGGGGCGGTGCGCAATCTGCATCGAGTTGTCAAGGATATCCGCATTGGCAGTAAACAGGTCAGGCAATCCATCATTATCGAAATCGAAAACGCCAGTTCCCCAGGCAGTGAGACGGCTCGAATACACTGTCATCCCGGAAGATCCGGTTGCATCCTGGAATTGCCCGTCGCCCAGATTGTGGAAGATGGGAAAGCCTTCGCCAAACATGGCGGTCTCAAAGATGTCCGGCTTGCCATCATTGTCAAGATCCCGGAAATCCGTTCCCATGCCAGCGACCGCATTTCCAAATCCGTTGTACGCCACGCCGGCGGTCAGGCCCACTTCTGTGAATGTGCCATCACGGTTGTTATGTAGCAGATAATTTTGAAATGTGTCGTTGGAAACGAAGATATCGGTATAACCATCACTGTCATAGTCGGCAAAGGAGACGCCCATCCCCTTGCCAACATATTGTGAAATATGTGACTGCTGCGATACGTCGGTGAACGTGCCGTCCCCGTTATTCCTGTAGAGCACATTGGCCGTTCCCAGGAAAGTCACCGGTGAACAATATGCCGGGATATCCTGCTCGCTGCAACGCGTGGCGGTCTTCAAGTCGTAGTTCAGATAATTCACAACCAGCAGATCGAGCTTGCCGTCATTGTTGTAATCAAACCATCCAGCAGTGATCGACCATGGCGCTTCCTGTCCCGGTGCCGCTGCGGTGACGCCTGCCTTGTCCGTGACATCGGTGAACGTGCCATCGCCATTGTTGTGAAAGAGCTGGTTGCAGTGGTAGCCGGCAACGTAAAGATCGACGTTCCCATCATTGTCATAGTCTCCGGCGGCCACGCCCATCGAGTAGCACTTGCCTTCAAGGTGTGCGCTTGTCGTGACATCCGTGAACGTTCCGTCGCCATTGTTGCGATAGAGGCGATTGAAGTACCGAGAATCAGTCTTTGCAAGCGATGGGATGGCGGCGCCATTGGAGAAGAAAATATCAAGCAGACCGTCGTTGTTATAGTCGAAGAGGGCGACTCCGCCGACCATTGTTTCAATGGTGTATCGCTGCGGACTGACGCTATTTCTCAGTTCAAACTTGATTCTCGAAGTCGGCCCGATGTTCTCGAATTCGATCGCCGGCAGAGCCTTATTCTTCTCGTTTTCGCTTGCCGATGTGCGTGGTTGCCGGATGGCCGGAGATGCGTTGGATTGCCCCGATAGAGTCAGGTTTAGTCCACAAGCAACCGAAATCAGAGCCAAAGAAGCGCAGGCGGTCAGGCCATGCCGGAACATGCATTCTCCGAACTTGAGCGTGTCACCTCATAGTGTTTCATAGTCCGAGCGTTGTGACTCTCAAAGCATCTTCATGCAGCACACCTCGTCGGACGCCAGGGTTCTCCGCACCTTCATGTCGGGGCCGCCGACTTGGCCCAGCCACTCCTCCGCCTGCACTTTCACAGTCTGAGAGGGTTAAAGTCTTCACCTTAAGGCGATGGCTTAAGCAAGTGGGGATGGTCCAGCTTTGCAAGGGGTGCTTGGCGGTTCGTTTACAGCCCTGAACCTCCTCCTCGAACGAAAGAAACCATTTGGCGCTGATGCAGATCAGCATTTTGCGAATGCTTCTGGCTTTCCACAAACCTGCCTGGTGGTGCTCGTTTCCCGAACGCCAACGACTGTATCTAAATGAAGAAATAGAGGCGCCGCAACAGAGTCCAACAGGCAACGCAGAGCCCTCCCAGCAGTGCAATGTCCTCCGGGTGCAAGCGAGAGTGAATGAGGTCCTAATCGGGACAAGTAGACCAGCAGGAGCAATCTTGGACTCGTCGATTGAGGCGTCCAGGGTCGACCTTTCCAAACTGGGGCTCACCAGCAGCTACGCCCTCTTCAAGGCATGAGGCCCCGTTGTGCTAGCGATCGGGATCGAGAACGAAGCCACGGTTCGCACCGCCGTTTCCCTCATGGGCTTCAAGGCGCAGGAGCTGCTGGATCCGTGAGCGGTGGTAAGAAGCCTTCATCGGTGTGAGTGGAAATTGATCCTCACATCCGAGGGACGACCGTGTTCCCTGCGTGAGACAGATCCCGCGAATGGGCGATGTGCCCTCGATCACAGAGCGAACTTGTCGCAAGGGGTAAAAGAGAAGGGGTTGAGTGTGTCCGCCATTAAGGGGGTGCACATCATGAGCGGCATTCGCGTCGCAAATCGGCGATCCTTTCTGACCATGTGTCTGGCAGGGGCTGCGGCGTGCGTTGCCGACGATGCATTCCTATCCGCAGAATCCTCCCTTGTGTCCCAATCTCCTTCCGCATCAAGGGTGTCGATTGCCCGGGATGCGAAGCTGCGCGACCCAACTGGAACCGTGAATTCCGCCCGCATCGCCGACCTCCTGGATCACGCCATGGAGGGACTGTTCGGCGTAAGTGATTCCGCGAAGTGCTGGGAAAAGGTCGCGCACGCCGGACAGATGGTCGCTCTCAAGGTCAATACACTGGGTGGTCGCGGTCTCTCGAGCAATGTCCTGCTCGTCGAAGCGATCTGTGAACGGCTGCAACGCGCGGGCGTCCGGCCGCAGGATATTGTGATTTTCGACCGAGACAGCGCGGAGATGGAGCGCGCGGGGTTTCGCATCCGCGTTGGTGGCAACCAGGTGCAGTGTTTCGGTACGGACCGCGTGGGTTTTGAAGACCCGTTATCGGAATTCGGCGCAGTAGGCAGTCGAGTCTCGAAGATTCTTACGCGGCGGTGCGATGCTTTGATTAGCGTTCCCGTATTGAAGGATCACGACGG
>JBAUTX010000420.1:0-1749 GCA_049582405.1 Occallatibacter sp. | reverse complement strand
TCCTGATCGAGCGCATCCCGATGAAGAATACGCACCACGAAATGAAGTTCGAGCTTCTGATCTCGAATACCGTTCCTACAGCACAGAATCTATCAGTTACAAATTAGCCTTCAGTTAGTCAGCAGCAGTTCCAGGGCGCGGCGGGCGTTTTGGAGGCAGGTGCGGGCTTCTTCTTCGGTGAGCAGGCCCTGGTGGACGGCGCGCTTGCCGGTGTCGTTGACCTTGTTGGCGACGGCGGGGAAATCGGGGTCGATGCCGGTGAGCTGGAGGTTGTTGTTGACCTCGTGGAGCAGGTTGCCGAGAGTAGCGGCGTTGCGGTAGCGGGTGCGGATGAGGCGGGCGAGCGCGGCGGGGAGCCGCTGCTTGAGGGCTTCTTCAAGGACGGAGCGGCACATGACGGCGCAGGCGGTGAAGAGGCCGTAGAAGTAGCAGCGGGTGGCCTCGTCGAGGTAGCGGTCGGCGTCGTGGGTGGCGGGCGCGGCGACGACGCACTCGCGGAGGTGGGCGGCGCGGGCGGCGGCGGGTTCGATGAGGTCGAGGAGCTCGAAGGCGAAGGCGGTGCGGAGCAGGTCGTTCTGCTGGGCGTCGAGCGCGTGCTGGATCTGCTGCCAGGCGGGGGTGGCGCGGGCGGCGGGCTGGAGGCGGGTGAGCGAGGTGAGGCGCTGGCGTGCGTGCTGGACGAAGCCCTGCTGCATCTCAAGGGCGAGCTGCTGCCAGCCTTCGATGAAGGCGGCGGGGTCCTGGCGGTAGCGCTGGCGGAGCTCTTCATAGACGACCGGAGGCAGGACGGCGCGGAGGCGGGCGAGGCGGCCGGTGCGGGCGAGCTCGGCGATGGAGTGGCAGACGTCGCGGCCGGGGGCCTGCGCGGCGGAGAGCGCGAGGAGCTGGTGGCGGAGGATGTGGAGCGGGATGGGCATGACGCGGGCCGAGTGGGTCCTGCTTTGATTGTGCGGGCGGGAGCGGCGGGTGCGGGGTGGGATATGGCGCGGTGGTGTGGGCGGGGTTCCGGATTGGGATGGGGTGCTGGAGTGGGAATGGGGATTCCCACTCATGACGCCCGCTGCGCGGACGCCATGCATGGGGCACAAAAGTACGTTTGAAGGGAACACACGCGGACGCCATGCATGGGGCACACGCGTACGCCGGAGTTTTCGGCGCTGCGCGTGCTGGATGTCCCGGTTACTGCACGGGGATGTGGAGGTTGGAGAAGAGGAAGGCGAGAGTGTCGGCCTGTTCGAGGAGGGCTTCGCTGACGTTGGTGCTGAAGCCGTGGCCGGCGTTGGCGTTGGTGAGCAGCAGGACGGGCAGCTTGCTGGAGGTGGCGGCCTGGAGGGCGGCGGTCATCTTGCGGGAGTGGGCGGGATTGACGCGGTGGTCGTTGTCGCCGGTGATGAAGAGGACGGCGGGGTAGGGCGTGCCGGGCTTGACGTGCTGGTAGGGCGTGTAGGCGAAGAGGGCGCGGAACTGGAACATGTTTTTGACGGTGCCGTACTCGGTGATGTTGAAGGAGCCGTTGGGGTCGAGTTCGTTGCGGAGCATGTCATAGATGCCGACGAAGGAGACGACGGCGCGGAAGAGCTGCGGGTGCTGGGTGATCATGGCGCCCATGAGGAGGCCGCCGTTGCTTCCGCCTTCCGCGGCGAGGCGCGTGGAGCGGGTGTAGTTGTGGGTGACGAGGTACTGGGCGCAGGCGGCGAAGTCGTCAAAGACGTTCTGCTTGCGGGTCAACATGCCGGCCTGGTGCCAGTC
>JBAUTX010000419.1:0-4635 GCA_049582405.1 Occallatibacter sp. | reverse complement strand
TTGCATACCCTTCCTTGCTGCGCTCCTTGATGCTCCCCCTCCTGCCCGAAAAAAGCGATTCCGTATTTTTGCCTCAAATTCAGCCATCAAGCCTGAACGATGAAGAGCCCATCAACACAGTCGCAATCCAACAGTCCATCGACTCGGCATCTGTGATTGATAGTTAATTTGGATGAGGCCCGGCACATGCATGCCGGACTCCCACACTGCCGCGACGGGCACATACGAAATACTGGCAAAGACGGACCTCGCAAGGACCGGGCTGCTGGGTTTGCATTCTTGGCCGCAGCTGGGTCATGCTAAGTGACATGGAATACAGATTGCTGGGAGGATCGGGCCTCAAGGTTCCCGTGTTGAGCTTCGGCGCAGGCACGTTTGGCGGCGGAGTCGAGTTCTTTGATGCGTGGGGTGCAACAGCAGATGAAGCGCAGGCGCGGCGCATTGTAGACATCTGCCTAGAAGCCGGCGTCAACTTGTTTGACACAGCAGACGTATATTCGAACGGGCGCTCAGAAGAGGTGCTCGGCAAGGCGCTGGCAGGACGCCGCGACAAGGCCTTGATCTCGACGAAAGCGACGTTTCAGTTTGAAGACGGGCCAAATCGCGTCGGTTCTTCGCGATATCACCTGCGCTACTCGCTGGAAAACAGCCTGCGGCGGCTCAACACCGACTATGTGGACATTTATCACCTTCACGGCTTCGACGCGATGACTCCCATTGAAGAGGTGCAGGACACGCTGCACTCGTTTGTGCGTGAAGGCAAAGTGCGCTACATCGCGTGTTCAAACTTTTCGGGCTGGCACCTCATGAAGTCGCTTGCCGTAGCGGATCGCTATGGTTGGACACGGTTCGTCGCGCACCAGGTGTACTACTCGTTGGTGGGTCGCGAATATGAGTGGGAGTTGATGCCACTCGGCCTGGACCAAAAGGTCGGTGCGCTGGTGTGGAGTCCCTTGGGCTGGGGCAGGCTGACCGGAAAGATTCGGCGCGGACAACCGCTGCCCAGCGTGAGCCGTCTGCACAAGACAGCGCAAAACGGCCCGCAGATGCCAGATGAATATCTCTACACAGTGGTGGACGCACTGGATGAAGTGGCGCAGGAAACAGGCAAGACGGTTCCGCAGGTGGCGCTGAACTGGCTGCTCCAGCGCCCCACAGTGGCGTCTCTGATCATGGGTGCTCGCAACGAGGACCAGCTGAACCAGAATCTGGGTGCAGCCGGCTGGAACCTGACGCCTGCGCAGGTAGCCAAACTGGACGGTGCCAGCGCATTACCGCCAAGTTATCCATACTGGCATCAACGGCAATTTGCAGAGAGAAACCCACCGCCCGTGTAGGACATACGAATCACACTTCGTCTCAGTATGCCGGGCTGTACCCTACGATTTTGACGGAAATCCCCAAACGAAGTCGCGCCTCAGCGAACCCTCGCGACTTCCATGTGAATCCCGTTCGAAACGATGTTAGTGCTGCCTTTGCGACAATTGGATGATCTGTCGAGGATCGGTGGCAAACAGCAGAGCGCGATTGTGGATGCGCTCCGCTGTTCCCAAATTGCGCGGCCTGGTTGGGCTTGCTATCAGCTCTATTCGGGCAAGGCGTATTGGCCAACGATGTGGAATTGCCCGGTTATGCCTGGGGCCCCGCTATCCGGTTGGCCGCCACCGACGCTGATGGTGTAATCCCCCTGAGCGATGATCGGATCTCCGTATTCCGTGACCATGCCCAGATCGCGTGGCCTTAGATTGAAATGAACCTTCTGGCTTGCTCCCGGGTCGAGATGGATGCGATCGAATCCACGCAACGCGACGCGGGGCGCGCCCTTGACCGCCGGAAACCTGAGATAAAGCTGCACAACCTCTTCCCCTGAGAGCTTTCCGGTGTTAGTGACTGTCACGTCGACGCCCACCGACTGTCCGGCGGCAGTAGGCTGGGCCGGCACTCTGAGATCGCTGTAGCTGAACTTCGTATAGCTAAGGCCGTAGCCAAACGGATACAGCGGCTTGCCGCTGAAGTAACGGTAGGTCCGGTTCGCCATCCCATAATCTTCAAAGTTTGGCAATTGCTCGACACTCTTGTAGAAAGTAACGGGCAGCCGGCCGGCAGGATTGTTTTTCCCGCTCAGAGTTTCAGCCACTGCCGTGCCACCTTCTTCGCCTGGATACCACGCCTCAAGAACCGCATTGGCATGCTCGTTGATCCAGTTGACGGCGAGGGCGCTGCCGTTCATGAGAACGACGGCTAGTGGTTTGCCTGTGGCAGCGACACCTTCCACCAGATCTTCTTCCGGCTGTGGAAGGTCGATGCTGGTGCGGTCTCCGCCAAGGAATCCGGGTTCGCTGACCGGCATCTCTTCGCCCTCAAGCTGGCTGGTAATGCCGACTACAGCAATCACGACATCTGCATTCTTCGCGGCAGCGATCGCTTCGGGCGAGGGCGCATTGTTCGCCTTCGTCCAGATCAGTTCCGCAGATGGTTTGCTGTTCCTGGTTCCGTAAGAGATTTCGAGCTCGACCTTGTGGCCCTTCTCGAGATGGACGCGGCCCATGCCCGCGGCGAGTCCCCGCGTGCCACCACCGAACGCCGTTGCTAGTTGCTTGCCATCCACGGCAAGCCTTCCGAATCCTTGGCAGCGAATGCCGAGGAGGAAGTCTCCCGATTCCGTGGGTGTGAGGAATCCCGACCATTGCACGCCGAAGGTCTTCTTGCCAGCGACTTCCGGTGGCAGGTTTGTCTCGGTGAGCTTTACGTTGGGTTCGGTGCGGGTGACGATAGGCGTGAGCTTCGTTTCCTCGGCCGGTCCGCGGCGCAAGCCTTCGTTGTAATCGGCCTGAAGGCCTTGCTTGCCATCCGCAGTGGTCAGCAGAGCATCGGGCACTGGGCTTCCGTCAGTGCGCAGGAACTGCGTTCCGGGAACAAAGGTGATGGTCGCGTCGGGGAATTCAGCCTTCAGGCCATCCATGATGGACACGATGTGCGTGGGCTGTCCCGCGTAGTTTCCGATGAGCGGCCTGGTCTGATCGCCAAGCGGGCCAACAACGGCAATCTTCTTGATTCCCGGTTTCAGCGGAAGGAGGCCATCGTTCTTCAGCAGCACCATGGATTCGTTGGCCAACCTGCGCGCCTCTGCCCGATGTTCCGCGCTGTCAAGTTCCTTCTCATCGATCTTCGTGTAAGGGACCATGTCCGGCGGATCAAACATACCCAGCTTGATGCGCGCGGTGAAGAGGCGAATGAGTGCTGTGTCCAGGTCGTATTCCGGCAGATATCCTTGCTGGACGGCATCGATATAGGCTTTGTCGACCGGTTCGCCAAAACGCGAAGTGAAGGTAACGCACTCGTTATCCATGCCGCGGATGACGGAGATGGCCGCGCCCTGCGCCTGTGTCGGGCGATAGCGATGATTGGCTGCGACATCTCTGACCGCATCGCAGTCTGAGACCACGTATCCCTGGAAGCCCCACTTCCCGCGCAACTGGTCCTGGAGCAGATACTGGTTCGCGCAGGCAGGCTCGCCGTTGATCGCGTTGTAAGCGCACATCACCGATCCGGCCTTTCCTTCGACAATCGCAGCGCGGAAGGCGGGCTCGTATGTGTCGACCTCATCGTGCTTGCTTACGTCCACGTCGGCAAAGTGACGTGTAGGCTCGGGCCCGCTGTGCACCGCGAAGTGCTTGGGGGTTGCGATGGCGAGGTAGTACCTTGGGTCGTCACCCTGAAGTCCGGTCACGTAGGCAACGCCCATGCGACCCGTGAGAAACGGGTCTTCGCCGTAGGTCTCCTGCCCACGGCCCCAGCGCGGGTCACGGAAGATGTTCAGATTGGGCGACCAGAAATCGAGGCCTCCCATGATCCCGGTGTGCCCCTCGCGCGCATTCTGGACGTGCTTGATGCGGCCCTCAATACCAATCTGCGCGGCCATGGTGTGAATGCCCGGCGCGTCAAACGTCGCGGCCAGACCGATGGGCTCCGGATACTCGGTTACGCCTTCGTTAATGACTCCATGCAGGGCCTCGCTCCACCATTGGTAGGCAGGAACCTTGAGCCGCGGCACGGCTGCGGAGTTGTTCTGCATCTGCGAGGCTTTCTCCGCAAGCGTCATGCGGTGTACCAAGTCGGTAGCTCGCTGCTCAGGTGAGAGCTGCGGATTCAGGTAGGGAGGATTCGTGGAGTCCTGGCCAACTGCATGCGGCAGCGCGGAACAAAACAGGAGCGCTCCGGTACAAGCAAGGAGGCACTCAACAATTCTCGTCACGGAAATTTTCATTCTTTTCTCCGGGTTGGATTCGAATGAGGCACACTCAGAACCTCAGGGTGAAATGGTCTGGCTCCCTCTGTCTTGCCGGGCCAGGTGTTGCTCCGGAATGGAACGGAGCGCCGGCAGTGGGAAACCTCTTGAACTGATCTTGCACCGCTATTCGCATTGAAAGTTGCGTGCGTCCTGGCTGTCACCGCTTCCGTTGTACTGCGCGTGTTTCGGATAGGCGCAGAGCGGGCGGCTGCGACCGGGGAATGCCTTGCCGGTCGCAAGAACGGAATCGGGCGCCGCGCCCCTCTCGACCCAGTTGACGATGGCGGTGAGCATGTCGAAGTGATCGAGAGCAGGGCCACCACCACAATGAGCCATGCCCGGCA
>JBAUTX010000418.1:0-5454 GCA_049582405.1 Occallatibacter sp. | reverse complement strand
ACTCCGACCTTGTCTATCGTTCGGAGTTTGACCTGCTGACAGATGTATATAACCGCTTCTCGCTGGAGAAATACCTCGAAGAGCAGATTGAAAAGGCGCGCGAGCGGTCGACGGTATTGGGCCTTATCTATCTGGACCTGGACGAATTCAAGCAGGTAAACGATATGTACGGCCACCACGTCGGCGACCTTTATCTGCAAGAGGTGGCGGCTCGGATGCGGCGGCAGTTGCGCACGGGGGACATGCTGGCGCGGCTGGGCGGCGATGAGTTTGCGGCGCTGGTGCCGGTGGTGCGCAGCCAGGCTGATGTGGAGGAAATCTGCCAGCGGCTGGAGCACTGCTTCGAAGCGCCGTTTGAGGTGGACGCCTACATGCTGCGCGGCTCGGCCAGCATGGGCATCGCGCTGTATCCGATTGATGGCACGACACCGGAGATGCTGCTGAAGGCGGCGGATACAGCCATGTACATCGCCAAGGAAAACAAGAGGCATTCGGGAACGATGCCCTCGCAGAGCGCAACACCGGGGCTTCCATTCCGCGATTAGCGTGAGCCTTCACCGCGCGAACAGCACGTGCAAAAGGAAAGGCCCGGCGGGTTGCCGGGCCTTTTGAGTTGAGAAGTGATTCGGCCGGAGTTATTCGGCGGCCATCTCTTCGGCTTCGCCTTCCTGGCGCATGAGCTCCAGTTCGCGCTCGGCCGCTTCAATTTCAGCGCTGACTTCCTGCTGGACGCGGGCTGCCGCTTCCTCAAGCTCGGGGCTGAGCTGGACGTTGCGGTAGTACTCGAGGCCCGTGCCGGCGGGGATGAGTCGGCCGACGATGACGTTCTCCTTGAGGCCGCGGAGGTTGTCCACCGCGCCGTTGATGCTGGCCTCCGTGAGAACGCGCGTTGTCTCCTGGAAGCTGGCCGCGGAGATAAAGCTATCCGTGGACAGCGACGCCTTGGTGATGCCGAGCAGGAGCGGACGGCCCGTTGCCGGACGGCCACCCTGCGCGAGCACGCGCTCATTCTCTTCGCGGAAGCGGAAGCGATCCACCTGCTGCTCGAGCAGGAAGTTGGTGTCGCCCACTTCGTCGATGCGGACCCAGCGCAGCATCTGGCGGACAATCACTTCGATGTGCTTGTCCGAGATGGCCACGCCCTGCAGGCGGTAGACTTCCTGAATTTCGTTGACCAGGTAGGCCTGCAGTTCCTTCTCGCCGAGCACGTCGAGAATGTCGTGCGGGTTGAGAGGACCATCCATGAGCGGATCGCCCGCGCGCAGGCGTTCGCCTTCCTGCACGTTAACGTGTACGCCGCGAGGCACGGAGTATTCCTTCTCGTCGCCGTTGTCAGCCGTGACATAGATTTTGCGCTGTCCCTTGCTGACTTCGCCAAAGCGGACCACGCCGTCGATTTCACTGATGATGGCCGTTTCGCGCGGCTTGCGGGCTTCAAAGAGTTCGACAACGCGCGGCAGACCGCCGGTGATGTCCTTGGTGCGCGTCGACTCCTTGGGAATCTTGGCCAGCACGTCGCCGGGGCCGACCTCATCGCCGTCCTGAATCATGAGGTGGGCGCCGCGAGGTAGCAGGTACCGCTTGTGCGCCTTGGCGTTCTTGACCACGAACGCGGGCTGGCGCTTTTCGTCGGGGGAGTCGGCGACGACCCAACGCGAAAGGCCGGTGACTTCGTCGACTTCTTCGTTGAGCGTGATGCCTTCCTGCAGGTCCTTGAACTGCACCGCGCCGCCGATTTCCGTGAGGATCGAGTAAGTGTACGGATCCCATTCGGCAAGCAACTGGCCGAGCTTCACATGCTCGTTGTCCTTGACGCGGAGACGCGCGCCATAGACCACCACATAGCGCTCCTTTTCGCGGCCGCGCTCATCCACGACAGCGATGGAGCCGGAGCGGTTCATGGCGACCAGCGTGCCGTCCTTGCTCTCGACGGTGTTGAGGTTGATGAAGCGCACCAAGCCGTTGTTCTTGGCGTCGAGGCGCGACTTGTCGGCCACGCGGCTGGCCGTGCCACCCACGTGGAAGGTACGCATGGTGAGCTGCGTGCCGGGCTCGCCGATGGACTGCGCCGCAATCACACCGCAGGTTTCGCCGAGCTCGACCATGCGGCCAGAGCCGAGGTTGCGGCCGTAGCAGAGCGCGCAGACGCCGCGACGCGACTCGCAGGTGAGCACGGAGCGGATCTTGACCTTCTCCACGCCCGCCCCCTGGATGGCCGAGGCAATGTCCTCGTCGATCTGCTGGTTCACGTCGATGACGACGTTGCCGTCGTAGTCCTTGATGCGCTCGAGCGAGACGCGGCCGATGATGCGGTCGCGCATGGGCTCGATGATCTCGCCGGACTCGACGATGGAGCCAACGTAGATGCCCTCGGAGGTGCCGCAGTCATACTCGGTGACGATGACGTCCTGCGCCACGTCGACGAGACGGCGGGTGAGGTAACCGGAGTCCGCGGTCTTGAGCGCGGTATCGGCCAGGCCCTTACGAGCGCCGTGAGTCGAGATGAAGTACTCGAGCACGGTGAGGCCTTCGCGGAAGTTCGCGGTGATGGGCGTCTCGATGACTTCGCCGGAGGGCTTGGCCATGAGTCCACGCATGCCGGAGAGCTGGCGGATCTGCTGCTTGGAACCGCGGGCGCCGGAGTCAGCCATGATGTAAATCGGGTTCATGGCGCCATCATCGTCGGCCTTCTTCATGTTGCCGAACATTTCGTCCGCGACCTGATCGGTGACGGCCGACCACATCTGGATGACCTTGTTGGAGCGCTCGCCGTTGGTAATGGCGCCGTCCATGTACTGCTTCTGGACCTCGATGACCTTCTTGTCGGCTTCATCGACCGTGGTGTACTTGCTGGCGGGGATGACCATGTCATCCAGACCAACCGAGAGGCCGGACTTGGTGGCGTAGTTGAAGCCCAGCGACTTGATGCGGTCCAGCATGCCGACGGTGACTTCCAGGCCGAGATTCTGGTTGCAGTAGTTGACCAGCTGGCCGATGCCCTTCTTCTTGAGCAGGCCGTTAATGAACGGCATGCCCGCGGGAAGCGCATCGTTGAGGATGACGCGGCCGACCGTGGTGTTGATGTACTGCTTATTGAACTCAACGGGCTCGGTGTGCGTCAGATCCTGGTCGTCATAGGCCGTGGTCATGTCGAGCACCTTGCCGGTGTAGCGCAGGCGGATCGGCGTGAGGGTCTCGACTTCACTGGCCTCGAGCGCCATCAACACCTCTTCGACGTTTGCGAAGACGCGGCCTTCGCCCTTGCCGCCCTTCTTGGCCTTGGTGAGGTAGTAGAGGCCGAGCACCATATCCTGCGTGGGCACGGTGATGGGCTGGCCGGAGGCAGGCGACAGGATGTTGTGCGAAGCAAGCATGAGCACGCTGGCTTCAATCTGCGCCTCAGGCGAGAGCGGAATGTGCACGGCCATCTGGTCGCCGTCGAAGTCGGCGTTGAAGGCGGTGCAAACGAGCGGATGAATCTTGATGGCCTTGCCCTCGACGAGCACCGGCTCAAAGGCCTGAATGCCCAGCCGGTGCAGGGTTGGGGCGCGGTTGAGCAGCACGGGGTGGTCCTTGATGACTTCCTCAAGGATGTCCCACACCACGGGCTCCTGCATCTCGACCATTTCCTTGGCCTGCTTGATGGTGGTGCAGTGGCCGGTCTGCTCAAGGCGGTGATAGATGAACGGCTTGAACAGCTCGAGGGCCATCTTCTTGGGCAGGCCGCACTGGTGCAGCTTAAGCTCAGGGCCGACGACGATGACCGAACGGCCGGAGTAGTCGACGCGCTTGCCGAGCAGGTTCTGGCGGAAGCGGCCCTGCTTGCCCTTGAGCGTATCGGAGAGCGACTTGAGCGGGCGGTTGTTGGCGCCACGCAGCACGCGGCCGCGGCGGCCGTTGTCGAAGAGGGCGTCGACAGCTTCCTGCAGCATGCGCTTTTCGTTGCGGACGATGACCTCGGGTGCGTGCAGGTCCATGAGCTTCTTCAACCGGTTGTTGCGGTTGATGACGCGGCGGTAGAGGTCGTTGAGATCGGACGTGGCGAAGCGGCCGCCATCGAGCGGCACGAGCGGGCGCAGCTCCGGGGGAATGACCGGCAGCACATCGAGAATCATCCACTGCGGCTTGTTCTCGCTCTTGCGGAAGGCCTCGACGACCTTGAGACGCTTGGCGAACTTGAGCTTCTTCTGCGCGGAGGTTTCGGCCTTCATGCGCTCGCGCAGTTCCATGCCGAGCTCGTCGACCTGGACGCGCTTGAGCAGCTCCTTGATGGCTTCGGCGCCCATCATGGCCTTGAAGCCGGAGGGGCGGAACTGCTGGTCGAGCTCGCGGAAGCGGGCTTCGTCCTTGATGATTTCGCGCTCCTTGACCGGAGCGTCGCCGGGATCGACGACGACGTAGGACTCGAAGTAGAGAATGCCTTCGAGGTCGCGCAGGGAGATATCGAGCAGGTGGCCGATGCGCGAGGGCAGGCCCTTGAAGAACCAGACGTGCGAGCAGGGCGAGGCCAGCTCAATGTGGCCCATGCGCTCACGGCGCACCTTGCTGACGGTGACTTCAACGCCGCACTTGTCGCAGATCACGCCGCGGTGTTTCATGCGCTTGTACTTGCCGCAGAGACACTCCCAGTCGGTGACGGGGCCGAAGATGCGCGCGCAGAACAGGCCGTCACGCTCCGGCTTGAAGGTGCGGTAGTTGATGGTTTCAGGCTTCGTAACCTCACCATGCGACCAGCTCCGGATCTTCTCGGGCGATGCAAGCATGATGCGGATAGCGTCGAAGTCAGTAATCGGGCTGGTGAGTTCAAACGGGTTCGAACGGAACAAGGCGACCCTCCTTGGCGGACCTCTCGGCACTCGCCGCGGCGTTTCTCCCGGGATGATTCAGGAGTCCTTCCTTCCCGGGTGGCGGCGCGTGCCGCTTTTCAGAAGGACCCTCAAAACTCAGCTTTCAGCTCATAGCCTTTCGCTCCTAGCCTTTCCTGCCTAACGAAGCCCCATTGGCAAGACGCGGCATGGTCGAGCTAAAAGCTAACAGCTGCATTTAATCCGCCACTGCGGCAACTTCCGGTGCAGGCGCTTTGCGAACATGGTCGGCGCGCTTGATGAGTTCGACGTCGAGGCAGAGCGACTGCAATTCGCGGATCAACACGTTGAACGACTCGGGCACACCGGGCTCCATGGCCGTCTCGCCCTTGACGATGGCCTCGTAGATCTTGGTGCGGCCGTAGACGTCGTCGGACTTGGCGGTGAGCAGCTCCTGCAGGATGTAGGCCGCGCCGTATGCTTCGAGCGCCCAGACTTCCATTTCGCCGAAGCGCTGGCCGCCGAACTGCGCCTTGCCACCCAGCGGCTGCTGGGTGATGAGCGAGTACGGGCCCGTGCTGCGGGCGTGGATCTTGTCTTCCACGAGGTGGATGAGCTTCAACATGTAGATGTAGCCGACGGTCAGCGG
>JBAUTX010000417.1:0-8890 GCA_049582405.1 Occallatibacter sp. | reverse complement strand
GATCTACTCCTCGAAGTTTGGCTGGGACATTGACCCGGATACCGGTCGCATGATGGGTGGCCTGAACAGTCGGCCAGAGCACATTCGCCGGTCCATTGACGGCATGCTGAAGCGGTGGCGGACCGATCGGATCGACCTCGTCTATCAGCACCGTGTGGATCCCGCTGTTCCGATTGAGGACGTTGCAGGGACGGTGAAGGATCTGATCGCGCAGGGTAAGGTTCTGCATTTCGGGCTATCCGAACCTGGTCCCCAGACGCTCCGTCGCGCTCATGCAGTGCAGCCGGTCTCGGCCGTTCAGAACGAGTACTCATTGATGGCGCGCGACCCTGAGGCCGAAATCCTGCCAATATGCAAGGAATTGGGAATCGGCTTCGTCTGCTGGAGCCCCCTCGCTATGGCGTTCCTGACTGGCGGCATCGACCAAAGCACGAGTTTCGAGCAAGGTGACTTCCGCGGTATGGTGCCGTGGTTCGCGCCAGAAAACCGCGCTGGGAATCTCGCGCTCCTCGCTGTCGTGAAGGAGTGGGCGCACCGCAAACAAGCGACGCCCGCTCAAATCGCGCTGGCCTGGCTGATGGCACGGGAACCCTGGATCGTTCCGATTCCCGGTACGACCAAGATGCCGCACATGCTCGTCAACATTGGCGTGGACACCGTGCGCTTCGCGCCCGAGGAGGTCCAGGAACTGGATGCCGCATTGGCCCTCACTCCCGTTCACGGCGCGCGCTTGCCGGCAATGGTGCTGTCACTTTCCGGCGTGGAAGCTCCACCGAAGAGTTAGGAAGCTAAGCGATGCATTACGAACAACGGAAAGCCGGGAGGGTTTCAGGATGATGGGACGAACAATGCTTGTTCACGATTGTCTCCGCAGTGATTTGTTTTCTGCCTCGGGCCACCGGGGCTTGGGCAAAAACGGGATAAAGGCGAGATCAGCCCCAAATCCTGAGTGCAGAATTCTTCTTGTATCCGCGTAGCGTGAACGATCAGCCACGCTACTTCAAGTTCCTCCACGAGTCAACCACACATATCGAGGGTGAGCCATGAAAGCCTTAATGCTAGGTCTGTTTCTATCAACACTGATTGCGCCATCGGCCTACGCACAGCAATCGCCAGCGCCACCAACGGAAACGATTAAAACTGCCGCAAGTCCTACACCCGAGCAAAAAGAAGTCATCAACCTCTCAAACATGAAATGGGATTGGATGGCAGACAAGAAGGTCGATTCCTTAGAGGCACTATTTGATGACAAAGCCATGTTCACTCACATGGGAGGGACCTGGGGAAAAACCCAAGAACTAGCCACCATTAAGAGCGGTGGCATCTGGTACAAAAAAGCTGTCGTTTACGCAGTTGACGCTCGCATATTTGGTAACACAGCCATCCTGCTAGAGGACATGGATTTGCAGGCAGCAGTCGGTGAGCACGAAGTCACCAATCCTTTTATGGTGACTGAGGTTTATATCAAGGAAAACGGCAAGTGGAAGCTGGCCCAACTCACGTTCTCGCATCTGCTTAGGCCGGTCAAAATGAATAGCAATAAGAATTAGCCACAAACCTCGAGAGAGAAAATCTGCGGCGGAATTTGGCGCTCGGGGAGTTTGTGAAGAGATGGGCCGTGCGGGAACAATCTGCTCCCGCACAAATCGCACTGTCATGGCTGATGGTGCAGGAATCCTGGATCGTTCCAATTCCAGGGACAACGAAGATGCCGCATTTTTTGGACAACATCGGCGTAAACGCGGTGCAACTCACGCCAGATGAAGTCAAGGAACTGAATGCCGTGTTGGCCCGCACTCCGGTTCACGGCGCGCGCTTACCGGCTATTGTGATGTCACTTTACTGCGTGGAAGCTCCACCGAAGAGTCAGGAAGCTAAGCGATGCATTACGAACAACGGAAAGATGGCAGGCTTTTCAGCATGATGAGAAGAACAAGACCATTGGCGATGATTGTCTTCGTTGTAATTTGTCTTCTGTCCTGGGCTGCCGTGGCGCAACAAGGACCAGGGAAAGACCTGCGCTTGCCCTCTGAGAAAACGGTCCTGATCGTGTATCTGTCCCGAACGAATAACACCAAGGCCATCGCGGAGATCATCCATCAGAAGGTCGGCGGCCGACTGGTCGCACTCGAATTGGAAACACCTTATCCGGCTGACTACCACATGACGGTGGAACAGGTGGTCCATGAAAATGAAACGGACTTTTTGCCTCCTTTGAAAACAAAGATCGACCGAATTGATCAGTACGATGTTCTGTTCCTTGGCTTTCCAACCTGGGCAATGCAACTGCCGCCGCCCGTCAAGAGTTTTCTGCACGAATATGACCTGAAGGGAAAGACCGTAATCCCATTCAACACGAATGGTGGATATGGCCCCGGCAACAGTTTTGAGACTGTAAGGAAGCTGTGTCCGCGAAGCGCAGTTCTGCATGGTTTCGCCATTAGAGGGGGCTCAGAGAGAGATGGCGAGTATCTGGCCATCCAAGGAGCAAGGGCAGAAGAAGCAAGGAAAGAGGTTGAGAGCTGGCTGAGGAATATAGGAGTGCTGAAGTGAAGCTTACGTGTAGCGTCTACGCTTTTCGAAGCTGGCAATGAATCAAGGAAGCGCGATTGGAGCACGGTGAACCGGAACCACTATCTCCGTTGGCCGAAGTCGAAGAATCGAAGCAAAGGATGGAGGGCGCTTTATGGCGATTGCGTTGAAAGTAAACAGGCAGTCTCATTCAGTTGATGTACCGGACGACACGCCGCTGCTTTGGGTCCTGCGTGACGTGCTTGGTATGAAGGGCACAAAGTACGGCTGTGGCGTCGCGATGTGCGGAGCGTGCACCGTGCACATCGATGGCCAGGCGGTTCGATCCTGTATCACACCGGTTGGTTCGGTGGAAAGCGGTGCAATCACGACGATCGAGGGCCTCGCGGAAACTGAGACCCATTTCGTGCAGCAGGCCTGGGAGGAAATTGATGTGCCCCAGTGCGGCTATTGTCAGCCGGGGCAGATCATGTCCGCGGCGGCGTTGCTTTCAACCAAACCGAAGCCTACAGACGCCGACATTGATTTGGCGATGAGCGGGAACCTATGCCGCTGCGGCACGTATCCGCGCATTCGCGAAGCCATTCATCATGCAGCTGATCTGTTGTCAGCTAAAGGAGGCAAACGATGAAACTGGACCGCCGCTCATTTTTGAAGATCACGGCAACGGCCGGTGGAGCCTTTGTTCTGGGTATTTACTCAAGGCCAATGGCATTCGGGCAGGGGCGTTCCCGTTTCTCCAATACCGTCGAACCACGCGCCTTTGTCCGGATTGCGCCTGACGGTACAGTCACCATCATTGCCAAGAATCCGGAGGCTGGACAGGGAGTGAAAACGCACCTGCCAATGCTCATTGCAGAGGAACTCGACATTGACTGGACGGACGTAAAAGTTGAACAAGCCGACGGCAATGCCAAGCTCTACGGATTCCAGTTTTTGGGCGGCAGCACGGCGACTCCGATGAACTGGACGCCTCTGCGGCAGGTTGGGGCCGCCTGGCGTCAGATGCTTGTATCCGCCGCTGCAGCCGCGTGGGGCGTGCCCGAATCCGAATGCACGACCAAGGCAGGCCGTGTACTTCACTCCGCATCGGGCCGGTCCGTGGGCTATGGCGAATTGGTGATGAAAGCCGCCGCGCTCACGCCGCCCGTGCTCGATTCGGTGAAGCTCAAGAAAGCGGCTGAATACACCATCATTGGCACCTCTCGCAAAGGCGTGGAGAACCACGCGATCGTTACCGGAGAACCCATCTTTGGCATTGATGTGGAGGTTCCCGGGATGCTTCATGCTGTTCTGCACAAGTGTCCCGTATTCGGCGGCAAGGTCAAGACAGCGAATACCGAGGAAATCGCGAAGATGCCGGGAGTGCGAAAAGTCTTGATTGTCGACGGGACACTGGTTGACGATAAGGTTCTTCCGCTTAACCCGGGTCTTGAGCCGGGCGTGGCGATTCTGGCAGACACGTGGTGGCAGGCGCAGAGCGCGCGCACAAGCCTGAAGGTCGAATGGGATTTCGGCCCAGGTGCGAGCCAGAGCTCTGCAAGTTTCGCGCAGCAAGCCGCCGATGCGCTCAAGCAACCTTTTGGACAGGTGGTGGGCGAATACGGAGATGTGGATGCCGCTCTGAAGGGTGCGTCCAAAGTTCTGGAGGCCACCTACGCGTACCCCTTTCTTCCACACAACACGCTTGAGCCGCAGGGCTCCACGGCTTCATTCAGAGACGGCAAGCTGGAGCTCTGGAGCACGACACAGGATCCCGCCGCTGCAGCCCGTGTCACGGCAAAGATCACCGGCATTTCCGAGGCCGACGTAACGGTCCACATGATCCGTGCCGGCGGCTCTTTCGGCCGTCGCTACGTCAATGATGATGATGCGGAAGCTGCGTGGCTCAGCAAGCAGGCAGGTCGACCGGTCAAGATCACGTGGTCGCGCGAAGACGACATGACGCACGACAACTATCGCGCCGCTGCCACGATCGGATTAAGAGCGGGTCTTGATGCGAAGGGCAGTGTCGTCGCCTGGCGCCAGCACTTCGTGACGTTCGGCGATGGCAAGCGAACGCCCTTTGATGCCGGTGCCGATCCGCACGAGTTTCCCGCCGGATACGCGCCTGCATATCAGCTTGGGATGACGAACTCCATTCCTCTTGGGATTCGTACCGGCCCGCTGCGAGCGCCGGGCGCCAATGGACGTGCTTTTGTTCTTCAATCCTTCCTGGATGAGCTTGCGTTTGCCGCGGGTCGTGATCCACTTGACCTTCAGCTCGAACTGCTCTCGCGTCCACCATCTTCGGGATATGAGTTCCAGCCCCAAAATCCATTCGGCGGCACGAACCCCGAGCGCCTGCGTGGCGTGTTGGAATTGGTTGCCCAGATGTCGAACTGGCGTAAGCGCAAGAAGGGGAAGGGCCGCGGAATGGGAATCGCGGCTTTCTTCTGCCACATGAGCTACTTTGCGCAAGTTGCCGACGTCAGCGTCGATGCGCAGAATCGCATCACCGTTCACCAGATTTGGGCGGCGGGCGATGTAGGCAGTCATGTGATCAATCCCCGTGCGGCCGAGAATCAGGCCTTCGGCGGAATCATTGATGGGCTGAGCCAAATGGAGCAGGAGATTACGTTGGCTAAGGGTGAAGTGGAGCAAGACAACTTCGACAAGCAACCCTTGTTGCGTATGCCTCAGGTGCCAAAGATTGAGGTTCAATTCCGCAAGACGGAGTTTTTGCCTACAGGCCTTGGCGAACCCATGCTGCCGCCAGTCATTCCAGCGGTCACGAATGCTGTCTTTGCCGCAACAGGCAAGCGCATTCGCACTTTGCCGCTCAAACGAAGCGGATTCGCATTCGCGTAAAACACAACCAAGGAGAAGCAATGCAAAAGCGTACTCTCGGACAAAGCCTCGAAGTCTCTGCTATTGGCCTCGGCTGCATGGGCATGAGTTCGGCCTACGGCCCGGCGGCAGACAAGGGCGAGATGATCAAGCTGATTCGAACTGCACACGATCTTGGTGTCACGCACTTCGATACGGCTGAAGCCTACGGGCCATTTGCGAACGAAGAGCTTGTCGGCGAAGCGCTCCAGCCAATCCGCGACAAGGTGACGATTGCCACAAAGTTCGGCTTTGACATTGACATTGAAACCGGCAAGCGCGGTCCCGGGACCAATAGCCGGCCCGAGCATATCAAGGCTGTGGCTGATGCCTGCCTCAAGCGGCTTCGAACCGATCACATCGATATTTTCTACCAGCACCGCGTCGATCCGGACGTGCCCATCGAAGATGTGGCTGGAGCGATCAAGGAACTGATTGCTGGGGGTAAGGTCAAGCACTTCGGCATGTCGGAGGCCGGCGTTCATACGATTCGCAGGGCGCACGCGGTCCAACCTGTCACCGCAGTGCAGAGCGAGTACTCGCTGTTCTGGCGTGGTCCGGAGGCAGAGCTTCTGCCGACACTGGAGGAGCTTGGTATCGGGTTCGTGCCGTTCAGCCCGCTCGGCGCCGGATTCCTGACAGGAAAGATCGACGAGAACACCAAATTCGATCCAACCGACTTCCGGAACATCGTGCCACGCTTTTCGCCCGAGGCCCGCAAGGCAAATATGGCTCTGGTCGAGCTGGTCAAGGCAGTGGCGGAGCGCAAAGGCGCGACACCCGCGCAAGTTGCGCTCGCCTGGCTGCTGGCGCAGAAGCCATGGATCGTGCCAATCCCGGGAACCACTAAGCTGCATCGGCTCGAGGAGAACCTCGGCGCCGTGAACGTCGAACTGACGGAAGACGATCTCAAGCAGATCGATGAAGTCGCTTCGACCCTTAAGCTCGAAGGAGCACGTCTTCCAGAAGCTGTGTTGAAGATGACTGGACTCTGAGCATCTCTTTGTCGTGACAGCAAGAAGGGAAGACCATGAGGATCCTTTCAGTAATTGGAGTCTCGCTTCTATTGACGGCATCAGGTTTGCAGGGCCAAACTCCCAGCGATCCGGGCGCGATACAAATCCTGCGGAGCGGCTCGCAACCGTCGCGGGAGGCGCCGGCCGAGCACTTCACCGGGACCGCGCGTGTCGATCCTCTTTTTCGTGCGACTGCTCCAGCGCGTGCGTCCGGCGCCCTCGTCACGTTCGAGCCAGGCGCACGCACCGCGTGGCATTCGCATCCGCTCGGTCAAATCCCGATCGTGACGGCGGGCATCCACCTGCATGAGACACCGGCAGAGAGCGACACGACTAGAGTAAATTCTGTTCGTATTCAAGTGCTCGATATCAAGGCGCTCAACGCATTTCTGGCAAAGAACAGGGAGCACTGACCTTGATCGAAGGAAAGACTTCGTCAGAGAGGAAAAGAGATGACAAGTGTGATCGTTGTAATCGGAGCCGGATCGATCGGCCAAGCGATTGTCAGGCGTGTGGGCGCTGGCAAGAAGATCCTGCTGGCCGATCTACGGAAGGAAAATGCCGAATCGGCTGCAAAGACCTTGAGCGATGCTGGGTTTGACGTGGAGACGACGACAGTCGATGTCTCTTCCCGCGAGTCGGTTCACGTGCTCGTGGAAGCGGCTACAGGACTCGGTGAGGTAACCGGTGTCATTCATGCCGCCGGCGTTTCACCGACGCAGGCCACTCCCCAGACGATACTCAAGGTTGACCTCTACGGAACGGCCCTTGTACTCGAGGAATTTGGTAACGTCATTGCTTCTGGTGGTGCCGGTGTGGTGATTGCTTCGCAGTCCGGGCACCGCCTGCCGCCCCTCACAGTCGAACAGAACGCTAGCCTGGCGATGACGCCTGTGGAGGAACTGCTGGAGCTTCCATGGCTGCAGCCGGACCAGATCAAGGATTCTCTTCACGCTTACCAGGTCTCGAAGCGAGGAAATTCACTGCGTGTTATGGCGGAAGCGGTTCGGTGGGGGAAACGGGGCGCGAGGGTCAATACGATCAGCCCCGGAATCATCATCACGCCGCTCGCAAACGACGAGCTGAAGGGACCGCGCGGCCCAGGCTACCGGCGGATGATCGAAGTCTCTGCGGCGAAGCGCGCTGGTACTCCGGACGAGGTCGGTACAGTTGGGGCACTTCTGATGGGCCCTGACGGCGCCTTCATCACCGGCAGTGATTTTCTGATGGACGGCGGCGTCACAGCAGCCTATTGGTTCGGTGACCTTGCCCCGAATCGGTCAATCGATCGATGAGCGCGACGCTGTGCTCGTTCTCTCCCGTTGCCGGCACATCTGGTGATAACCCACCCATCAACGCGAAAAATCATGTGGGGTCATCCGTCAGTGGCTGCCAGTCCTTACATTGTGAAGAAGGCAGTTGCAGACCTACTGCGGCGGCTCTTGCTGCTGCGTCGCGTGTTCTCGTATCAGGGTCAGATACGGCGCCACAATCGCCCCCTTCACCTGAGACATCAGTTGCATTAAGATCTACGCAGGTTTTGCTCATACCGCGGAGATGGGCAAAAACGGATTCACCACTTAATCCAAACCACAGTACATGAGCAGAATCTAAAACAGGATCTAGCCACCACCTTCAGGCAGTGGTCTTCACACCGGGGATGTACAATTTACAATACGATCTTCAATCGCGGACTCCACTAGCATGGCAGATCAATCAAACGGGGGCTCTCAGAAGCCTGATCTGACTGTCCTTTCCCAGAAACCCGTAAGCCTGAAGCAGGTGGCGGACTACCTTGGCTTGAATCCGGCCACGGTTTCGGTTGTCCTCAATAACGTGCCGGGGCGGTCGATTCCTCAGGCCACTCGAGATCGCATCAAGGCGGCAGCCAAGGAACTTAATTATCAGCCGAACCTTGTGGCTCGTTCGCTGCGCAAGCAGCGAACGCTGACCATTGGCATCCTGGTCCCCGAACTGGGCGATGGGTACCACTCCGAAATCATGAGCGGCATTGGCGACCACTTGATGGGGGCGGGGTACTTCTACTTCACCGCGCATCATCGTCACAAGAAGAGTCTGATTGAGGATTACACACGTATTTTGATTGGACGTGGAGCGCAGGGAATCCTGGCCGTCGATACATTGCTAGAGGAGCCGCTACCAGTCCCTGTAGTTGCCATTGCAGGTCACAAGCATATTCCAGGCGTCACCAATGTCCTGCTGGATCACAGACGAGCGGCGGAGCTTACGCTGAAGCATCTCTACTCACTGGGGCACCGCGAAATCGCATTCATGCGCGGCCAGCCATTCAGTTCAGACTCCGATACACGCTGGAATGAGTTGCTAGGAGCGGCACAGCGCATGGGCATCGGGATCAAGCCAGAGCTTCAGGTGAAGCTGGAGAGGGATATGTTCTCGCCGGAGCTTGGTTACCCTGTCATTCAACAACTCATCAGCACCGGAAAGTGCTTTAC
>JBAUTX010000416.1:0-9052 GCA_049582405.1 Occallatibacter sp. | reverse complement strand
GCCAGTGGCTGGTGATGTGCGCGTAGAGCACGAAGGCGAAGAAGATGCAGGCGATGGCCGAAGCAACCGTTACCGGCCCGAGGACACGGCGGGTCCAGCGCCTGGCTGGTTCGGGATTGCGGCTTGGCGGCAGGGCGAGCTGCAGGGCATTTTCGGCGGGGCAGGCGGCCACGCAGACCATGCAGGCGCTGCACTCGGCGGAGCGGATCTGGACGAGCTGATCGACGGGCAGGCTGGCCGGGCAGGCTTTGGCGCATTTGCCGCAGTCAATGCAGGCGGTTGTGTCGCGGCGAATCTTGACCGGGCTGAGCAGCGATACGAGCCCCATGAGCGCGCCGTAGGGGCAGAGATAGCGGCACCAGAAATTCTGGATGAGCGTGGACAGGAGAACCAGCAGGCCCAGCACTACGAGACCGGTGAGGCTGATGTCGCGGAAGAAGTTGAGCATTTTCACGTCGGCGATGAGGCCGTAGGGCGTGAACATGAAGCTCTCGAGGGCCTCGGCAGACATGGTGCCAATGATGAAAAGGAAGAAGCCCAGGAGCAGGTACTTGAGGCTGCGGAGCGGGATGTCGGCCCAGCGGGGCAGGCGCAGATTACGGCCAAAGAAGCGGCGGCCGAGCTTCCAGAGGGCTTCAGAGAAGGTGCCGATGGGGCAGAGCCAGGCGCAGAAGGCTTTCTTGAGCAGCAGGCTCATGAGCAGGAAGGCCGCGAAAAGAAACATGGCAGCCGGATGGATGACAGGGATGCGACCAGTGAGGAACAGGTATTTGGTATTCATGAGGCCGGCGATGGGCAGCCAGCCTTCAACCCCAGCCGGACGTGGTACATAGAGGCTCTGGCCGCCGTGTTCGAAGTAGCGAACCCAGAGATAAAACTGCAAGCCGATCCATGTGTTGAGCGCCAGAAATGCGACTTGGACGATACGGCGAATCCGCTGCGAACGGTCGGGCAGGAGGCGGCGGATCAGTGGCTTTTTCGCACTGGCGGCAAGCGGAACGGCGGTCTGCGTGCTCATCGCGTACTCATCCTTCCAAGCCTCAGGGTATGAGAGAGCGCGCAAGGCAAACTATGACCTAAATCACTCGATGCAAGAAAAAGTTCCGGGCTGTAAGATGCAGGAGACGAGGATGGGGCCTGCGGCTCGAAGTGGCGATGTAGGCGGGTCGCAAGCAACAGTCGTCCCGCAAGCGCCGTCTAACGATTGAAGCTGTATCCTCCTGGAGAATCTGGAGACTTATGAGACTTTTGAAGGCTTCGTTCCACGGCTGCCTGATGGCTGCCCTGGGCAGCGGTGCGCTCGCGACGGCGCAGCAGCAACCTTCGACTCCGCCCGCCAAGGCCGCAAGCGCTTCAGCGGCCCCTGCCGCGCAGGGCAAGGCGTTTGTGGTTTCGCTGCCCCTGAGCGCATGGGACAAGCACGGCAAGCAGGTGACAGATCTGGACCGGAATGACCTGACGCTGACCGATGAGGGCCAGGAGCAGGTGATTCAGGGCCTGACGCGAGACAGCAGTCTGCCATTCCAGATTGGCCTGGTGAACGATACTGGCGCCAGCATGAAAAACATTCTGGAATCTGCCCGCAAAGGGGGAGACGCATTCGTGGACCAGATGCTGACCTCGGCGCCTGCCCCAGGTGCATCGGCAACGGATGCTGGCGCTCAACCTGCCAGTGGAAAGAATGAGATCTTCCTGATCCACTTTGATCGTGAAGTTGAACTTCTACAGGACTTCACGTCGGACGCTGCCGCACTGCACAAAGAACTGGATGAGATGGGGCCGACGTCAAAAACTCAATTCGATACGCAGGGACCCGAGACGACGGGTGACAGCCGGACTGCGACGCATGGTATTCCCGGCGGATCGACTCTCTACGATGCCATCTTTCTCGCCTCCGATGAGCTGATGAAAGACAAGCACGGGCGCAAGGCGCTGATCGTGGTTTCAGACGGGCTGGACAAGGGGAGCAAAGAATCGATGAATGACGCGCTGGACGCGGCCGAGCGGGCCCGGGTGATGATCTACACGGTCTACCTGCCGGGCAATCAGCCGCAGAATAACCCGCTGCAGAACCCCGGACGTCGCGGTGGTGCTGGCTATCCCGGCGGCTATCCTGGTGGAGGGTATCCAGGTGGGGGCTATCCGGGAGGCGGCTATCCGGGCAACGCGCCGCCCAGCAGGCAACCGGCTCCGCCGACGGGCGTGGCGGCCGACGGGCGCAAGCTGATGCAGCGCATGGCAGAACGAACCGGAGCCCTGTATTTCGACGCAAAGCGGAAAGAGGATCTACCGGAGCTTTATGGGATTATTGCCAAGGACCTGAAGGGGCTCTACACGATCACGTACACGCCGAGCAAAATCGACAGCGATGGCATGTTCCACAAGGTGACGCTGAAGACGACCAAGAAGGATGTGGATCTCACACTGCCTGAGGGGTACTATGCACCGGGCGGTGATTCGGAATAACTCCCTCACAGCATGAAGCACGGGCGCGGCCGATGGCCGCGCCCGTGTTGCTTGTCCGGTTGAGGAATTAGTTGGTGCCGGAGTGCATTTCTGACCCGGCCTGCTTTTCCTGGAGTGCCGCCTGCGCCGCAGCAAGCCTTGCCGTCAACAACCGGAAGGGGGAGCAGGAGACGTAGTTCAGGCCAATCTTGTGGCAGAACTTGACGGACTCGGGATCGCCGCCATGTTCGCCGCAGATGCCCACCTTGAGGGTTGGCCGAGTGTTGCGTCCCTTGGCAGTAGCCATCTTCACCAGCAAGCCCACGCCCGCCTGATCGAGGGTGGCGAAGGGATCCTGCTTGAAGATGCCGTTCTTGAGATAGGCCGGCAGGAACTTGTTGATGTCGTCGCGCGAGATGCCGTAGGTGGTCTGCGTCAGGTCGTTGGTGCCGAAGCTGAAGAACTCCGCTTCTTCGGCGATCTGGTCGGCAGTCAAGGCCGCGCGCGGCAGCTCGATCATGGTGCCTACCATGTAGTCGACCTTCGTGTTTTTCTCCGAGAAGACCTTGTCGGCTACGCGGCGGATGATGCTGGCCTGATGGCGCATCTCCTCGATGGAGCCGATGAGCGGCACCATGATTTCAAGGTGCGGCTCGCCGCCGTGATTCTTGACGTTCACAGCCGCCTCAAAGATGGCGCGCGCCTGCATCTCGGTAATCTCCGGGAAGGCGATGCCGAGGCGGCAGCCGCGCAGTCCGAGCATGGGGTTCATCTCATGCAGGTCCTGGACGCGGGTCAGCAGGGTGCGCAGCTCCTTGAGTTTGGGAGAGCGCGGCTTGAGGTCCTCAAGGTGCGCGATCTCGACGAGCAGGTCTTCCCGCTGCGGCAGGAACTCATGCAGCGGCGGGTCGAGCAGGCGGATGGTGACGGGCAGCGACTCCATCGCCTTGAAGAGTCCGACGAAATCCTGGCGCTGCATGGGAAGCAGCTTCTTGAGGGCCTCGCGGCGATCCGCTTCGTTGTCCGCCAGAATCATGGCGCGGACGTGCTCGATGCGCCCTTCGGCAAAGAACATGTGCTCGGTGCGGCAAAGGCCGATGCCCTCTGCGCCGAAGGCTCGCGCCTGCTTGGCGTCGCGCGGCACGTCTGCGTTGGCCCGAACCCGGAGCTTGCGCAGCGGATCGGCCCAGCTCATGAACTTGACGAGGTCGGGATCATCGGGGCGGGCGGGAATCGTCTTGAGCTTGCCTTCAATGACGCGACCGGTCGTGCCATCGAGCGAGAGCCAGTCGCCGTGGCGGAAGGTCTTGCCCTTGACGCGAAGCTCCTTGCGGCCTTCGTCGACCTGGCAATCGCCCGCGCCGGCGACGCAGCACTTGCCCATGCCGCGCGTGACGACGGCGGCGTGCGAGGTCATGCCGCCGCGCGAGGTGAGGATGCCGGCCGCGACTTCCATGCCGCCGATGTCCTCAGGCGTCGTCTCGCCGCGCACAAGGATGATGGAGTGCATGTGGCCGTGCATGTGCGCCTTCACGGCATCTTCCGCGGTGAAGACGATCTGGCCGACGGCCGCGCCGGGAGACGCCGGCAGGCCTGTCGCGAGGACTTCGACATGGGCGCCCTTTTCATCGAGGCGCGGCACGAGGAAGTCGTAGAGCTGGTTGGGCTCGACGCGGAAGATCGCTTCCTCCTGCGTGATGAGGCCCTCGCGCACCATGTCAATGGCGACGCGCACGGCGGCAAGGCCGGTGCGTTTGCCATTGCGCGTCTGCAGCATGTAGAGCTTGCCATCCTGGATGGTGAACTCGAAGTCCTGCATGTCGCGGTAGTGCTTTTCCATCTTGCGGGTGATGTCGCGCAGCTGGTCGTAGACCTTGGGCATGGCGCGCTCAAGCTCGCTGATGTGCAGCGGCGTGCGAACGCCGGAGACGACATCTTCACCCTGCGCGTTCATCAGATACTCGCCGAAGAACATGTGCTCGCCGGTGGCGGGATTGCGCGTGAAGCCGACGCCTGTGCCGGAGTTGTCGCCGAGGTTGCCGAAGACCATGGCCTGCACGTTGACCGCGGTACCGAGCCAGTCATCGATGTTGTTGATGCGGCGATAGGTCTTGGCGCGCTCGTTCTCCCAGCTGCGGAAGACGGCATCGCGGGCCTGCATGAGCTGGTCGGTGGGATCCTGCGGGAAGTCTTTTCCCGTTTCCTTTTTCACCAGCTTCCTGTACTCGGCGATGATCTCCTGGAGTGCGGAAGGCTGCAGTTCGTAGTCGAACTTGACCTTGGCGCGCGCCTTCACGCTGTCAAAGATGTGCTCGAACTTCTTTTTGGGAATATCGAGAACGACGTCGCCGAACATCTGGATGAGGCGGCGATAGGAATCATAAGCGAAGCGGGGATTATTGCTGCGCCTGGCAAGCGCTTCCACGGCTTTGTCGTTGAGGCCGAGGTTCAGGATGGTGTCCATCATGCCGGGCATGGAGAACTTGGCTCCGGAGCGGACAGAAACGAGCAGAGGATTTTCGCCTGCGCCGAGCTTCTGCCCCTGCATCTGCTCGAGGCGCGCAAGCGCGGCATGCATTTCGACATCGATCTGCGGATTAAGTTTGCCGCGCATGTATTCGCGGCAGGCCTCGGTCTGGATGGTGAATCCGGGCGGTACGGGCAGCCCTGCGTTGGTCATCTCCGCGAGGCCGGAGCCTTTGCCGCCGAGCACATCCTTCATGCGGCCGTTGCCATCGGCCACGCCGTTGCCGAAGAAGTACACATACTTGGTTTGAGCTGCGGTTGAAGTTTTGCCTGCCTGTCCGGCAGGCGCCTGTTCCAGTGCGCCCTGCGACATGGAATAGAGCCTCCGCGTTTGGATTTCCGCAAGGCGGCATCCATGCGAGGGTGGCGGCAGGTTGGCTCAGCCCGGCTGCGGGAAGAACGAAGATCAGGCCAAGCGCGTGCAGTCATCCAGACACTTCGACTGCGCCTTACGGCGTGCGCGATTCGCAAGTACAAATAGCGCCGCAAGTATACACTTGCCTGTGCTGCTCATCACAGCCCCTCGGGACGGCGAAGTCGTCGCGCGACAACGCTGGATGGTAACCTGCGCAGATTCAAGCGAAATGCGATTTGAACCTCTCAACTTCAAAGGGTGCGCCGGACGATCAGGCAGCCGCTGAACGACGGAAACGCGATGCAGCCTGCGCGTCGTCGACTGCCGGCGAGACAGCATCGTGGGAGAGCAGGATGCCGTCAAGGCCTACGAGCGTGAGGATGGACGCCACGCGCGGCACGGCGCGAATGATGGTGAATTCGTGGTCAGCATCAAGAGCCTTGCGATAGAGCGAGATCAAAGCGGCGATGCCGGCGGCATCGATGCGCTCGATATTGTGCAGATCCAGGGTCACGTTGTTGCGCTGCAGCACGGGTGCGACGCGTTCGATGAGACACTGCTCCTGGCCGCGCACCAGCTCGTGCGGCCCGCACGGTGTCAACAAGACCGTTTCCTGCGGATTGGCAAACTTGCTATTCATCGCCAAACCTCCTGGGAGCGGCGCATTGCGCCTGTTGCTGAAATTGCGCGCCACGAGGGCGATGGGGATGCATACTCTATGAGACGTGTGGGCCAGCGAACTGGTTGCGGGCCACGAAGGTGAATGCACCTCTCATTGTGCAGCCCAAGGTACAAAAGCCTGTAATTTGAAGTACGCAGGAGGCGCACAAGAAAGTTCCATGCAAGCGAACAAATCAAGAACAGAACTGGGTCGAGCGCCGGAGCCGTTGCGTGCCGACGCAGTGCGCGCGTGTGCGCTGGACGCTGGATTTTCAGAGGCGGGCATTGTGGCGTTGCCGCATGCGAACGCAGCGCGGGATGCGCAGCGATTCCAGCAGTGGATCGACGCGGGACGTGCAGGCTCGATGCACTATCTGGAACGCAAGACAGAAGCGGAGGAGCCTGTGCGCGCGCGGGTGGAGACGCCGTTTCCATGGGCGCGCTCGGCGCTCGTGTGCTTTGCCGTGTACAACTCGGCGCAGCCGCGCTCGACGGATGCAGCACCGGCGGGGACGGGATGGATTGCGCGCTATGCGTGGACGAGCCGCGTGGATGCGGGCGGAGCGCGACGGCCAAGCGATTATCACAAGGTGCTGCTGAAGCGGCTGCAAAAGCTGGAGGAGCAGCTGAAGGCACAGTACGGAGCGTTTGAGTCACGCGCCTATGTGGACACGGGACCTGTGGTGGAGCGGGCGCTGGCGGAAGCTGCTGGCGTTGGCTGGACGGGCAAGAACACATGCTTGATTCATCCGCGGCTGGGATCGTATGGCTTTCTGGCAGTGCTGCTCACATCGCTGGACGTGGAGCACGACGTGGCGGCGCTGGGCGTGCCGGATCGCTGTGGCAGTTGTCGCAGGTGTCTGGAGGCTTGCCCGACGGGTGCGCTGATTGCGCCCTACCAGATGGATGCGACGCGCTGCATCTCGTATCTCACGATTGAACACAAGGGCGAGATTGCACCGGAGCTGATGGAGGGCATGGGGCGGCAGATTTTCGGGTGCGACATCTGCCAGGATGTGTGCCCGTGGAACCGCAAAGCGCCGGTGAGCTCGGATGCGGAGATGGAAGCGCGCGCGGAACTGGTGAACCCTGCGCTGGAGCATCTGGCGGCGATGGACGAGGCGGGGTTTGAGCGCGCGTTCAACGGCTCGCCGGTGCGGCGTGCGGGATTTCAGGGCTTCCGGCGCAATCTTGCAATCGCCATGGGCAATAGCCGCATCGCTGCGTTTGCACCCCGGTTACGCACGTGGGCGCAGGACGGGGATGAACGTCTGAAAACAGCCGCAGCCTGGGCGCTGCGCAAGCTGGCAACTGCTGACGATGAAAGCCGCTGAACGGGATGCGCGGGACGCATCCCGCCGTGGACCTTAATCGATCTGGTGCGATTGGAAATCAGCCGACGCGCATGACATTTGCGGCGCTGAGGCCCTTGGGCCCCTGCTGGCATTCGAATTCAACGGCTTCACCCTCGTTGAGCGTCTTGTAACCGCCTTCCTGAATCGCGGAGAAGTGGACAAAAACGTCTTCGCCACTGGACCGCTGGATGAATCCATAACCCTTGGTACCGTTGAACCACTTCACAATGCCTTGTTCCTTCATGCGTCGTCTCCTAACTGCGTCCTGCTCTTACTGGCTCCTAAAAACACGAAGAGCCGCCTGGCTACGCACATCGCGCAATGCGGCGGCTCGACACGTCAGTTGAATCTGATTTGCGCTTCCTGGCAAACAGTACATCCAGAACGTACAGCCTTCCTGCAATGAACAACTGACCTGCTTCATGCTGAGATTGCTTCAGTTATGGCAGGAATCGGGTGAGGATGCAATAAGAAAATGCACCGGTTCCATTTCAGACTGGCTGTGGAGGGATGGGCGCGACCCTCCCCAACGCGGACCACGAATCGCTCCCGAAGGACTATCCTAAAGAAAAGAGGAAGCAAAGAGAGGCCATTTGGCTGAGCCCGCCCCTGAACCAAGAGAAGGGACTGCGGCGGGCGTTCCAGGCGGGCGTTCCAGGCGGGCGTTTCAGGCCGGCGTTTCAGAATTTGGTATCGAAGAGGAACAGGTGAACGAGGTCGAAGCACTGGTACACGCAACGCCGTCGGCGGATGCCAAATGGTATCGCTGGCGGAAGGATGGGACTGCACTGGTGAGCTATCTGCTGGATAGCGAGGTGCACACCTTCGCCTTCAGCGTGGCCGCCAATGCGATCTTGTCGTTCATTCCCTTCATCGTGCTGCTGTACACGATTGCGCTGTCGGTGTTTCATTCGGCGGCGATGGCCGACGCTGTAAGCCAGATGGTGTACTACTTCTTCCCGTCGAACCAGGACTGGATTGCGAAAAACCTGGTGCTGGCCGCGCCACGGCATGGCGTGCAGCTCTTTTCCCTGCTGATGATTCTCATTTCATGCACCGGGATCTTTCTTCCGCTGGAGGTGGCGCTGAACCAGGCGTGGGGCGTGGCGAAGAGCCGGAACTACCTGCTGAACCAGGTGGTGGCCTTTGGGCTGGCCATCCTGATGGTGGTGCTGGGCATGACGAGCGTGATGCTGAGCACCTGGCAGCGGGAATTGACGGCGTTTCTCTTCTTCCACCACACGGAGAACTTTGTCTACAGCGGCGTGAGCTATCTGTGGCTCGCGCTTTGCACGGGCGTGGCGTGCATTTTGTTCTTCTTCTCGATCTACTGGCTGCTGCCGAACCGCAAGGTGCCGGCACTGCCGGTGATGCGGACGGCGGTGATTACGGGGCTGATCTGGCTTGGCGCCAAGTACCTGTTTGTGGCCGTGCTGCCGCACCTGGATCTGAAGTCGATCTACGGGCCGTTCTATGTTTCGGTGGGCCTGCTGTTCTGGGCGTATGTCTCTGGATTGATTTTGTTTGCCGGGGCACAGTTCAGCGTGGCTCGGCTGAACGGGCGCACGCGCTCCTCTTAGCGGCCGGAAGCCAGTCTTCCCTGCCTCTGGGCGATGACTCATCTCGAAAAAGCGAATATATGGCGAATCCGACTCCGGGATTTTGTGCACGATTTCTGTGGAAAAGAAAAATTTCGTATGGGGGGTGGGGG
>JBAUTX010000415.1:0-18513 GCA_049582405.1 Occallatibacter sp. | reverse complement strand
GACGTATAGACAGGCGCATTACGGGGACGTATGATACGCAATACAAGCCTTGAAGCGTCATTTTGGCCATCCCTGTTCAGGGGACCCGCGTTGGGATCGCCGCAGAGGAAGGCGCGAGGAGCTTGCGAATTGCGCCGCAGCAGCTTTTAGGATGAAGCGGCAGGCCAGCTCAAACCTCGCGTACCGGCCCTTCAGCCGTTCATGCGCTTGGGATCGGTCTTCAGGACAAGGCTGAGATGCGAAGGAGTGGGGAATGGCGCTTGCACCCAAGCCCGTGCAGGAAACCGAGGTGCAGGAGGCGGGATTCGATCCGGTTGCGATTCGGGAGCAACTGGGACGACTGGTCGCTCATCCGCTTTTTGCCAATAGCAAGCGCTATCCGGCCCTCCTCACTTACGTGGTGGAGCAGACCCTGCTGGGAAACACTGCCGACCTGAAAGAGCGGAGCATCGGCATTGAAGTCTTCGGACGATCCCCAAGTTACGATGCCAATGCGGATCCAGTGGTTCGCATCACGGCAGGTGAGGTGCGGAAGCGCCTCTCGCAGTATTATTACGACCCAAGCCACACGGGCGAACTGACCATCGAACTGCCCATCGGCTCGTATGTGCCTGTCTTTCGTGCACAGGAGCCGCCGGCTCCGGAACCGGCACAGACCGTGGAGACCCTCCACGCGGCCGATTCGGCGCACGCTGCCCATGCTGCATCCGTGCGCCCATGGAGGCTGCGCTGGGCGGTGGTGGTTGCTTTCATCCTAATCGCCGGGATTGCTGGCGTGGATCTTGGACGCCATTATCCGCCCGTACCACCGCCACCCAAGCCATCCAATATCGACCTCTTCTGGCAGCCGGTCATGTCCAGCGCGAACCCGGCCACGTTTTGCCTGGGTGAGCCGGCAAAGGATATTGATCCAGACACGATTAATGATTTCAATGCGCCGATCCCGCCTTCCAAGCCGGAGCAGCTCTATGTCCGTTTGCACTATTCCGGGAATCTCGCGCTGGCCGACGTCATCACTCTGACGCGCACAGCAGCTGCGCTGGAAATGCGGCGCAAAACATTTCGCGTTGTACCCGCATCCGAGGCCACCTTTGGCCAATTGCGCGAAGGCCCGGTCGTCCTCATCGGCGCATTCGATAATATATGGACGCTGCGCGTGACGCAGAAACTCCGCTTCGGTTTTGAATCGGAAGATGGGGTGGCCCTGCTGGTGGATCGCAAGAGCAACAAGAAGACCACATGGGCAACGGCCTGGGATCTTCCCTATCAGAAGCTCTCGCGCGACTACGCAATTGTCGCGAGGATCCAGGACAGTACGACGGGGCAGCCCGTCATTATTGCCGCGGGGATCTCAGAAGAAGGCACGGAGGCTGCGGGCGAGATTCTTTACAACCCCGTCTATCTTGATTCGGTCCTGGCCAAGGCGCCTGCGGACTGGACCCACAAGAATCTGGAAGCTGTCATCGAAACGCAGGTCATCCAGGGACACTCCGGCCCGCCGAATGTGCTCGCGGTGGAGACATGGTAAGGCGGCTCGGCGCTGCCATCGATGCCGTCTGCGAACCGGGCGACTCAGGCTTCCTTTTTATTTTTTGACTTCTGCGCAGCCCAGCGCTTCCGCTGTGCATCCGCAATGCGCTTGCGGGCGTCCGCGCTCAGCACACGCTTCTTCGGCGCCCTTCCCGCAGCCGTCCGGACTGCGCGCGCAATGCCTTTGCTGGTGACCAGGCCAGTCCTGGATAAGAGCTTGCGAACTTCTACTAGCTTTGCAATCTCTGCATCGATCTGAGCAAGTATCGATTCCGTAGCCATACGTCAAGCATAACTCACTTTTTCGTTTTGATCGTGACTCCGCTCACTTACTCACACTTATCGTGCGGGCGGGAAGGAACCTTTAATCCGCCTTCCCGATTGTCTTTTCCTTATAAGCCTTCTGCAGCACATAGAAGGCTAGCTTTTTCTCGCCTTGATCCGAGATGAGGCCCTTGCGATTGAACTCATCCTGAATACCGGTCAGTGGGCGATTGGGCGAGCGAAAATCCATCAGTACCCACGGGCTCAGCCCACGCAGTTGCGGAATCTTATTGAGCATTGGCAACTGATGGCGATACACCTCAGCCTGATATTCCTCGGTCCAGCGCTCATCCTTGCTGCCGTGCAGCCCAGCCTTCGCGCCTGCGCCCAGTTCACTCACGATGAGCGGCTTCTGATATGCGATTTGCCATGTGGTTGCATCGGCAAGGTCGGGCAGCCCCTCATACCAGCCTATATATTCGTTGATGCCGATCACGTCGAGCGCCTGCCCGAGTGGATCATCGACGATCTTCGTATGTCCCTCCGAGCGCACCAGAAGCGCCGCCGTGATGAGCCGCGTGGGGTCGAGGGCGCGTGCATGAGCGGCCTCCGTCTCAATGAACCTGGTTCGCGCAGGCGTGTTCGGCGTTTCATTGGCCATGGACCAGAGAATGATCGAAGCATGCATCCGTGACGTGTTGATTTCTTCGTCTAACTGCTGTTCAGCTTTCGCCAGAACCTTTGGGTTATCAAATTCCAGCGCCCAGTACACAGGATTCTCCGACCAGACGAGCAGTCCCATGCGATCGGCCGCACGCAGCATGGTTTCATCATGCGGATAATGCGCCAGGCGCACGTAGTTGCAGCCTAGCTCTTTGGCCCATCCAAGCAGCGTGTTCGCATCCTGCTCGGAGTAGGCGCGGCCCGTGCGATAAGGCGCCTCAGCGTGAATGGCGATGCCGCGCAGGAAGATGGGCTTGCCGTTGAGCAGGATCTCCGTGCCGCGCGTTTCAATGGTGCGGAAACCCATCCGCTCGTGGATCACATCGTCGCCCGCGTGCAGGTCCACGTTGTAGAGCTTGGGCGCATCAGGCGCCCAGCGCTGCAGGCCGCTGACACTCATGCGGATGATGGCCTTGCCGTTGGCATCCGTGGTTGCGGTGGTTCTTGCGCCGAGCTCGGGAATCTCTACATCCACCTTTTCTCCAGGCGCGCCATCCATCACATGCACCCAGCCCTCAATCACAGAACCCTCGCCGCGACTCAGGTGCAGATCATACTGATCGATGAAGGCCGCAGGCACCTCAATGAGAGAAACTTCGCGAATGAGGCCGCCGTAGTTCCACCAATCCGTTTGCAGGGTCGGCACATTATCTTCGTGGCGCGTGTTATCGACCGCGGCCACCACGAAGTTGGAGCCGGAATGCAACGCCGAGGTCACATCGCAGGCAAATGCCGTATAGCCGCCCTCGTGCTCGCAGACCTTCTGGCCATTCACCCAGAACCAGGAGCGATAATTGGCAGCGCCGATGCGAAGATACACGTGATCGTGTGGCTTGGCGTTGTACTCAAAATCGTGCTCGTACCAGACTGGGCCTTCGTAGAAGAGCAGCGAAGCGCGCTGGGTGTTCCAGTCGCCGGGCACCTTCAGCCTGGGTGCTTTGGAAAAGTCATACTCGGTGGGGAACGGATCGCCCGGTTGCGCCTTGCGATTCAAGAACCAGCCATTCTTCTTCTCCTCGTGGTGGAAGGTGTAGAGGCCAGAGAAATAGGGATCGACGATGGAGCCCCACTCGCCATTGAGGGATGTCGCAGGGCGCACGTCGGCGCCGGTGAGCACAATGGGCGCCTGCACGGACTGCGCCGCACAAAGAGTGGCTGCGGCAACAAGGACGGTCATCCATGCAACAGGTCGGGAAATGCACGGCGCAAAAGGCACAATCCAGCGGTCAAAGCAGGGCTTCATCGGGGCTCCTCATCAGGGCATGAGCAAAACGATTTGCATGGCGGCAATATTGTAGAGCGCGCTGCACGGTCCGCATGCAGTGGACTGACCATCTTAGCGCCGCGCATGGTGCATTGTGCAAATCATGGTGAAGCTTGCCAGCATCCACGCCGGCTCGCAATACTGACCTTGGCGCCTGCATGGGCCGCATCTTCCAGCACGCGAGAGACCCGTGACACGCGAATTGCAGACGGCGCGCCTGATGCGCAAACAATGCCTCTCCACAAACGCGCAGTGCTTTCATCTGGAGTTTGCGGTGGATGGCGCGGAGGAATTCACGTTTACGCCGGGCCAGTTTGTCTCAGCCGTGGCCATGGATGCGCATGGCAAGCAGCAGATGCGCGCCTACTCCATAGCTTCGGCCCCCGGCGGCAACCGGTTTGCGCTGTGCCTGAACCGCGTGGACGATGGGTTCTTTTCGAACCGCCTGGCCGACATGCAGGAAGGTGACACACTGCAGTTCCAGGAACCGCTTGGATTTTTCACCCTGCGTCAGCCGCTCACCGATTCCATCCTCATCGCAACCGGTACAGGCGTGGCGCCGATGCGCGGCTTTGTCGAATGGCTCTTTCCTGCTGGCGGCCCTGACCGCAGCCTCGATCGCAGCGGCGGAAGGCAAATCTGGCTCGTCTACGGCACGCGCCACGCCACGGAACTTTACTATCGCGAGGAGTTCGAGGCCATCGCAGCGCGCCACGCAAACTTCCACTACCTGCCCACGCTGAGCCGTGCAACGGAGGAATGGTCCGGTCTGCGCGGCTATGTGCAGGAGCATGCCATGCGCATTGTGGCGGAGCGGGGCGCGAGCGCGGCCGGGCCGGAGTTCGACATCCACGCCTATGTCTGTGGCTTGAGTCCGATGATCAACGCGGTGCGCGAGCGGCTGAAGGAGCTGGGATGGAATCGCAAGCAGATCATCACCGAGCGCTATGATTAGCGCTCGGTGAAAATCCCGTTTGCAGCCTACTCTTCTTCCACTTCGACGGGCCGTTTGGCATTGGCCAGAATCTTCTCGGCCACCGGCTGCGGCACGACGTCGTAGTGAGCTACCTCCATGCGGTAGCTGCCCTTGCCCTGCGTCATCGAGGTCAGCTGCGTGCCATAGGTCAGCATCTCGGCCATGGGCACCTCGGCATTGATGATGGTGGTGCGGCCGCGCGTCTCCATGCCCTGCACGCGCCCGCGGCGGCTGTTCAGGTCGCCCATCAGCGTGCCGGCAAAGTCGTCGGGGGCCTCGATCTCCACCTTCATGACGGGCTCAAGCAGGCATGGCTTGGCCTGCTCCATGCACTTGCGGAAGGCAAGGCGACCGGCCATCTTGAACGACATTTCATTGGAATCGACGTCGTGATAGCTGCCGTCGTAGACCGTCACCTTGAAGTCGACGACCGGGTAGCCCGCAAGATAACCGCGCGCGGCCGATTCGACGATGCCCTTCTCCACCGCGGGAACGAACTGCCGGGGAATGGCTCCGCCGAAGATCTCATTGGCAAACTCGAAGCCGCCGCCGCGGGGCAAGGGCTCCATACGGATCTTGCAGTCGCCGAACTGGCCGTGGCCGCCGGTCTGCTTCTTATGACGTCCCTGTGCATCGGCACGCCCGCGGATGGTTTCGCGATACGGCACCTTCGGCGCCTTCAGCGTGACCTCCGCGTGATAGCGCTTCTTGAGCCGGCTTACGATGGCCTCGATATGCGGCTGGCCGGCACCGGCAATCAGGAATTCGTTCGTCTGTGGATCGCGGAAGAAGCGAATCAGCAGGTCCTCTTCCATGAGCTTGTGAATCGCCGGCGCGAGCTTGTCTTCATCCGCGCGCGTCTTAGGCTCAATGGCATAGGTCATGGCGGGCTCCGGCATGGACGCGAGTTCCACCTGGATCTCCGCGCCCTTGCTTCCCAACGTGTCGCCGGTGAGCGTTTCACGCAACTTCGCCACGGCGCCCAGGTCACCGGCGTGGAGTTCGGCCACTTCAATTGCTTTGCGGCCCTGCATGATGCTCAGGTGCGCCAGCCGTTCCTGTCCGCGACGCGTGTAATTCTCAACCGTTGCATCGTTCTTGACCACGCCGCTCACGACCTTGAAGAAGCTGATGCGTCCGGCGAAGGGGTCCGTCATCGTCTTGAAGACCACCATCGCAGCAGGCTCTGCATCATCCACGCGGCGCAGAGCCAGTTTTGCATCGCTGGTGCTGCCGCTTTCCGCGGCGGCCTGTGCGGCAGGAGCCTTCACGGCAAAGGGAGCCCGCTCGATGGGCGACGGCGCATAGACCTTGATGAAATCCAGCAGATGGTCGGCAGCCATGTTGGCCAGACCGCTGGTGAATAGAACAGGGAAGATACGATCTTCGCGAATTGCTTCATGCAGCGCGGTAATCAGATGCTCTTCGGGGATGGTGCCTACGGCAAAGAACTCTTCCATCAGCTCGTCTTTGCCCTCGGCCACCAGCTCGACCAATGCCTCATGCGCGGCCTTGGCCTGCGCGGCCAGGTTGGCCGGAATCTCGCCCGTCACTTTGCCGCGGCCGTCGCCACCGGGCGTGTAGTGGTAAGCCTCCATCGTCACCAGGTCCACAACGCCATGAAACCCCTGCGCGTCCGAGATAGGCAGTTGCACCGGCACGCAGTTGCGGCCCCAGCGCTCATGCAGATCTTCAATCAGCGCGCTCAATCCTCCGCCGCCGCCGGCTTTGGGGTGGTCCATCTGGTTCACCACCACCACGCGGGGAATATTCGCCTCTTCGGCATACTTCCAGACGCGCTCAGTCACGGCTTCCACGCCGTTCTGCGCATTGACAACGACCAAGGCCGCCTCGACGGGCAGGAGCGCGGCGCGGGACTCATGGGAAAACATGTGGAAGCCCGGCGTATCCACGAAATTGATCTTCACGCCCTGCCACTCGGCAAAGGCCACGGCATTCTGCATGGTGGTGCCACGGGCCACCTCTTCCTCGTCGTAGGCGGTCGCAGCCGAGCCATCTTCCACGCGGCCCTGCGTCGGCGTCATCTTTGCGGCATGCAGCAGAGCGGCAATCAATGTCGTCTTGCCGCTGTGCGCATGCCCCACTACAGCTACGTTGCGGATCTCACTTCCCTGGTACGTTTTCATGATGCTTCTCCCAATGAGTTCGAGTGAAAGAGGTGATGGGACGCGAAGGTGCGGGGCCGCTGCTCAGAGGCGATGGCAGGGCCGCGCGAGGAGGGCGCTGAAAGCTGAGTCTGTCTCGGGTCAGGTTGGCACAGGGACTTCCGGAGGGCGTCCATCAGGGCGTCCACTCGGCCGGTGTCAGCGGCCAAGGCTCCCGGTCTGCCGTCTTCCTCGTCCATGCGGAGGGCCTTCGGCAGGCGCCGGGCGAAGCGGGTATTCGTCCCGTCCGGCGTCTATCTGTTGAGAACCGGATGCTATCACACGGGGAGTGGGCAAGTCCTGTGACACGGGGCACGGCCGAGCAGGTAACTCGGTGCCGCGCCCGTCAGACCGATCCTCGGCACTGCAGGCATGCGCGGGAATGCCCGAAGAATGCAGCGCTTGCAGCGTGGCCCAGGAAGCGCTTATTGCGGATCCGGCATCCAGCAGCCCGGCGTCGACCGGGAAATGACAACTTCCTCCTCCGTCATATCCACCGGAATCTCAGCAAAGAGCGGCGTGCTCAGATAGCGCTCGCCGGTGTCGGGCAGCATGCACAGAATGGTGGATCCCTTCGGCGCCTTTGCGGCCAGTTGGAGTCCTCCGGCAAAGGTGGCGCCTGCCGTGATGCCCACGAAGATGCCTTCCTTGCGGGCCAGTTGCCGGCTGCAGCGAAGCGCTTCCGCATTGGAGATGCGCAGCACTTCGCTGATCGTACGGGAAGCGAGGGCGTCCCCTGCCAGCTTGGCAACAAAGTCCGGGCTCCAGCCCTGCAGCGGGTGGGGCTTCCACGAGGGGTGCGCCATCGCGGGAGTCCCATCGGCGTTGCGCTGCTGATCAATCCCGCTGGAGAGCATGGGAGCGTCTTCGGGCTCGCATACAACAACCTTTGTCGCGGGCCGCTTCGCCGCAAGTACGCGAGCCACGCCTTTCAAAGTGCCGCCTGTGCCAAAGCCCGTCACCCAGTAGTCGAGCGGCTCGCCCTCAAAGTCGCGGAGAATCTCCTGCGCCGTGGTGCGCGAGTGCATATCGGCATTGGCTTCGTTCTCAAACTGCCGCGTGAAGTACCAGCCGTGCTTCTCGGCCAGTTCGACCGTTTTCTCCACCATGCCGACGGCGCGCGCGGAGGCGGGCGTAATGATGACTTTGGCTCCGAGAAAACGCATGAGCTTGCGCCGCTCGATGCTGAACGTCTCCGCCATGGTGACGACCAGCGGATATCCCTTGGCAGCACAGACCATCGCAAGGCCGATTCCCGTGTTGCCGCTGGTCGCTTCAATCACGGTCTGGCCTGGTTTCAGAGCGCCCGTGCGCTCCGCCTCTTCAATCACGCCAAGCGCCAGGCGGTCCTTGACCGAACCGAGCGGGTTGAACGCCTCCATCTTCACGTACAGATTGATGTCGGGTGGAGCAAGGCGGTTGATCTTGATGACCGGTGTGTTCCCGATCGTCTCCAGGATGCTTGCATACTTTCTCTTCATTCTCATCACCTCGGGGAGACGAGAATTTTACGCTGTAAAAGTAGCCGGGGAAACAAAAAGTGGCGGAGTTGGTTGCGGAACAGGACTTCGTCCTCATTCATCAGCCGCGCTGCACTGCGCCCCAGCAAAGCGTGGAATCAGCGCAAAAAGGGAAGCAGTGCTGAATAGTCATCCGTCCACAAGGGTGTGTGGGCATCCACGGGCTGCGCATGGGAGTGCTGCGCAACCTGCGGCTCGGCAAAGAAGGCAGCGTTGTCCGAAACCAGCATCCACGTGGCGCCGAACTCACCGCGCGCTTCATTGGCAAAGCTCGATACTCTGCGCACCTGCATGCCGGATGCCTCAGCCAGCCGCGCGATGGGCGGCGCCAGATCGACATGCTGATTGGAGATGTGGAAGGCGAGAATGCCACCGGGGGCAAGGTGCCTGCGATAGAGCGTCAACGCCTGCGCGGTGAGCAGATGCAGCGGAATGGCATCCCCGGAGAAAGCGTCGATGGCCAGCACATCAAAACGCTGCGGCGCCTCGCGGGAGAGTGACACCCGTGCATCCCCGGGAATCACCTGAATCTGTGCCCCGGACTCACGGATGTAGGTGAAGAGGTTCCGCGCAATCGGCTCGACGGCGGGATTGATCTCATAGAAGCGGATGCGGTCGCCCGGCTTGCCGTAGGCGGCCAGGGTGCCCGCACCGAGGCCAACCACGCCAATGTTGCGCGCGCGGCCTGCACAGCAGAGGCGCAGCGCCAGGCCAACGCCGGAGTCCGGCGCATAGTAGGTCGTTGGCGTATGCCGCAGTTCGTCGGTGCCGAAGATCTGCGTGCCGTGTTGAATCGATCCATTCAGCAGGGTACGAACGGTCGCGCCGGGAAACGTGTATTGATCCTGCGTGACGCGGAGGCTGCCGTAGAAGTTGCGGACCGACAGCATCGTGTCGTGCTGATAGGCGAGGTGGACCATCCACACCACCGCCAGCATGGCCGCGCTGGCAGCGGACCAGAGGAGCCGCTGCGTCCAATGGCTGCGCCAGTTGGCAGCAAGCGCAAGAACAGCCGTCAGGAAAAACGTGAGCGGCAGGTCGTAGTTGAAGCGAAACACCAGTGGCGAGGCAATTCCGATGAGAAACGAGCCCAGCGCGCCGCCCGCTGCGAACAGCAGATAAAAGACCGTCGTCTCAGAGGTGCGCCGCGGCCGCAATGCAAAGACCTGAGCATGGCAGTAAAGGCAGGCCACAAAAAGTGCAACAAGAAAGAACGGGATGGTGAGCCTGATGGGCCAGGTAAAAGCGGTCTGGGACAGCATGTAGCCGACGCTCGCCAGCACCAGCACGAGTGCACGCGCCAGTATGCCTCGCGCCAGAAGCCAGGAGAAGCGGAATGCAAGGATCAGCGTGAGCAGATATACGGCGAGGGGCAGAATCCAAAGGAGCGGAATGGCCGCGATGTTTGCAGTGAGGTGCACCGTAACGGCGCTGAGCTGCATGGCCGCGCCCATGGGCAGCGCGACCCACAGGATCTTGTGGAGCAGCGGCGCAGATGGCTCATCTTCCGGCTTGTTGGCCGCGGCAATTGCCGCATGGCTGGCCGGGCGCGCGCTGCGCAGGAGGACGGCAAAAAGCAATGCGAAAACCACGAACGCCGCGCACCAGACGAAGCGCTGAACGCGCAGCGCCAAATGTGGCTCGATGAGGGACGGATACAGGCCAAGCGCGAGAAGCGAAGCCACGTTCGACAGCGCATACAGCCGATAAGGAACTCCCCCGGTTGCGAGCCGTGCCCACATCACCTGCATCAGCGGGCTCGTGGCTGCGAGCAGCAGAAATGGCAATCCAATGGCGATGGAAAGCGCACCAAAGATAGCCGACACCGGATGCGCCGCGGCACCCGAGGCAGCCAGCGGCCGCGCCGCCCAGAGTATGGAAGAGAGCGCAGCCAGGGCAAGCAGCACCGTGTGTAGCCACCACGATTGCCTGGCAGCGAGCCAGTGCGCGTAGAGATAGCCAGCCAGCAGCGCGGTCTGAAAGAAGACCAGGCACGTAATCCAGACCGCAGCCGAGCCGCCTAGCACAGGCAACAATTGCTTGGCGGCAATGGGCTCAACGAGGAAAAGCAGGAACGCGGCAAGAAAGGTGATGGCCGCAAAGAGAGGCCGGAGATTGGGCATCGATAACCCTCAGCAGGCGGAGTTTGGGAGCGCGTTTCTAAGCGCCTGCCGTGGCCGGAAGAATCTCGTCCACATCCACCCACTGGGTAGGATACTGGCCGGTATAGCAGGCTGTGCAAAAGCCTTGTGGCTTGTCGCCATTGCAGCACTTCAGCAGTCCGTCGAGGGAGAGATAGGCGAGGGAGTCCGCCTCAATGAAGCGGCGAATCTCTTCGATGGACTTGTTTGCGGCGATGAGGTCGCGTTTGCGCGGCGTGTCGACGCCGTAGAAGCACGGCGAGATGGTCGGCGGGCAACTGATGCGCAGATGGACTTCTTTGGCGCCGGCGCCGCGCACCATGCGCACAATCTTGCGCGAGGTGGTGCCGCGGATGATGGAGTCGTCAATGAGCACGACGCGCTTGCCTTCGAGAAGATTCCGCACCGGGTTGAGCTTGAGGCGCACGCCGAAGTCGCGCACGCGCTGCTCTGGCTCGATAAATGTGCGGCCCACGTAGTGATTGCGGATGAGCCCGAAGCGGAACGGGATGCCGGCCTCTTCCGCATAGCCGAGCGCGGCCGTGACGCCGGAGTCCGGCACGGGCACGATGATGTCGGCAGGCACGCCGGACTCGCGCGCGAGCTGCCGGCCCATCTGGTCGCGGCTCTCCTGCACCCAGCGGCCAAAGATGCGGCTGTCGGGTCGCGCGAAATAGACATGCTCGAAGATGCAACTGGTCTGCGGCACGCCGGTTGCGTAATAGCGGCTGGTTACGCCGTCGTGCGTCACCATGACGAGCTCGCCGGGCAGCACGTCGCGTTCGTACTCCGCGCGCAGCAGGTCGAAAGCACACGACTCCGAGGCGAAGACGATTGTGTCCGGGCCGTCGGCGTTGCGGATTCGACCCATCGAAAGCGGACGAAAGCCGCGCGGATCGCGGGCCGCGAAGATGCGGTCGCGCGTCATCATCACAATCGAGAACGCGCCATCGACCTGGGAGAGCGAGTCGGCAATAGCGTCCACCAGCGTGTTGGCGCGCGAGTGCGCAATGAGCTGGACAATGATTTCGGAATCGGATGTGGTCTGAAAGTAGGCGCCTTCGCGTTCGAGGCGTGCGCGCAGATTGCCGAGGTTCACCAGGTTGCCGTTATGGGCGATGGCGATGAGGCCCTTGGTGGAATCTACGCGGATGGGCTGCGCGTTCAGCAGCGCCGAGTCGCCCGTGGTGGAGTAGCGGGTGTGGCCAATGGCCATCTGGCCGGGGAGCTTCTGGAGGACGTCATCGGTGAAGATTTCGCTCACCAGGCCCATGCCCTTGATGTTGGCCAGGTGCTGGCCGTCCGCGGTCGCGATTCCCGCCGACTCCTGGCCGCGATGTTGCAGCGCATAGAGCCCGAGATAAGCCTGGCGCGCGGCATCTGGATGGCCGTGAATGGCAACGACGCCGCACTCTTCGCGCAGCTTGTCCCACTGCGGCGCGGGATGCCTGCGGCCCAGGGCCTGGCATGCTGCCTGCTGCTGTGCAAGCTCCGCCGTGCAGTCTACGGCACTTTCAACCCCCTGAAACAGCAACCGGCTCATGCCGTGACCTCGTCGTGGAGAGTAGCTTCGAGCGATCCAGCCCAGCCTTTGCATAGCTCGTCGAGCGGGGCATCGATGAACGTGTCGCCATAGACGCTTATCTGCAGGCGGTCTCCACCGGTCACGCCGATACGGACGGCGTAGAACCCATAGTGGTCGGCGAGCTTATCGATGGCGTTGACCTGGTTGGGCCCGGCGGTGACCAGCACAGTGGACGCCTGCTCCGCGAAGAGACCGAAGAGCGGATGCACCATCAGCGATTCATCCTGCGCGACAACGGCGCCGATCTTGCGCTCAAAGCCGGCCTGAGCCAGCGCCACGGCGATGCCGCCATCCGAAATGTCGCAGGCCGAATGGATCAGTTCCTGCCGGGCAAGCTCGCCCAGCAGCGTGTGCAAATCTGCTTCGGCGTGCAGATCGAGCGGTGGCGGCTGGCCCCAGATGCCGCCGAGCACCACCTTGGCATACTCCGAGGAACCAAACACCTGCAGCTCGGTCGGCGAAACCGCACTGATTTCCGCATCTCCCTCGGGCGTAATCGCCTCTGCATGGCCCACGATGTTGTGGCTGATCGGCTCTGGGGCAATCGGCACCTTGAGCGTGGGGTCCGGCTCCTGCCCGCTGGGAATGGGCCACAGCAGAACAATCGCTTCGCCCTCACGCTGGAAGCTGGCGGGCACGGCCTTTGTCACATCGTCCAGAATGCCCACAATGCCGAGCACCGGCGTGGGATAGATGCCCTCGCCGCGCGTCTCGTTATAGAGCGAAACATTGCCGCCGGTGATGGGTGTGCCAAGCTCCGTGCAGGCCTCGGCAATGCCGTCAATCGCCGCGGAAAGCTGCGCCATGATCTCCGGCTTCTCGGGATTGCCAAAATTCAGGCAGTTGGTCGCGGCCACCGGCGTAGCTCCGGTGCAGGACACCTTGCGCGAAGCCTCGGCCACAGCGTGCATGGCGCCCAGCTTGGGATCGAGGTAGCACCAGCGGCCATTGCCGTCGAGCGCCATGGCCAGTCCGCGCTCGTGGCCCGGTGTGCCCGTTCCCTTGATGCGCATCACGCCAGCCTCGCCGCCGGGACCCTGCACGGTGTTGGTCTGCACCATGGTGTCGTACTGCTCATGCACCCAGCGCTTGGAGCAGATATTGGCGCTCCCCAGCAGCTTCTTCAGGTCGGCGGTAAAGTCGCGGTCCTTCTCCAATTCAGCCAGGATTTCCTCGGGCGGATCCTGCGGCACCGGCGCCTTCCACGTGCCCACCGGGCGGTGATACAACGGCGCGTCGTCGGTGAGCGACTGGTTGGGAATGTCGGCCACCAGCACGCCGTGGTGACGGATGCGCAGCCGTGGCTCCGGAATCACCGAGCCGACGATGACCGCGTCCAATCCCCACTTGGCAAAGACCTTCAGCACCTCATCCTCGCGCCCGCGCTCGGCCACCAGCAGCATGCGCTCCTGGCTTTCCGAAAGCATGATCTCGTAGGCCGTCATGCCGGTCTCGCGCTGCGGCACCAGGTCCAGCTCCACATCGAGGCCCACGCCGCCGCGTGCACCCATCTCGCAGGTGGAACAGGTGAGGCCCGCTGCGCCCATGTCCTGAATGCCGACAATCGCGCCGGTCTTCATCGCTTCCAGGCAGGCTTCGAGCAGCAGCTTCTCCATGAAGGGATCACCCACCTGCACGTTGGGCCGCTTCTGCTCCGAGCCTTCCTTGAACTCTTCGCTGGCCATGGTCGCGCCATGGATGCCGTCGCGGCCGGTCTTCGCGCCAACGTAAATCACCGGGTTGCCGGTGCCCGTCGCTTTCGCGTAGAAGATCTCGCTCTTGCGCACCAGCCCAAGCGCGAATGCATTCACCAGAGGGTTGCCGCTGTAGCAGGGCTCAAACTTGGTTTCGCCGCCCATGTTCGGCACGCCAAAGCAGTTGCCGTAGCCGGCGATGCCGCTCACCACGCCCTCGACGACGGCGTGGTTCCTCGCCACCAGATCCGGTTCCGGCGCATCCTCTTTGCGGATCGGGCCGAAGCGCAGAGAATCCATCACCGCCAGCGGCCGTGCGCCCATGGTGAAGATGTCGCGCAGAATGCCGCCCACTCCTGTGGCCGCGCCCTGGAACGGCTCGATGTAGCTGGGGTGGTTGTGGCTCTCAATCTTGAAGGCGCAGGCCCAGTCCTCGCCCACGTCGATGATGCCGGCGTTTTCGCCCGGTCCCTGCACCACGCGCTCGCTCTTGGTGGGCAGGCGCTTCAGGTGTACGCGGCTCGACTTATAGGAGCAATGCTCGCTCCACATGACGGAGTAGATGCCCAACTCGGTGAGCGACGGGACGCGCCCCAGCGCGGCCAGAATTCGCTCGTACTCTTCCGCGGTGATGCTGTGCTGCGCCAGCAGCTCCGGGGTTACTGGGACAGGCTCAGGGATGATGGCAGAAGAGATTTCGGTGGTCATCGGGCTCATCTCCATTGTCGCATGGGAAGCGGTCCCTTTGCGGCTCGGGACTCCGCCATGACCCGCTTCCGACCGCATCAAAATATCTGTGCAAGAAACACACAGCCGGCACCATCCTGAAGCCCCTGGCGCCTCTGCTGCCCGCTACAATAAGACCATCATGGAACTGGTGCAGATCGAGTCCGCGCGGAAAGCACCTGCGCCCAAGCCGGAGTGGCTGAAGGCGCGCGCGCCGGTGGGCGAGAACTACCATGCGCTCAAACAGTTGGCCCGCTCGCTTGGCCTGCACACCGTATGCGAAAGCGCCCAGTGCCCGAACATCGGCGAGTGCTGGCACCACAAGACCGCCACCTTCATGATGCTCGGCAACCTGTGTACGCGCCGCTGCGGCTTCTGCGCGGTGCCCAAAGGCCGCCCGGAGCCCATTGATTTTGACGAGCCGCGCCGCGTGGCAGAAGCCGTGGCCACGCTGGGCCTGGAGTACGCCGTCATCACCAGCGTGAATCGCGACGATGACCTGCTGGGTGGCGCACGCGCCTTTGCCCTGGTGATTGAGGAGATCCGCCGCCAGGCCCCCCAATGCCGCGTTGAGGTGCTGATTCCCGATTTTCAGGGTGACCGTGAAGCCATCCGCGTCGTGGTGGAAGCCCGGCCTGCGGTGCTGAATCACAACACCGAGTCCGTGCCACGGCTCTACCGAGCGGTTCGCTCCGGCGCACGGTATGAACGCACCCTTGAGCTGCTGCGCTATGCCAAGGAACTGAATCAAGCGGGCATTACAAAATCGGGCGTAATGGTCGGCCTGGGCGAGGAGACAGCCGAGTTGCTTGATGTCTTTCGCGATCTGGCCGCGGTGCAATGCGACATTCTCACCATCGGCCAGTACTTGCGCCCCTCGCGCGATCACCTGCCCATGGCGCGGCTCTACACGCCACGCGAGTTTGCCGAGCTCAAGACCGAGGCGCTCCGCATGGGCTTCCGCCATGTGGAGTCCGGCCCACTGGTTCGGTCAAGCTATCATGCGCACGAGCAGGCCTCGTCCACGCTGACTCCGCTCATCGCATAAGCCGCGCCGTTGCGCGCACGCAGATGGGGGACACGCCGTAGCGCATCCCCCATCTGCCTCGCATTGTCGCTGATCTCTGGCATGGCTGGTCCGGAGGACTTACCGGCCCATATACATCACATGCACATACGTGCCCAGGCGCATGTTATACGCCAGGTACCATCCGATGTGATCCGGATCGGGATAGATGCTGATGTCGTCGTCATCCCATTGCCAGCCATTGCAGTAGCCTGCGTCATAGGGCGCGACACTCCAGTTCCAGCCGTTAAACCAGAACCGGCCCGGTCCGCCGCCCATCAGACGCCACATATGTCCGCGCCCGAAGCCGCCATCCCACCGGCCATAGGCCCACGGATGATCCAGATGATAGTGCTCATCGTAAGGCCCGGTGTCATGGCCTACCCAGCGATCTCCGTCCACGTGGGGATACATCGGGTGCCCATCGCCATCGCGATAATCGTACCCCTGGTTATAGCGGTGCGGGTTGCCATGGTAAGGCTTGGGGCCTTGTCCCGGCGGGTAACCGTGCGGATTGCCGTGCGACTTCATCTGCCCCGGCGGGCCGCCATGCGGGTTTCCATGGTCACCGTTGCCCTGCGCCAACGCAGGCAGTGCAACTGCCAGCATCGCCATAAGTGCAACTTTTGCTATACGCATACGTTCCTCCGAACAGCTTACAAGGCAAGTCGTGCAGCCTACACGTATTCGGCGTAAGTCAAGAAAGGTAAAATGACAGACCCGGAAGCGCAGGATAAGTTGTGTTGCCGCATATCTCCGGGCTGCTGCGCCTCAGGCGCCCACCGCCACCGGTGCACGGCGCCACGCATAGAGCGGGAATTGATTCGCCAGCTCCGCCACTTCGCCACGGATGCGCGCGAGAGCGGCATCGTTGTTGCGTTCGGTGAGGGCCTGATCAATCCAGCGGGCAATGTGCCGCATCTCCGCTTCCTTCATGCCGCGCGTGGTGAGCGCCGGCGTGCCGATGCGGATGCCGGAAGGCTTGAGCGGAGGATTGGTGTCATAGGGAATGGCGTTCTTGTTGACCGTGATGCCGGCCTTGCCCAGCGCGAGCTCGGCTTCCGATCCCAGGATGCCTTTTTCAAACACGTCAACGAGCATCAGATGGTTGTCCGTGCCGCCGGAGACGAGCCGGTAGCCGGCCTCCTGCAGTGCAGCGGCCAGAGCCTTGGCGTTGGCGACGATCTGCGCAGCGTAGCCCGTGAACTCCGGCCGCAGAACCTCGCCAAATGCCACTGCCTTGGCGGCAATAATGTGCACGAGCGGCCCACCCTGCTGGCCCGGGAAGACGGCCTTGTCGACTGCAGCGGCGAGGTCCTGTCCGCAGAGAATCAGGCCCGAACGCGGCCCGCGCAGCGTTTTGTGCGTGGTGGTCGTGGTGATGTGCGCATGGGGCACCGGAGAGGGATGCGCGCCGCCCGCCACAAGTCCGGCGATGTGCGCCATGTCGAAGATGTAGAGCGCGCCCACCTTGTCGGCAATCTGCCGCATGCGGGCAAAGTCCCACAGGCGCGGATAGGCGCTGGCGCCGCCGATGATGGCCTTCGGCTTTTCGCGCTCGGCGATCGCTTCCAACTCGTCGTAATCGATGACTTCCGTGTCGCGGCGAACATGGTAGAACGTAGGCCGATAGAGCTTTCCGCTGAAGCTGAGCTTGTGCCCGTGGGTCAGGTGGCCGCCGTGCGCCAGGTCGAGACCGAGAATCGTGTCGCCCGCCTGCAGCACGGCCATGTACGCCGAAGCGTTGGCCTGCGAACCGGAGTGCGGCTGCACGTTGGCATGCGCGGCGCCGAAGATCTGCTTGGCCCGATCGCGTGCAAGGTTCTCCACCACATCGGTGTACTCGCAGCCGCCATAGTAGCGGCGACCTGGGTAGCCCTCCGCATATTTGTTGGTGAAGACCGAACCCGCGGCCTCCAGCACGGCCTCGGAGACGAAGTTCTCGCTGGCAATCATCTCCAGCCCTTCATGCTGGCGGAGAGTTTCGTGGTCAATGGCGGCAGCGACCTCAGGGTCAGCCTGGGCGAGAGAAAGAGCCATGCGATCGGTCATAAGTTGATGATAGGGCATTTCTCCCTCGACGCAACGCACGAAGATGCGGTGCTACAGGAAACTCTTTTGTTTCTTTCCGTTCGAGGGGTTTCAGCGGGTCAGTGTCTGCTCGGCCGCGGCGAGGATGTGGCCGGTCTTGCGATCTTCCAGAAACACCACCAGGCGGACCGGTACCTTGGCATCCGCGCCATGCATCAGGTCGGAATCCGAAAGGCGCAAAGGTCGCCCATCGAACCCCTTTGTCCCGAAGTCCTTGAGCACGCGCACGACCGCGACATGATGCAGCGTGCGGCCGGCATTCTCACCGCTTGCCACTTCGACGCGGGTCGCATCCTCGGCCAGAGCAGCATCCAGCTTGCCGCTGCTGTTTGCGGGGGCGTGAACGGAAAAATCGACACCGCCGTTCTCCCAGTGAGCGTTCTGGATGGCCAGCGGCTCCTTGGGCGTAGCCGCCGCTTTTTCAACGGCCTGCGCCATGGCATTGGGGTTGTTGCCCACAAATTGCTGCGCCCCATCGACGACGGCCTGGGGCGTGTAGCTGTCCTGCAGGCCAAAGCGGTAGACGTAATCGCGCTGGCGCTCGTCAATCTGCTGCATGGAAAAGGGATCGTGCCAGCCCTGCTGGTTCCAGTAAGTCACATGCTCGCTCAAGACAATGGCCCGCGCGCCAGGCACAAACTGTTCCTGGTCCAGACGGGACAGCAGCGCGTCGGCAGGCGGACAGTCCGAGCACCCCTCCGAGGTAAACAGCTCAACCAAGACGGGGCTGCGTGCGCTGGTGCCGGTAGGCTGCCCAAGCGCAAAAGG
>JBAUTX010000414.1:0-5186 GCA_049582405.1 Occallatibacter sp. | reverse complement strand
CTGCCATGCAGGGCCATCGGGTGACTGTGAACGCGCTGCAGCAGCTCCACGCCGACCGGGTCTTACAATAGAGCCATGCTGATTGAAGGCATTTTTGCAGCGGTGACGACGCCGTTTTATCCGGATGAGCGCGTGTATTTTCGCAAGTTGGAAGCGAATGTTGCGCGCTATTCGCGAAGCCTGCTTGCGGGCATGGTGGTGCTTGGATCCACGGGTGAAGCGCCTGCGCTGAACGATGCAGAGATGGCAGACGTGCTGCGTGTGGCCGCCGAAGCTGCGATGCCTGAGAAGGTGTTAATTGCGGGCGTGGGGCGGGAAAGTGCCAAGGCGACGCTGGAGATGGCGGACGTCGCCGCCCATCACAGCTATGATGCCGTTCTGGTGAGGACGCCGACGTACTATGCGGGACAGATGAATGCTGCGACGGTTCTCAACTACTATCGCAGCGTCGCGGATCGCTCGCCGCTTCCGGTACTGCTTTACAACATTCCGCGCTGCGTTCCGTACGACATTCCCGTGGAGATGGTGGCTGAGCTTGCGCAGCACCCGAACATCATCGGTATCAAGGATTCAAGCGGCGACATGGCGCGAATGCGTGCCACTTTGGCTGCCACGCAGAATGCTCCGAAGCGGTCGGTGACGGTGACGCCGGTTTTTGAAGCAGTCACAGGCAGGATGCTGCGCGCGAGTGCAGCAGGGTCTCAGGAACCAGCCACGTTCGTTTCCGCAGAAAATCTTGCAGGCGGTGTTGCGGTGGCTACTCCGCCGCCCCTCGCACCTCTGAAGACGCGGAGCCGGGAAGTTGGGTTTCAAGTGCTGACGGGCTCGGCGGCTTGTGTGCTGGAAGCGCTGGAGATGGGGGCTTCAGGAGCGATTCTTGGCTTTGCCGCTTGTGCGCCGCAGGCATGTCAGGAGATTTACTTCGCGTGGAAGGATCACGACCTGAAGCTCGCCGGTGAAAAGCAGGAGCGAATCTTGCGGGCAAGTCATCGGATTACAGCCCAGCTTGGCATCAGCGGCGTGAAGTATGCGTGCGACTTCAATGGGTATTACGGCGGCCGGCCGCGGCTTCCGCTTGTTCCGCTGACTGCGGAACAGAAGCAAGAGGTTGAGGCTCTGCTGGCGGATATACGGAACTGAGAGTCGGGTTCAGGATCAGTGGGCGTGGTGGGCAGTGAGGGACTCGAACCCCCGACTTCCTGCTTGTAAGGCAGGCGCTCTAACCAACTGAGCTAACCGCCCACAGAGTGGTGAAAAGGCCACTGAGCCTGAATTCATCATACCAGTGTGCAACCTTACGCGTATTGAGGATTGAGAGACCGCCGGGGTGAAGCGACTGATCGTCAATGCGGATGACTTCGGGCTCACCTCGGGCGTGAACCGGGCTATTGTGGAATTGCATGGCGCGGGAGTTCTTACGTCGGCCACTCTGATGGCCAATGCGGCCGCGACGACTGAAGCGGTGGCGCTGGCAAAGGCGAATCCCACGCTGGGTGCAGGCTGCCACGTTGTGCTTTTGGATGGTGCGCCCGTGCTGCCTGCCGATCAACTGCCCAGTTTAACGGAGAGTTCAAGCGGGCGCTTCCATCCAACACTCGGAGCATTTCTCAAGCGGCTTTTCGCGGGGCGCATCCGCGCCGAAGAGATGGAGGCTGAAGCGTACGCGCAGATTGCACGGCTGCAAGCGAGCGGTGTGACGCTGACGCATGTCGATACGCACAAGCATACGCACATGTTTCCTGCCGTGTTGCGTGCCGTGCTGCGCGCGGCTCGGTCCTGCGGTATCCGCGCTGTACGCAACCCGTTTGAGCCGGCATGGAGTGTGCGCGCGACGCAAGGTGCGCCGTGGGCTCGTCGCATGGAGGTTAGCTTATTGCGCGGGCTCGCGCCGGCGTTCCGTCGCATTGTTGCGGAGGAGGGATTCACGACCACGGATGGATCGATTGGGGTGCTTGCGACCGGGACGCTGGATGCGCGGACCGTGGCTTCGCTGACTGCCGCGTTGCCTGAGGGTACGTTTGAGCTGGTCTCTCACCCTGGATACAACGATGCCGACCTTGCACGCGGACATACGCGGCTTCTGGCGTCTCGAGAGATGGAGCGGCAGGCCTTGACCGCGCTCAAAGGCCGGCAGATTCCCGATCTGGTCTCCTTTGCTGCGCTGGTCGATCATCCTGATAAGATTTGTTGAGCCCGGTGTTTTCACGCATCTTTTGGCAAAGAGCAGGCGTCATAGGAAAAGGCCGGCACACTAGAGCAGTTTCGGAATTCACGTGGTTTTCTTGAGAGCATCGACAGGTGGCGTTTTCTTGATGAAAACGCCACTCGGCTCCGTGCTTTCGGTCTACACCAACTCCGAAACTGCTATAGACCCAAGAGGGCGCGATGCGCATCGGAATCACCTGCTATCCCACATACGGCGGCTCAGGCGTAGTCGCCACGGAACTCGGAATCGAGCTTGCCGCGGCGGGGCACGAGATCCACTTTATCTCGTATTCTCAGCCGTTTCGGCTGAATGGCCGGATCGACGGCATCTACTACCACGAGGTTCCTGTTTCCAGTTATCCGCTGTTTGAGTTCCCGCCCTACGATCTGGCGCTGGCTTCGCGGATGGCGGAGGTGGCCGAGTTCAATGACCTGGACCTGCTCCATGTGCATTACGCGATACCGCACTCCGTGAGCGCCCTGCTGGCGCGGCAGATGCTTGCCACTCGTGGGCGGAGGTTGCCGTTTGTTACGACGCTCCACGGAACCGACATCACGCTTGTGGGGCTCGACCGGAGCTATCTGCCGATTACGCGATATGCGATTCAGGAAAGCGACGGCGTGACGTGCATTTCAAATTATTTGAAAGAGAAGACGATTGAGTATTTTGAGGTGTCGCGCCCGATCGAAGTGATTCCCAACTTTGTGAATTGCGATGTGTACACGCCCTTTACGGACGAGGCGGTGCGTGCGGAAGCTCGCAAGCGATTCGCCAGCCCCGATGAAGCAATCCTGATTCACCTTTCGAACTTCAGGCCTGTGAAGCGCGTGGTGGATGTGGTGAAGATCTTTGCGCGGGTGGTGGGTGAGGTGCCCTCGCAGCTGGTTCTGGTGGGCGATGGCCCCGATCGCTCCGAGGCAGAGTGGCTGGCCCACGAACTGGGCATTCACGACCGGATTCATTTTCTTGGCAAGCAGGAGCGGGTGAACGAACTGTTGCCGCTGGCGGATCTGATGCTGATGCCAAGTGAGCTTGAGTCGTTTGGGTTGGCGGCTCTGGAGGCGATGGCGTGCAAGGTGCCGGCGATTGCGACACGCGTGGGCGGGGTGCCTGAATTGATTGATGATGGCGTGACGGGGTTGCTGTATCCTGTGGCGGCGCTGGATGCGATGGCTGCTGGTGTGGTGGGTCTGCTGAAGGATCGCGATCGGCTGGAAGTGATGCGGGACGCCGCGCGAAAAGTTGCGCGCACCAGATTTTGCTCCACGATGATTGTGCCGCGTTACGTGCAGTACTACGAATCGCTGATCGCAAAAGCGCGTTAAGCCGGCTCCGCTTCAAAACGCGGCACAAAGCCCAGACTCCGGCAAAAATCTTCCACAAGCTGGATCGTCGCGGGCGCCGTCTGGGCGGTTGTCCGGATTCGCCATGGAGTGGCAGGCCCGCGGGTCGCTGGATCTACCGCCAGGTCGCCTGCTTCCGAAGCGATAGCAACACACTTGTCGGCACGATAGGTACACGCTGCAAGGTCGCTGATCGAGAGCCGCGTGGTCGGTGTTGCGAGAATCGCGCGCGGCGGGGCCATCCGGTCGAGCAGGCAGAAGATCTCGAGTTTGGATTCCAACTCGTCGGGCACGCAGTCGATGATGAGATCGGCGTCGCGCACAGCGTCTTCGATGGTGTCGACGAAGGTGACGGATGGCAGGGCCTGGGGGCTGAGCTGCTGACGCAGGGCTTCGCGTGCATGCCGTAAGTTCGTCGGCATCACATCTTCCAGCAGCACGTTGAAGCCCGCGCGAGCAGCAGCGAATGCCAGCCAGCGGCCCAGCGGTCCGGCTCCGATAATGGCGATGGTGAGGGGCAATGCGCTTACCGCGAGTTGAGTGCCTGGAGCACATCGTTTGCGCTGGGACGAGCCTGCTCGAGGTGGGCTGCGACACGGGCGCGCTCTTCCGCGGAAAGGCTGGGCGCGGCGGCAAGAATGCGGCGCAACGTCACGGCGACGTCGTCAATGTAGTTCATCAAGCGGATGGCTTCTCCAGACAGCGGCATGGCGGGATTCCCTCAAAGAATGTAGATGTCTGGATTCATTGTAGGGGGTGGAGGTAAGGTGCGGGAAGCCCGAACGCGCGGTGTGGATGAGGCCGGCCCGAGATCGATTCGAGCCGGTCCACCTCAGCCTTGCTGCGAATTACGGGCTTACCAGGGGAGTGGCTTGCCGAGGTGGAAGAATCCGCCGGTCGGACCATCATCGGGCAATGTGGCCAGGGCCGCGCTGGTCTTGCCCCCTTCGCTGAGTTCCATGGGAGCCTGCTCGCCCCCCATATCCGTCTTCACCCAGCCGGGGTGCGCGGAGTTCACCTTGATGTTGGTGTTGCGCAACTCGTGAGCGAGATGAATGGTGAATGCATTGAGCGCGGTCTTGGAAGCGTCATAAGCGAAGGACTTTGCGTCGTAAATCGGTGATTTGGGGTCGGCGTGAAGATTGAGCGAGGCAAGAATGCTGGCGAGGTTGACGATGCGGCCCGCAGGGCTCTTCTTGAGCAGCGGTAGAAGCGTCTGTGTCAGCGCAACCTGCGCGAAGCAATTTGTCTCGAAGACCCTCTTGAGGAGCTCCATCGGTACTTGCGAGACTGAGTGGTCAGGGCCTGTGACAGGAAACGATCCGGCGGCAATGCCGGCGTTGTTCACGAGGATATCGAGCCTGCCGTACTTTGCCTGGAAGTAGTCAAAGGCAGCTTTGTGGTGTACGTAGTTCGTGATGTCAAACTGCAGGACATCGGCATCGGCACCTGCCGCGCGCAGCTTTTCAACAGCATTCTCGCCCTGCTTTAAGTCGCGCGAGCCGATGACGACTGCGATGCCGATCTTGCTTAGGTCGAGTGCCGTTTGAAAGCCGAGGCCGCGATTTCCACCTGTGATGAATGCAATCTTTTTCGACATGGGGAAGAACTCTCCTGTGGCGTATTGGATTCATTGG
>JBAUTX010000413.1:0-2058 GCA_049582405.1 Occallatibacter sp. | reverse complement strand
GCAATGACCAGCCTATTCGAAGGTCCCAAGCCGCCTGCCTCGCATACAGGGCAGAGGCGAGCCAAGCCCGCAGCTCCCCAGTTCACCGTTCAAGTCATCAACGGCAACAAGAAGACTGAAGAAAAATTCGCCTCTAACGGAGGACAACAGTGATCGCACGAGTCGGCCTCCTGCCAGTTTGCTTTGGTATATTGTCGTTCCCTATTTACAGCGCGGCTGCTCCTCAGGCTCCGTCGCCTGCCGCACCGTCACAACCACCTGTCTCGCAGAGTCAGGATTCTGCAAATGACCTGGCAGTCGCCGTTGGCAAGTCAGTAGTTCTCGATCTCGCAAGACCTGTCACGCGGATTGTTGTTGGCTTGGGAGGATTTGCCGAGGCCACAGCCGTGAGCCCAACGCAGGTCCTGGTCAATGGCGAAGCTCCCGGCGAAACAACGCTCATCGTCTGGGATAATGCCGGCGGCAGGCAGTTCTTTAATGTCACGGTTCGACAAAGCTCATTCGCCCTCAATGACCATCTTGAGGCCGTGCGCCGCGAACTCCGCACAGAACTGCCCGGCGAAGATGTCCGCATCAGCGCCGAAGGCGGAAACGTCTTCCTTCGTGGAACGGTGAACGATCTCAACAGCTCAAATCGAGCAGTCACGATTGCTTCCACGGCAGGGAAGGTTGTCAATCTTCTAAACGTCAATCTCCCCCAGGAGAAGCGCCAGATCCTCCTGAAAGTGCGATTCGCGAGCGTCGATCGCAGCAAGAGCCTTTCGCTTGGCATCAACCTCTTCAGCACTGGTTTCGGCAATACGATTGGCACTCTTACTACCGGACAGTTCAGCCCGCCAAGTGTGTCCGTGCCAACGCCCGGCACGCCAACCACCGTCACGCTATCCCAGGCGTTAAACCTGTTTGCTTTCTATCCAGGCATCAACCTCGGAGCGACAGTCCAGGCGCTTGAACAGAAAGGGATCGTCCAGATCCTTGCTGAACCGAATGTTCTTGCGGAAGACGGCAAACAGGCCTCCTTCCTCGCCGGCGGCGAGTATCCATTCCCGATGGTGCAGGGCGCAGGCATTGGCGGCGCATCTGCAATTACCATCATGTTCAAGGAATACGGCGTCCGCTTGAACTTCCTCCCGACCCTCACGCCCAACGGCACCATTCGCCTGCAGGTAGCTCCAGAGGTCAGCGCTCTGGACTTTGCCGACGCTGTTTCGATCGCCGGCTTCGTTGAGCCCGCGATTACAGTCCGCAGAGTCAAAACGGAGGTGGAGCTGCGCGATGGTCAGAGTTTCGCCATTGGCGGCTTGCTTGACAACCGCGACAACGAAACGTATCAGAAGATTCCGTTCCTGGGTGACATCCCGATCCTCGGCATGTTCTTCAAGTCCATGTCCCGGACAAAGAACAACACGGAACTGATCGTGATCGTCACGCCTGAGATCGTGAATCCCGCACCTGCTGGCACAGACATTCCGACACCCCAATTTCCAACCAAGTTCCTGCCGCCCAACTCCAACACCCCGATGCACACACCGGATGCCAAGGCAGCGGGCTCCGCCCCGGCGCCTCCGCCCGCGTCCATCCCTGTTGAGCAACTCATCGAAAGCATGAAGCCTGAGCCCGTCATGTCCGATACAGGAGGGAGCAGTGGTGGTGGCGGCGGCGGCGGCGGTACTTCAGCCAGCACGGGGCCGTAGCACAACTCGTTCATGGAAGCCTTCATGTCCCACCCTGGCAAAAGTCTTCCCACTTATCCTTGATGCCTTAGAAGCGGCCCCACAAATCAGTGGGGCTGCTTCTGTAATGTGTTCGCAGAATCATCCGCCGCAGAAGTACACGGTCCGCTTCGGGTTCAACCGAGGAGTTCGCTGATCGCACATGAGCAATCCATCGAGTTCACCTTTCCATGACCTGCAGAAGGTCCTGTCAAGTAACCAGACACCTGAACAGGACGTCCGGCTGGTGCTCACCAATGTGACGCGAAGCGCCACGCTCGCCGACGACCTTGAGGTTGCGATGAGCAGTGCAAGACGTTCCAAAGGACTGCTAGGGCGCACGTCG
>JBAUTX010000412.1:0-5405 GCA_049582405.1 Occallatibacter sp. | reverse complement strand
GAATTACATGACGGTGTAACACAGCAGTTGGCTTTTCTCTCCATCGAATTGGGCCGAATCGCAAAAGAACTGCCGCTCTCAGCGCAGGCAAGTCGCGAGCGCATCTCGGTCTTGCAAGCTCAGACGCTCCGTGCCGCTTCTGATGTGAGACGGCTTTCCCACGGACTTCATCCGTCAGTCATCACAGATTTCGGCCTGAGCGTCGCGCTGGAAGAGTTCTGCAAGGAATTCGAAAAAGCCCACGAGGTCAAAGTGGAATATCACGGACCGGCAGAGGATCTGCACCTTAGCGAGCTTGTTGCGACGTACCTCTTCCGCATCGCCCAGGAGGGCCTCCACAACGCTGTCGTGCACGGACAAGCTCAACGCGCAAAAGTGACGCTGAGTACGAGAGAAGGCCTCATTCAGCTACGCATCGCTGACAATGGCAGTGGTTTCAGGGCAGATTCCGGTCCCACGAAGACAGGCCTTGGGCTGGTGAGCATGATGGAGCGCATTCGCCTCGTCAACGGTGAGCTCACGGTCTCTTCGAGTCCTGGGCAGGGCACGGAAGTGATTGCATCGGTTCCGATGACGGAGGGGCACCATGGCACGCCCTAGGATTGTACTGGCTGACGATCACACTTTGATTCTCGAGGGAATCAGAAGGCTAATCGAAGATAAATTCGAGATCGTGGGATATGCAGATAATGGGAAAGACCTGATCCGCACAGCGCTCAGGCTGAAACCCGAGCTTATTGTCCTCGACGTGAGCATGCCCATTCTGAATGGGATCGATGCAATGCGCGAGATCAAAAAAGAGCTTCCATCTACCCGCTTCGTTTTCCTCAGCATGCACTCGGGTTCGGTGTATGTTCGCAAAGCGCTGGAAGCAGGCGCCTCAGCGTATGTGTTGAAGTCCGGCGCCTCAGAGGATCTGGTCCACGCAATTGAACTGGCCAGGAAAGGGAAATTCTATTTCTCGCCCAGTCTGGACAGCGACGTGATCGAGACCGCGCGATCTGCGCAAGGCCTATCTGTGAGCCGGACGATGGAGCTGACCGCACGGCAGCGCCAGATCCTGCAATTGATTGCGGAGGGAAAGCAGAACAAGGAGATTGCGGGCTTGATCCATGTTTCCGTCAGGACAGTGGAATTTCACCGCAGTCGCCTTATGAGCCGGCTCGGCGCTCGCACGGTTGCAGAACTCACGCGATGTGCGATCCGTGAAGGCCTGATCAGTCCCGCTGAGTAGCGTCTCCATCCAACCTGGAAAACTAGTAATTACCCTAGATGCGCTTCTACCCGTTTAGAGGGAAGATTGAGATGACTCTTGATGTTCAGCCCTCTGTCCGGAACGAATCTGGATTAAACCGGTGTTCTGTAGAGGCGCAGACGCTATTTGGCTTTGGTGCATCGCATCCGATCCTCCGCCGGCGGGCGCACAGCCATCACCCACGTCTAGTTCAAAGTCTGGTTGCGCGAGTGACCACGCCAAAGGAGCGCAAAGGTGATGTCATCTTCAATGCTGGCACCGGATGTGTCGGGACCCTCAGTCGCAGGCACTTTTGAATACAACCCCAATCTGGGCGAAAGCATCTCCGCCGCGCTCATCCAGTCTGCGCCGCTTCACAGAAAAGCACCCGAAACGCAACAGAGGCGCTGGGGGATCATTCTGGCAGGAGGCGATGGCACTCGACTCAAAAGCCTCACGCGGATGATTTCCGGGGATGACGGGCCAAAGCAGTTCTGCCGGGTTCTTGGGGGTGATACGCTGCTTGGGCAAACACAGCTGCGCGCGGCGCGGAGTATTCCTCCAGAACAGACCATCGTTGCGTTGTCAGATGCTCATGCGCACTTCTTTGAGCCGGACCTCCGACACTCTGCTTCGAGGAGGCTCATTCAGCCTTCTAACAGGGGTACCGCTCCACCCATCCTCCTTGGCATGCTCGACATCGCTCGCCGGGACAGCGAAGCCATTGTCGCAGTTCTTCCCTCTGACCATTACTTCTCCAACGAAAACGCGTTCACAAGATCGCTTGAATCCGCCTTTTTAATTGCAGGCAAAAACCCCGAGGCCGTTGTCCTTCTGGGAGCAAAGCCCCATGGTCCTGAAATCGAGTTCGGCTGGATCGAGGTGGGTTCTACGGTCGGCGCGAGCCACGAAGATGTGTTTGCCGTGAAGGGTTTCAAGGAAAAGCCTTCCCTGCATATTGCGGAGCAACTCTTCAAGAGTGAAGCCTTGTGGAACACATTCGTCATGGTTGGCAGTGTGCAGGCCTTTCTTCATCTTGCCTGGAGAGGAGCTCCAGATGTCGTAGAGAAGCTTGGCCTCTTCCTGTCTCGTTCATCGGACAACAGAAATATCTCGGTTCCTGCTTCGCTCTATGACGGGATCTCGCCAACCGACTTTTCGCGACACATTCTGACAATGGAAATTGAGCGCCTGATGGTCCTCAAGCTGAACGGGATCGAATGGCACGATCTTGGAAAGCCAGATCGAGTCATCTCCGTCGTGCACTCACGGAGCGGTGTCATTCCATCCTGGATTCATCGCTGGGAGAGCGCGCAGATGTTGCCGCCATTCTCCATTCCACAGTTCGAATAGCAGGCGCCGGAGGCGTACCTTCTATGGGTTTGTTTGAATTGACGATGAGTCTCTTGGCTGGTCTGTACCTTTCGGCAGTACCAGTTCGGGTGCGGACGCGATATCCAGGATTATTCTCCCTGCACGCAATCCCCCTACGGTCTTTCTCCGTGCGAAACCTTGCGCCGCAACACAACGAAAGGGGTGGGCGATGAGTTCGATAGACTCCCTGACGGCCTGCGTCGCTCATGCTTCGCGGAACGGCTTCTCATTTCGGCCCTGGTTTCTGGCACAAAGCCAACAGGTGTGGCCTGGACCGGAGGGTGCAATCGAGTGGCTTGCAACCGAGGGTCACTATTATGCACTTATCTTTTCCCATGAGTTCGCAAGTTATTTCTGGAGGGAAGGCTCCACGATTCAGTTCCGAGTCCCTGCGATGACCTATTCGCGAGTGAACCCCATGGGAGAGATTGTGCAAGTCAGCCGCAAGTCTTTCACCCGGCGGACCAATCGACATGGAGTTTGGGTATACCACCTGCGTCAGATGGTGTCAGCGGACGATCCGCTGGAGTATCTCTGTCGCTTTCTCGTGTTTCCAGAAAACGCCGAACCGTCTCAGCAGGGAATTGCGATGCCGTCCTGAAGGCAAGCAAAGTTGCTCCGAGAAGGCGACTTGCTCCCTGCCATGGCAAGCACGCGCACCCGCGAAGGTTATCTACCACGGGATTTGTCCCGAAGAGTCTTCGGGCTGCATGTGGAGTGCCCGCACGGAGACGGCGCCGAACGGACTCCGCTCAGGCTGCAAAGCCTATACCGGTATTTTCCGACTTGAGAGCCACATGGTCTAAGCCGGCTTGGCCATGTATTTGCCCAGAACGTTGACAAGGCCCTCGTTGGAAATACACTGCCTGGCTGAGAAAGAAGACAGGATGTGATCCAGCTCGGCCTCGGAAAGTCCCTTGAAGAGGCTTGTGTAGAGCGGCTGCATGAGCGTTCCTGTGTAGTAGCACAACAAGGTTTGACTGACGCACCGCACATTGAGCCGCGGATCGAGCTGGGGATCGGCCACAACCTGAAGGATCTGGCCGGCAAGCTGCGCCGTCGCGTCCTTGACGGGCGTTGGAGGAAGCCACTTCATCCAATCATCGGTGCCGAGAGCCCGCTTCTTGCGAAGAAGGTCGCTGATGCGTTCCATATACGGCGATGCAGGGTCGACCGTAAGCATGCCCATGACACCAACATCCTTGTAATTCCAGGTCGTCCAGTGCGCCTCATGCCGTTCAAAGATACCAATCTGATCGTCCAAGGCGCGAAGCCGATCCGGGTTCTCGTCGGGTGGCCCATTGTAGACAGATCCAAACTCGCCCACCCACAGCGGAACGTTATGCTGCTGGGTAAATTGCGTGCCCTCGGCATCAAGGAAGAAGTGCTCCTGTCTTGCCAGGTCCCACACCTCAGAGCTGTCTTCCGCGGCGGATCGGGGATGGATGGCGCCAGGGTATCGGCCAGGTCCGAAGCCGGGCACAGTGTAGTTATGCGAGCTGTAGGCCAGGTTGTCGTCGAAGGGCTTCTCGAATCCCGAGAACTGCTTTGCGTAGTTGTCGCCCTCCAGGAAGATGATATGGCGGGAATCGATCTTGCGAATCTCTGCTACAACCCGCCGAAAGAGGGAATTCATGCGGTCCCACCGAGGCCGGTAATTGGAATAGATATTCCAGGGATAGTCGCCAAGATCGTTGTTCGAACAGGGCTCATTGAGGATGTCGTACCCGGCGATCACTGCCCGGTTCGCATAGCGACGCGCGAACTCCTGCCAAAGAGCGACGTAACGATCCTGATAGGACGAGACTGTCCACAAGAGACTGATGCGTGATGCGTTGTCAGAATGCCAATGAACGTTCTGCCATCCTTGAGCCGAATGGAGATCGAGGATGACGTAGAGGCCATGATTTTCGCAGTGACGCAACACCTGATCGAGGCGAGCGAAACCGGACTCTTTGTATTTGAAAGGAGCAGCATCGTCCTCGAAGTGCCGGTAATTGAGAGGAATCCTGATGACGGAAGCGCCGGCCTTTCTGAGAAAGATTACGTCGTCTTCGTTGAAGAAGTAGTCGAGCAGGCGCTCGAAGAAGAAGTGCGCCCTGGCTGGACCGAGCGCCTCTGTCATCTGAGCACGGAGAGTGTGCTCTGCGCCGGGGTGGCCATTGATGAAGTCTTCCATGTTCATCCACCCGCCCGGACAGGTTCCCCGGAGGCGGACCCTGTTTCCTTTGGTGTCGACAATGTGGCGGCCGCTGACCCGAAGGAAGTCCATCTTGTTGTCGCCGTCGGACGTGTCCGCAGCAACGGGAGTGGCAGGTTGTTGCGCGACGGCTGAGGCTGCTTTGCCCGCGAGCGCTGCTGCACCGGTGAACGCGGCCAGCTTAAGAAACTCGCGCCGCGGCTGCAATTCGGTTGCTTCCTTTGACATAAGTCCTCTTTCGAAAATCCGGCCTTGAAGGCTCGCGAAGGCATTCGCCGCATGGAACAACAGCAACATCTCTCGACGCCGCCCTGACGGCTCCTACAGTTTGCCAGCACGCAAGGAGCGAGCGAAAGAATCCTCTGCACATTCTAAGCAGGGCAGGCAGGCCTGCGAACACATGATATCTCCGAAGTATGTAACCCCAGGGAGTGAGCAAGCATTGCGGCCCGGGGTGCTCGTTGCACGGTTGCGCCCCATGCTTCCAGTGCATATACGACCCGTCGTGCTTCGCTGCTATGCACCAGGCCTGACATCGTTCTGTCTGAACATCGCGGCTTTCTTTACTAGAGCCGCTCATTGGACACCGGCTGCTCT
>JBAUTX010000411.1:0-7394 GCA_049582405.1 Occallatibacter sp. | reverse complement strand
ACCCCACCCTGTCATCCTGAGCGGAGCGCGCCTGGGGCCCCGTGATTGCACCGCAAGCATGGGGTCAGCGCAGCGAAGGACCTGCTTCAACCCACCCCGCCACCAAACCCGGGTGCCTGCCCCATCCATGACGTCCGCGCCAGCAGGCGTCATGGGTGGGAAACCACCAAAGCCCACCCCGCCCCGGCTCAGCTAAAAGCTGAAAGCTGGCTGTCAACCCCTCAGCGCCGCCCATCCCCGCCAACCCCTTCATTCCACAACGAAAAAACACCCCCGCCGTTTTGCATGTTGTTTCCCGCAAAAGCGCACAATAGAACTATCAGCCTGAGAACCGCGCCCACCGGGCCGCGCTCTCAGGCATTTCTCGTTGCAGGGCAGGAGGATTCTGTGCCATCGACCATCATCGCGCCGTTGCAGTGCCGGAGATGCGCCCGGTCTGAAATGTCGGCGATCCGTCCGGTCCGTACCGCGCCGGAAAATACCCACCCCCCCCTGCAATATTTTTCTTTTCCACAAATTCCTTGCATGTTTTGGCCTCGACGGCTTTCGTTTTTCTTCGCCTCCGGTCGGACAAAATAAATACCCACCCCCCATCGCAAAATCTGCAATTTTCCACAGAACGCTTGCATGTTTCTCCCAAGTCGTTTTCGCCTCGGCTTCGCCTTGGGCCTCCAGCCTGCGCTCACTAGGGCCTTTTCGCTCCACGCTATAATCGGAGCAAATCGTTGAGCGGTGTGCATGAAAGTTCGAGATGTCCTGAAGCTGATTCTTGAAGATGGCTGGTACGTGGTCGCTCAAAAAGGGAGTCATCGGCAGTTCAAGCATCCTGAAAAGCCAGGCCGCGTCACGATTGCAGGCCATCCCTCGCAGGAGATGGACAAAGGCACGCTGAACAGTATCCTGAAACAGGCGGGATTGAAATGATGCAGTACGCAGCGGTGTTTGAAAAGACGGCAACCGGCTGGAGTGCCTATGTGCCGGATCTCCCCGGACTTGGCGTGGCCGCAGCCACTCTGGCTGAAACCGAGAAGCTCATCCGCGAAGGCATCGAGTTGCACATCGCCGGGCTGCGCGAGGATGGTCTGCCCATCCCTGCACCCGCCGCGCGTGTCAAGAAGATTGCCATTCCTGCCTGATTCCCTCTCGCCCCGCCGCGCACCCGCCCGCTCCCAACCCACAAGTGGTTTATCCTGCTAGTACCGCATGACCACCGAAGCCATTCCCAACCTGTCGGCCTTCGACGAGGCCGCTCTGAATCAGGCATTTGCCGCGCTCGAGCACGAGGCCCGCGCCGCCGCCGCCGCGCTCGCCACGCCCGACGCCGTCGAGGCCTTCCGCCTCCACTGGCTTGGCCGCAAGCAGGGCCGCCTCAATGAGGTCTCCTCGCGCTGGCTCAAATCCGCGCCGCCCGAAGCCAAAAAAGCCCTCGGCCAGCGCTTCAACGCCCTCAAGTCCGTCGTCGAAGCCCTGCTCGACGCCGCCTCCGGCGCAGGCCCGACCGACGCCGCCCTCGCCGCCGAAGCCATCGACATCACCCTGCCCGGCTCCCGCCGCCTCACCGGCGCCGAGCACCCCATCACGAAGACGCTCAACGAAATCGTCTCCGTCTTCGCGGCCCTCGGTTACTCCGTCGGCGTCGGCCCCGAGGTCGAAACCGACTTCTACAACTTCGAGTGCATGAACTTCCCGCCCGGCCATCCCGCGCGCGACACGCAGGACACGCTCGTTGTCGCCGGTCAGGAGCGCCGCGCCCAACGTGACCGCCTCCTCCTGCGCACCCACACCTCGCCCGTCCAGATGCGCACCATGGAGCAGCAGGCACCTCCGGTGCGTATTGTCATTCCGGGGAAGGTGCATAGAAATGACGCCCAGGACGCCACGCACTCGCCCATCTTTCATCAAGTGGAAGGCCTCTGCGTCGACACCAACATCACCTTCTCGGACCTCAAGGGCACGCTCGATCACGCCATGAAGGCCCTCTTCGGCTCCTCCGTCAAGACGCGCTTCTTCCCGTCGTTCTTCCCCTTCACCGAGCCCAGCGCCGACGTGCAAATCAGTTGCATCTTCTGCGGCGGCAGAGGCTGCCGCAAGTGCAAGCACTCCGGCTGGATTGAGCTGCTCGGCTGCGGCATGGTCGATCCCGCGGTCTTCGCCTTCGCGGCAGAAAAGCAGCCCGCCTACGACCCGAAAAAGATCTCCGGCTTCGCCTTCGGCATGGGCGTCGAGCGCATCGCCATGATGAAATACGGCATCAGCGAAATCGGCCAGTTCTACGCCGGCGACATGCGCTTCCTGGGGCAATTCGCATGAAAATCCTTACCAAGTGGCTTCGCGCCTACCTGCCTGAATTGTCAGTCGACGACTTGAAACTCGCCGAGGACCTCACCCTGCGCGGCATCGCCGTCGAGGGCATCTTCGACCTCGGCAAAGGCAACGGCTCGCTCTACGAGATGGACATCACCACCAACCGCGTCGACGCCATGAACCACTACGGCATCGCGCGCGAGGCCGCCGCCATCTTCGGCGTCCCGCTGCTCCCGTTCGACCTCACGCTGCCCGCGCCCAGGCCCGCCGCCGCGTCATTCCCGGTCAAGATTGAAGCCGAAGACGCCTGCGGCCGCTTCACCGCGCGCGTTCTGCGCGGCATCACCGTCACCGACTCGCGCGACTGGTTCGCAGGGGCTGAAGTCGATACCTACTTCAAGCTTTTGGAGCAGAAGAAGATCTCCAGCGCCGTTGACGCCACCAACTTTGTCTGGCTCGCCATGGGCCAGCCCACGCACGCCTTCGACCTCGACAAGCTTGAAGGCGGCATCGTCGTCCGCCGCGCCCGCAAAGGCGAAAAGCTCAAGACCCTCGACGGCATCGAGCGCATCCTCGACCCCGAAGATCTCGTCGTCGCCGACCACGTCAAGCCCCTCGCGCTCGCCGGCGTCATGGGCGGCTGGGACACGATGATCACGCCCGCCACGAAAAACGTCCTCGTCGAAGCCGCATGGTTCGAACCCATGGCCGTGCGCCGCACCGCGCGCCGCCACGGCCTCCATACCGACGCCAGCCATCGCTTCGAACGCGGCGCCGACTTCAACGCCGCGCCCGTCGCATCCGCGCTCGTCAGCCGAATCCTGCTCGCCGCCGGCGGCTCCATCGAAGGCGATCTTGTCGATGTCCGCGTGCCCGCGCTCGAGGCCCGCACCGCCAGCCGCACGCCGATTGCCCTTGCGCTCAGTGAAGTCCAGCGCATTCTCGGCAGTACCATCGACGCCGAAGGCATCACCGCCGCTACCGTCGAAGGCGTCCTCGCCGCATTGGGCTGCGAACTGGCTGTGCAGCAAGGGACCTCGTCCGAAGGGGAAAGGGTGTGGAACACCCCGTCCTGGCGTCTCGACATCGAGCGCGACATCGACCTTATTGAAGAGGTCGCGCGCGTCTACGGCTACAACCGATTCGCCAACACGCTGCCAGCCTTCGGCGGCGGCGTCACCGCGCTGCCCTCGGTGCAGGCTGAGTCCGCCGTGCGCGACACCCTCCGCGCCGCCGGCTTCCATGAAGCCATCGCCAGCACCTTCTGCTCCGCGGCAGACGCCGCACTCACCGCGCCGCAGCCCGGCCTCGTCGTGCCGCTCGGCAACCCGCTCAGTGAAGAAGCCGGCGTCCTGCGCCCCTCGCTTGTTCCCGGCATGCTCACCATGGTCGCGGGCAATCTCCATCGCGACCTCAGCGACGTGCGCCTCTTCGAACTCGGCACTGTCTTCAGCGGTTCCACGGAGAGGGTCGACGAGCGCCCGGCGCTGGCCTTCGCCGCCTCCGGTCTGCTCCCCGAGCAGAGCCCGCTCCACCCCGCGCGCCTCATCGACTTTCACGATCTCAAAGGCGCCGTCGAGCAGCTTCTCGCGCGCTTCCAAACGCGCACCGTCTACTTCGATCGCTTCCCGCCCGAGGCCGGCCTCACGCCCGCGTGGCTCCATCCCTATCGCTCCGCGCGCATCGTGGCGGAGGGCACAACGGTCGGCTGGTTCGGCCAGCTGCACCCGCGCGAAGCCGCGGCCCGCAAGCTCAAAGACGCGGTTCTCCTCGGCGAGCTCTATCTCGACCGCCTCTACAAGCTGCCCTTGCGCAGGCCCGCCGCGCGCGAGCTCTCGCGCTTCCAGCCCGTCCGCCGCGATTTTTCCCTCGTTCTCGACCAGAGCATCCCATGGGAGAAGATCGACGCCGCACTCGCCGCGCTCAACGTGCCCGAGATTGTCGACTGGCGCGTGCGCGAGGTCTTCCGCGATGCAAAACTGGGCGCACGCGACTACTCGCTGCTGCTCGGCGTCACCTTCCAGGCCGCCGACCGCACCCTGCGCGACGAAGAGCTGCAGAGCTATCAGGCGCAGGTCATCGCCGCTGTGAACAAGGCTGGTGCGCGCCTGCGCAGTTAGCTGCGGCAATGCACACAAATGGCGCTATACTTGCACGGAAAGGATGCGCCGCGGAGGTCATAAGCATGACGCAGACATTCTGGGATACCGAGGTCGCCGTGGAGCCAAAGCAGGATCTGAAGCCCGCAGAGATGCCGGCTGAGCCTGCCGCCGAACCGGCCACGCTCGCTCTCAGCGCCGACGATTTCTCCGCCCTCGAAGAGCGCATTGTGCGTGCCGTCGAGCTCGTCAAGCGCGAGCGCCAGGCCCGCGCGGATGCCGAAGAACGTGCCGCCAAAGCGGAAGCGGAGCTTGCCGCACAGGTGCCGATGGCTGATCAACTCAAGCAGGAAGTACGAGCTTTGCGCGCCGAGCGCGATCTTGTCCGCCGCCGCGTCGAGCACCTGCTCTCCCAGTTGGATGCCCTGGAGCTATGAGGTTTTGATGGCGAAGAAGAATTCCCCGCAGCAACCCGCATACACCACTGTCTCCATCTATGACCAGACCTATCACCTCACCGGCCAGGACCCCGATCACATCCGTGATCTCGCCGCGCAGGTCGACGCCAAGATGCGCGCCGTCGCCGTGCAGGGCCGCACAGTCGATTCACTCCGCGTTGCCGTGCTCGCCGCGCTCAACTTCGCCGATGAGCTCTCGCAGGCTGCCAGTGCAGACGCGCGCAAGGGGCACAGCCGCGCCGTCAGCCTCCGCGGACTGCTCGATGAGGTGCTTGCGGAAGACCTGAAGACCGGCTCGTAGAAGCACCTTCCCGCTTCGATCCCATGAGGCCAGAACGGAACGGCCGCAGACGCTAGCACATCTTGGGCCGCCTGCACAAGACTTGCAATTCCGCGCCGCGCACCATACTATCCGCATTAGAAACCGGCCTGCAAAGCAGGTGTGGCGGTCAACGCTGGTTGAACCAACATTCAATGAACAGGGGCTCAACTCGACAATCGGTTCTGTGTGCCGTGTCCGCCAGTCCGGAATGCCTAATGAACCGCGGAGAGCTCCACCGTCTTAGGACGGGTTCACCAGCGCATCACCCACGGCCCAGTGGGCCGGATTCTATCTTCCCTGCCGCCTGAGCAGATATTCTGAGTTCAGTGCATCCCATCCTCCTCCACTTCGGTCCAGTGCTCATTCCCGCCTACGGTGTCATGGCCGCGGTCGGCATGCTGCTTGCGCTCGCCATGTCGCTGCGCACCGCCCGCATCGCAGGGGTCGTCCCCAATCATCTCTGGAATCTCAGCATCGTGGCTCTCTTCGCCGCGCTCATCGGCTCGCGCCTCGTGCTCATCGTCGTCAACTGGACCGTCCTGCGCAGTCATCCCGCATGGCTGCTGGGGCTGGCCATGATTCATCACCCGCTGCTCGCCGCCATCTCTGCGTCGCTTGCCCTGGTGGCCGCGCTGGTCTATGCGCGCCGTGTGCAGGTGCCGCTCCGCGACGCCGCCGATGCGCTTGCCGCCCCAATCGCCCTCGGCCTCGCCTTTGAGCAGTTTGGCGCGCTCCTCGCAGGCTCCGGCTTCGGCACCGAGACCGCCGCGCGCTGGGCCGTCGTCTACACCAGCCCGCTCGCCGCCCGCTGGAGCGGTGCTCCGCTCGGCCTGCCGTTGCATCCCGTGCAGCTCTACGCCGCCCTTGCCTACCTCACGCTTTCTCTTGCGCTCCTCGTGTGGCTGCCCTCGCGCCATCAACGCGGCGATGTCGCCGGCCTTGGTCTCGCAGCCGCGGGCGTCATCGTCTACTTCACTGAGTTTCTGCGCGACCCTGAAGGCCGCGGCATCCTCCTGCATGGCGCGCTGGACGGTCCGCAGCTCGCCGCCATCCTGCTCCTGCTTGTCGGCGCCGTCCTGCTGCGCGAGCGCCACGCCGCACGGGTTCCCGCGGATGCCCTCGCGGCCGAGGCATCGAATGATTAACGCGCGCACCCTGGCGGTGCCTGCCGAGGCAGCCGGTCAGCGGCTCGATCACTTCCTCGCCACGCAGCTTGAGGGCGTCAGCCGCAGCCGCGTGCAGTTGCTCCTCGATCAGGGCGACGTGCTGCTCGACGGCGCTCACCCCAAGCCCTCGCACAAGCTCCATGGCGGCGAGCAGATCGTCGTCACCGGTGAGCCGCATCCCGCGCCGCTCAAAGCCGAGGCCGAAGACATTCCGCTGCGTATCGTCTACGAGGACGATGACCTCGCCGTCATCGACAAGCCCGCCGGCATGATGGTGCACGCCGGCGCTGGGCACACAGACGAGGCGCGCAGTCGCGGCACACTCGTCAATGCGCTGCTCTTTCACTTCCAGGCACTTTCCTCCACCGGCGGCGACCTGCGCCCTGGCATCGTGCACCGGCTCGACAAGGAGACCAGCGGCCTCATCATCGTCGCCAAAAACGACGCGGCTCACGGCGCACTGGCCGAGCAATTCTCCGGACGCGAGGTGCACAAGACCTACATTGCGCTCGTGCAGGGCGCCGTCGAGCGTGACAAGGGCACCATCACCGCCGCCATCGCACGCGATCCAGTCCGCCGCACCCGCATGACCACGCGACCAAGCGAAAATGCCCGCTCCGCCGTCTCTCACTATGAGGTGGTACAGCGGCTCACAACGCGCTTCGGCAGGTTCACGCTGGTCCGCGTCCGCATCGAGACAGGCCGCACACATCAGATTCGCGTGCACATGGCATCCATCGGATATCCGGTCGTGGGCGACACGCTCTACGGCGCCGCCGGCCAACTCAACGAGCAGCAGCCGCCCGGCGGGCCAGCAGCACGCCGCAAGGGCCCGGTCGAGCGTCTCAAACTCGGCCGCAACTTCCTGCACGCGGCGCGCCTTGCGTTTAATCACCCCATTACCGGCAAGCCGCTTCAGTTTGAGTCGCCCTTGCCGGCGGAACTCCAGGACTTTCTTGCTTGCCTTGAATCGGCCCGTGGGTCCCGGCCGGAACCCGCTACACCATCCGAGCCGCAGGCAGCCGCAGTGCAGCCCGGCCCGCAG
>JBAUTX010000410.1:0-3433 GCA_049582405.1 Occallatibacter sp. | reverse complement strand
GCAGTTGGGACTTGGTGTTTCCGGAACTGCATTCGAGCATGGATGCAATTTCACAATGATCGAATCCATGGACGTCGTGAAGAAGAAAGATGCTGCGATACCCCGGAGCCATCGTAACAAGAGCGCGCTCGATGGCCAGACGGTCAATGACGCCCGCCTGTGTCAGATCACGAGACCCAAAGCTGCGCCCAGCGCGTTCTTCCGAAACGCTTTCCATCAGTTGGTCTAGTGAAACAACAGCTAGAACGCGTTTGCGCAGATACATGAGTACCGTGTTGACAGCCAGCCGGTGCAGCCAGGTGCTGAACACGGAGTCACCGCGAAAAGATGCAAGTGTGCGGTGTACCTGAAGGAAAGTGTCCTGCGTCAGGTCTTCTGCCAGCGAGAAGTCGCGCACGATGCTCATACAGACCGAGAAGACCCGTCTTTTGTGCTGCAAGTAGAGCTCAGAGAAGGCATCCTGATCTCCGCGCTGGGCACGTGCAATCGCTTCGGCGTCACTGGATTTCGCCAGAGAGCGAGGCCGCTCGAACTGCAAGGCAGGAGGGTGAGCAGAAGCTTGCAGCGGCATGGGATGAGTTGAGGTAAGCATGTGCCTCCATCGTGGATTCTGGGACTTGCCCAGTCGATCCGTGATTCTGCTGTGCGCTCCGATTGCCTCACCGTGTGAGGCAAGCAGTCGTGTTGGAGAACCTGGCCAGGAAACAGTTGTACCGGTTTGTTACGTCGCTCCGCGATTGTCTTGATGCTGATTGGGTTCTGCCGATGCGATTGGCTGATCTTAAGCTGCCCGAGCCTTGACTTAGTTTCCCATTCGCTTCAGCAATCGTCTGAGCGGTATTGCTCAGAAGGGCAGAGCAGAGAAATCGCGGTGGTTGGTCTCCCGTCACCGCCTTCTGAAGACTGCGGCTCAACAGAGTCTCCATCTAAACTTCTGTCAAGATTCGCTGAACCGGCTCTGCCGCGCGGGCCGCGTGGCGCCGGCCCTCGACCCGCAAGCCATGCAACTGCCAGATCTTCTCGCAATGAAGGAATTTCTGCTGCAAGGCCTCGGCATGAAAAATCTGTGCGGCCTCAAAGTTTCAGGTTTGTAGTGAAGCCTTCGCCGGATCCGCTGTGCAAACAAGAGACTTACGGTTCAAATTGCAGAAGCCGCGCAGAACGAGTTGCGTAGAACTGCTTTCTTTGGTTACCGTCGTAACTTGAATGGATGGTTACCATGACAGAACATTGGAGACAACAACCGACGCGTATGTTCAATTTGGACCGCTTTACGCATTTAATTTGCGTCTCCTCGATTTCGCTCGCACTGCTCGCAGGCTGTTCGAACACCCTTACTGGTTCGAGCGGCACGCTTGGGAATACAGGCCCAGGTACGGGCACTGGTACTGGGACGGGCACAGGTTCGGGTGGCGGCAGTGGCACGGGCACTGGAACTGGCTCAGGCACTGGGCAGCCCCCGCCTGCGCAGAACTCTGGAAGCGTACTCTCCGACCTGCAGGCCAGCGGAGGATGGAATAGCTGGGGTGAGCTGGCTCCCTCCTATGCGATCTGTGCCGCGCCGTGTTCAGGGGTTACTTGGTCTTTGGCGCAGGGAATCCAATCCCCCTCCATGACCGGAAAGTCGGCCCAGTTCAACCTCGGCGGAACGACGCCGTACTCCGATGTCTTGTGGTCCATTCCACTGATCGGCCAATTCTCAACGCAAAACCTGCCTGACTCCGATCACACGCTGCTCCCCACCTTGCACAACTTCACCTATGATGCCTACTTCTATGGACCGAGTCTCGGACTCACGCAGGTTCTGGAGTTCGACATCAATATGTACATGAGTGGGGTTGGGATGACATGGGGCACCCAATGCCGCATCGCAGGCGGAAATGAATGGGATGTCTGGGACAACGTAAATGCGCAATGGGTCCCAACAGGCGTAGCCTGCAATCCCATCAGCAATGGGTGGAACCATGTGACGATTCAAGTTCAGCGGGAATCCGACAATTCGCTTTTGTATCAGTCGATAGCGCTGAATGGCGTGACCGCAAACATCAACAGTACCTACCCGCCTTTTTCTGTTCCAGGCAGTTGGTGGGGCATTACCCTCAACTATCAGATGGACGGAAACTACCAGCAATCGGCAAATACCACGTACGTGGATAATTTGAGCCTCACATACAAATAAAGAGAAGGTGCCTGGATGCGGCCGATTGTCTCGCATTCGCCTGCCCCTCTTCCTAGCACAAGCCACTCGGTCGAATCGTCGTTCCCGCTTCCTGAGTCGGCTGAGTTTGAGGAGTGGGGAGCTGGTAGGGCGTGGTGCCGGCCAGGTTGGCAGCGCACTCTGTGAGAATTGCAGGTAGGGCTGCAAGCGTTGAGGGCAATGTGGGGATGGATGGATCGAGCTTGGTGAAGTTGATCGCGCTGGTCATATCGCCCACCGTGGCACGGCGCCACGCAGAAAGGTTCGGCACCTCGGCGCCAAAGCGTCTCTCGAGAAAGCGAAGGACTGAAGTGTGATCGAACAGGTCAGATGAGACAAAGCCACCGCGACTGAACGGCGAAATCACAAGCATGGGCACACGGAAGCCAAGACCGATGGGCCCGGTTATCGCAGGATTGCCTTCCACCGTGGGGTCAGGGACTGCGGGCACGGTCACGTATTCACCGGGAGTGCCTGCGGGCGCCGTGACCGGCGGAACATGATCGAAGAAGCCGCCGTTTTCATCATAGGTCGAGAAGAGAACCGTCTTCGACCATGCCGCGGGATTGGCCGTCAGGGCGGTCACAATCGCAGACAGTGTATTTTCTCCGAAGAGTGAAGGCGAGGGTGGATGATCGGAGTCGACCACCGAAGCAATGATCCAGGAAACCTGCGGCAGGTTTCCTGTTAATGCATCTGACACAAAATCGACCGGAAACTGGGGACCAAATGCGTTCTGATAGAGCGAAGATGCGGGGTCCTGGAAGTTCTTGAAGTAGGAGAGAACATTGTCAGAGAAAATGCCGTTCAGAATGCTTTGGTCGGGCGAGGAGTAGACTTTCCATGAAATGCCCCGTGCCTGAAGTTGTTCAGGCATGGTCGTGTAGGTAAGCTTGCCGAAGAACGACGACCGATTCGTGACCAGCGTTTGAAGCAGCGGTCCACCATTCTTTCCGTCCGGGTCGATGGAAGCGGCCATGGTGTAGAGGCGATTGGGATCGGTGGGACCCATCACGGAGCAGAAATAGCTGTCGCAGAGTGTGAATGTGTCAGCCGAGGCGTAGTAGAACGGCAGATCGGCGCGCGTGTAGTAGCCCATTGCCAGTACCGCATCATTGGCGTTGATGGCCACGCGCGAGGTGACAAAGCCATCCATCGCGCCGTTATCCCAGCTCTGATGCTGCGGGACCCAGTCGTGGGTGATGTCGTGCGTACAGGCTGCGTTGGTCAGCATGG
>JBAUTX010000409.1:0-3012 GCA_049582405.1 Occallatibacter sp. | reverse complement strand
AGCCTCAACACGCAACTTAATCTTGGCTCGGGAAGTCAGCACACAGTTGTGGAAGAGTGGGACTACTGCGGCGGGGCTACCTACACGCCTGTGAACGTCACCATCCAGGGTGGCGGTACGACGCTCTACAACATCCAGGCCAGTGGCGGCTGGAACAACTGGGCCGAATTCGCTCCCAACTATGACATCTGCACATCCAATTGTCAGGGAATCGTCTGGTCAATGTGGCAGCACCAGACGTCCCCGTCGTTGAGCGGAAATGCGAGCCGGTTCAATATCGGGGGAACCACGCCGTACGCTGATGTTCTATGGTCGAATCCAGTGATCGGCCAATTCACGACGCAAGGTATTCCAGACACAAACCACACGCTCCTCCCCAGCTTGCACTACTTTACCTACGATGCTTACTTCTTCGTGACCAACGCCTCTGTCACGCAGGTACTGGAATTTGACATCAGCATGTACATGAATGGTGTGGGGATGATATGGGGCAATCAATGCAACAATTTGGGGGGCAAGGTATGGGATATTTGGGACAACGTCAACGCAAAATGGGTCACAGCGGGCGTTCCCTGTAACCTGATCAACAACGCCTGGAATCACGTAACAATCCAGGCACAGCGCCAATCGAACAATACGCTCCTGTTTCAATCGATTACGCTGAACGGAGTGACAGCCAATATCAATCGGACCTATGCCCCGTTCTCAGTTCCCACGAGTTGGTGGGGAATCACACTGAACTATCAAATGGACGGGGACTCCAAGATGTCTTCAAATTCTACCTATCTGGACAACTTGAAGTTCACGTATTGGTAGAAAGGAAGGTCCCGCTGGGATCCAGCCGGGCTCCGACTGGCTTGAATACTTTCAGCACCTGCTCGTAAATGGCGAATCACAAAATAGCAGGCCCGGTTTGCGGACTGTCCAGCTTCGGCGGTTCCCTGCAGTCATCGATCGAAGCCACTTCGCCAGCTTCCTTCTGTTGAGGAGTGCTGAATGAAAGCCCTTTCCGAGCGTAGCAGAGGACGGTCCGCTGAACGTCCTCGATCGACATGGGGCAGATGACAGTCAATCCGCCGATCAAGTCGTTCAGAGCCAGATAGGACCGACGGCTGGTGTACAGGAACTCGATCGGGTACTCCGGCTTTCGCGCGCGAGCCTTAACGGGATCTGCATCGAGCAAATAGCTGATATGAGGCTTAGGAACCAGCTTCATGATCAGCCAGACATATGCTCGAATAGCTGGATTGGTCAGCGACAGATTCGCAAGCTCGTCGTAGATATATCGGTCAAAAATTACCAGATCGGCCTTCGAGCGCATAGCCTTCTTCACCGCGCAGCGGATCGACACGGCATCGATGGAATAAAGGAAAAGCCGTACCACGGTCATGAGAGACGACCTGACATTCTTGTCGCGTCGATGGATCGGCGCGGAAGGAGTGCCAACTCCTTTGTCGCCTCTGAAGATCGCGTGCCCCGCGGCCTCTCGGAACTGCGTCAGTTTGGCAATATCATCCCAAAACCTGACCACCAGAACCTGCAGACCATTCTCCTTCATCTGTGCGCGAAGGGCTTCGATCTGTGTGCTCTTCCCGGCGCCATCCATGCCGGAGAAACTCACATAGTTGGTGACGTCGCTCTTTGGCTGTGCAGTCATCACGATTCTCCAAGGGGCATGGAATTCTTTTGTCTTCATGTCAATTTGCCCGACTGGGACTCGCACTAGAAAGCAGCAGGACTGTTCCAATGGCCGCTGCGGCGCCCACGACCACCCCGACTCGGATCAGGATGGAACGCGCACGGTGCTGTTTGGCCGGCGCAATGACTGCTCCGGCGGGCCTGGAGGCAGCAACGCCAGTCGTCTTCTCATAAGGAGCGGCGGCTGTGCCTACAGGCTTCAGGACACCGTCTTGTTGAGACTGCACCGATCCTGGCGGCGGCACATTGGACTGTCCACTCTGAACATCTGAAAGCGAACGCACAGGCTCCGGATTGTCAGGGTAAACCACCTCAGACTGGCTTGTACCTGCGTCCACCGTTCCGGCGTGACTATCCGAGTATTCCGGCTGACTTTGCGCAGTGGGAACGCCTGGCGACTGCTGACTGGTAATTGCTTGTTGGGGTGGCGCTGGCGCCGCGTCTGCAAACGGCACCGCCAGGGACATCACAAGGCAGCAAGCCATCTCTTTTCTTAACCAACAACTTGAGAAACTCATTGATTGCTCCTAATCCTGGTCATACTGCGCAGGCAGGATGCACATTCCATTACGGCTACGCTGAATTCGCAGCGGTTCGAAGCGAGGTTCCAGGCGCGAATGCGCTGGCAACCGAAGAAGACGAAAGTTGACGGAAGCTGCTCGCCGCTTCCGCAGCCGTGTCAAAAATCTCGAAGAGACGGTCTGCTGCGCTGAGTTTCAGCATCGCCCTCGCTTCAGCGGAGATTGCTGCTAGCTTGACATCACCATTACGCTTTATGGCCTCCTCCAGGCAACACAGGAGCAAGATGATGGAAGCCCTATCCATCTGGCTAACCTTGGAGCAATCGAAGACGATGGAGGGCCGGTCAACATTCATGCAACTCTCCAACTCGTTAAAGAAGAGCCGCCCGCCGTTCTCTTTCAATCTCTCCGGTACCTGCTTCACAACCACAGCGCATGTTCGAGATGTCATATCTACATCCTGCCTTAAGTTCCATGCCTCACTCTGTCTAAAAAGAATCATCCTCTCGTGCAATCAGCACGGTATGACCTCCTCCCTGCGCTGTATCTGCCGGAACACCTTGGCTTTCTGCGGCTTTCAGAAGGAGCGCAAGCTCATTTGCGGGGTTTCGCCTTGCAAGTGCCAGCATATTTCTCGCATATCGGAACAATGTGACGAGGTTTGTGTTGTACCAGCAGCATTCGCTCATGCGAGGTGAAAGCCCACACACAAATCGGAGTTTCTCCAACCTGTTTGGCGATGCGACCATTGCTGCTGCCAGACGATGGTTGCCATCCAGAACCGTGAGTGGTG
>JBAUTX010000408.1:0-7134 GCA_049582405.1 Occallatibacter sp. | reverse complement strand
CCGTTACTCCACCAGGATGATTTGCGTCAGCGGCGTGGTCGCCGCATTCGCCGTGTTATAGTTCGGCAGCCTCAAAACAGCTGCCTTGAGGAACATGGTGTTCGCAACAAAGCCCGTCGCCACGATCCCGCCACCGTGATCCTGCATGTACACCTGTGCGCCCGGCGCGTAGATGTAGCCGTCCAGCACCTCGTTGTTGCTCCCGAACTGCACCTGCAACTGGTTCGTATTCGTGGCCGGCTGCAGAATGGCGATACCGTTCGTAGACCCCGCCGTCGGCGCATAAATACTCAACAGCGAATTCGAGCTCTGGTTCAGAGACCCACCATAAATCTCCATCGTCGCACCTGAGGTACTGCTGAACGTATTGGTCGAGGAATCGTAGGTGCCAGACCCGAACGTCACTGCCGTACCTACTCCAATCGTCACGCCATTCTCAAAAACATAGTTCACCCCGCCCGACGAGCCCGGCATCGTCACACCCGGTGAAATCGTCACCGCCTTCGTGAAGCAAACCACATTGTTGGCGTTGGAACCAGAGATCGTTCCCACATTGGCCGTTGTGATGGAAGTCAGATTGCTCGTCTGCGTGCAGCCGCCCGGCGGCTGGGGCTCCTGGCTCACTTCGCTCGCCAGGGGGTCCGCCGTGAGTCCCGCGACGTGGGTCATAATCGTTGTTGGACTCGTATTGCCCGACGCTCCTCCCGCCGTCGCCAGGAATGCAGCGTCGAGTGTGCCACCATTACCAGTCACGTTGATTGCGGACCCGGACGTCGAAGCGACACTGATGCCGCAGGCCGGCAGAGGATTTCCGTTGGAGTCCGTTCCCGCGGTGATCGAGTAGGAACCCTGCATGTGAAATGCTCCCGAGGCTGTCGGGTTCGTGACAAATCCACACCCCTTCGCACCACCAATGTTGCCCGCAACCGCGCGCGCCGTCACGTTCACCGAGCTGAAGCCGAAAAGCTTCATGAAATACGTCGGGTTCGGCTGCGTCACCAGCGCCTCCGCAAACGAGGCCTGCGCCGTATTCGGCCCCATCGAAGGCGGCATGTTGATCACCACCGTCGCCCCATTGGTCCCATCCGTAATCCCGTTATTGGAGGATGCGGTCTTTCCCGTCGTTTTTGCCTGAGTCAGGTTCAGGTTGTAGTGATAGTCCATCACTGCCGCCGTCGCCGCCGCGTCCGCCGCAATCTGGGCGTTCCGCCGCGCGCGAAACAGCAGGCTCACATCCAGAGCCATGGCCATAAAGCCCATCAGCAGCGTGATGCTGAGCGCCGTCAGCACCACCATCTGACCCTCTTCATCGCGTAGGATTCTCATGGTTGCTCCTTGGCGGGCTCTCTCGCTGAATCTGCCTTCCACATGCCATCTCGAACAGACCCGGTAGCCGCCTTCACCCTCGCATCCGACCTGCTTCCCACTATCACTACGCCAATTCCCTCACCCTGCACCATTCCACTTTCGTTGAATCGGGCCTGGAACAGTCGCGGGATCCTTTCGCGCGCTCCACACCCATCCTCAGCGGCTGACCTCCGGCATTCGGCCCGGTCCCCCCGCATGGTTCTCTGCGGCCCAGGACCTGCCGTCGCCAGGACATAGCCCGCCTCCTGACACGCGAAAACCTTGCAGAAATTCGGAGCCAGCCCCCACAATATACGGTCTCTGGCCGCTTCTTTTCCGCAAATATCCGCACGAAGGACGTTACTTTTGGGTTACCACTGTACTCGGAGAGCAGGACAGGCGCAGTCTGCGGCAAACCGAGCAGCGCCGGCCTCGCCGCTCATTGCTCCGAGGCCGGTCGCCAGCGCAGCACGGGCTTGCGCGCCGCCTGCACCTCGTCCAGACGCGAGACGCGCGTCGAGTGCGGCGCCGTCTTCACCAGCTCCGGCGTCTCCTCCACCTCGCGCGCTATCGACCGCATCGCCTCGATGAACAGGTCCAGCTCTTCCTTGGACTCGCTCTCCGTCGGCTCGATCATCAGCGCCCCCTGCACAATCAGCGGGAAGCTCACCGTGTACGGATGGAAGCCGTAGTCGATCAGCCGCTTGGCAATGTCGCCCGTCTTCACACCTTGGGCCGCCTGCCGCTTGTCGCTGAAGACCACCTCGTGCATCGACGGCGTGTTGTAGGGCAGCTCGAACAGGTCCTCCAGCTTCGCCCGCACATAGTTCGCGTTCAGCACCGCGTCCTCGGTCGTCTGACGCAGCCCGTCCGGCCCATTCGCCAGAATGTACGCCAGCGCCCGGATAAACATCCCCGTGTTGCCAAAGAACGCACGCACCCGCCCCACGCTCTGCGGCCGGTCATACTCCCAGCGCATCTCGCCCGCTTCGTTTTTCACCATCACCGGGATGGGCAGAAACGGCTCCAGAAACTTCTTGCAGGCCACCGGCCCTGAACCCGGCCCGCCACCGCCATGCGGAGTGGAAAACGTCTTGTGCAGGTTCAGGTGCATCACGTCCACGCCAAAGTCACCCGGCCGCACCTTGCCCACCAGCGCGTTCATGTTCGCGCCGTCCATATAGAGCAGCGCACCCTTCGCATGCAGAATCTCCGCGATGCGGTGAATCTGGCTCTCGAAGACGCCAATCGTCGAGGGATTCGTCAGCATCAGCGCAGCCGTCTCTTCATCCACCTGCCGCTCCAGCGCCTCCAGATCAATCCCACCCTCGGCATTCGACTTCAGATTCTCCACCGCGTAGCCGCAGATCGCCGCCGTCGCCGGGTTCGTCCCGTGCGCCGAGTCAGGAATCAGAATCTTCTTCCGCGCATTCCCCTGCGACTCATGCCACGCCCGAACCAGCAGGATGCCCGCGAACTCCCCATGCGCGCCCGCCGCCGGCTGCAGCGTAATTGCATCCATGCCCGTGATCTCCATCAGGCAGCGCTGCAGCAGGTCGATCACCTGCAGCTGGCCCTGCGCCAGATGGTCCGGCCGGTACGGATGCGCTTCGGCCAGCCCCTCGATGCGCGCCACCCACTCGTTCACGCGCGGGTTGTATTTCATCGTGCAGGAACCCAGCGGATACATGCCCAGATCGATCGCGTAGTTCCAGGTGGAAAGGCGCGTATAGTGGCGAACAATCTCGATCTCGCTCAACTCCGGCAGCAGGGCCTTGTGCTCGCGTGCGGCAGCACCCAGCGCTTCGCTCACATCCACGGGCGGCACATCCAGCGCTGGCAGCTTGTAGCCTCGCTTGCCCGGCGCTGACTTCTCAAAGACCAACCCCTCATTCTGTGTCTGGTGCGGGCGCACCTTGCCAAGCGTCCTCGAACCTGCAGCGCCGCCTTGCGTGATCTTTGTCTCTGTCGTCATCGTGTCTTCTTCACGCCTCCACCGCAGTCGCGGCCATCAGGCTCGCCGCCTTATCCACCCGCTCGCGCGGCATAATCTCCGTCACGCACCAGATCGTGCAGTTACGCATCTCCGGATACCAGCGGCTCAGGTCAAGACCGCCCACAATCTTGTCCCCACGCAACCGCTGACTCCACGCCGCCGGGTCCTCCTCGGTATGCAGCACAAACTCGTTGAACCACGGAGCGCCTGTGAAGTGCATCCGCGCCCCCGGCAGTGCGCTCAACGTCTGCGCCGCATAATGCGCCTTGGCCAGGTTCTGCTCCGCCAGCTCCCACATGCCCTCTTTGCCATAGATGGTCAGGTAGATGGTCGCCATCAGTGCCACCAGCGCCTGATTGGTGCAGATGTTCGAGGTCGCCTTCTCGCGCCGGATATGCTGCTCGCGCGTGGAGAGCGTCAGGACGAAACCGCGGTACCCATCGCGATCCACCGTCTGGCCCACCAGTCTTCCCGGAATCTGCCGCAGATATTGCTCCTTGGTCGCAAGCACGCCGCAGTACGGCCCTCCATAGCAAAGCGGCACGCCAAGGGCCTGCGCCTCCAGGCTCACGATATCCGCCTCCTTCGGCGGCCGCACCACACCCAGGCTCACCGCTTCAGCAATCGACACAATCAGCAGCGCACCTTTCCTGTGCGCGATGTCGGCAATGGCGGGAATGTCCTCAATCACGCCAAAGAAGTTCGGGCTCTGCACCAGCACCGCGGCCGTCTCCTCCGTGACTGCCGCTTCCAGTGCCTCCAGGTCCAGACGCCCCGTCTCGGCGTCATAGCCAATCTCTGCCGTCGCCATCTCGCGGTGTTGCAGATAGGTCGCCAGCACCTCGCGATACTCCGGATGCACCGTCCGCGCCACCAAGGCCCTGTGCCGCCCCGTCACGCGCATCGCCATCAGCACGGCCTCGGCCGCGCCCGTCGAGCCGTCATACATGCTCGCATTGGCCACGTCCATGCCGGTCAGTTCGGCAATCATCGTCTGAAACTCGAAGATCGCCTGCAGCGTACCCTGCGTAATCTCCGCCTGATACGGGGTGTAACTCGTCAGAAATTCGCCCCGTTGCACCATCGCGTCGATCAGAATGGGCCGGTAGTGTCGATAGGCGCCGGCGCCGAGAAAGCTGGTGTGCTTGGCTGGGTATCGGGCCCCTGCGGCGCGGAAATAGTCGATGATCTCGCTCTCGGCGTGCTGCTGAGGGACGTCGAGATCCCGGTTGAGCCTGTATTCCTCAGGGATCATGGCAAACAGATCATCGATCGAGCGTGCACCGATCTCGGCGAGCATCTGTTCGCGTTCTGCAGGAGATTTAGGTAAGTAGCGCATAACGGATTCTTGGACTTTCTCTCGTGCGATCTTCGGAGGAATGACAGCGGCCAGAAACTAGCTTCCGGTCTCTTCTGTGACGAACGCCTCATAAGCCGCCGCATCCAGCAGCTTGTCCCACTCAGACGGATCACTCAGTTCCACCTTGATGATCCAGGTCTCGTGCGGCGTCTCGTTGATTTTGTCCGGCGCGGTCTTCAGCTCCTCATTGACTGCCGTCACTGTCCCGCTCACCGGCGAGTAGAGATCGCTCACCGCCTTCACGCTCTCCACCGACCCGAAGGTCTGGTTCGCCGTCACCGTGTCGCCCACCTTCGGCGCATCCACATACACAATGTCGCCCAGCGAATTCTGTGCGTAGTCAGTGATTCCGATCGTGCCGGTTTTTCCGTCCAGCACAACCCATTCATGTTCCTTGGTGTAGCGGTAATTTGTCGGATACGCCATGACGCGGTCTTCTCCTCAACGGCAAAATAGCAAAATCCTAGTGTACGACCTCACCCCGCCCGCGCACCGTGAGGGAAAAACACCGATTTGGCGTCATCCAACTCCGCCTTCGCATTACTTCCCCGGTCCAAATCCCGGATACGGTTCCAGCGGCGCAAGCGCCACAATCTCCAGCATCCCCGCCGCAAACATCGGCAGGCTTTCCAGCGCCGCTCTCACCTCAGCCTCGCTCCCCGCCTCCCACAGAATCGCCGCGCCCGGCACATCCCCGCGCTTCCAGATCTGCCGCAGAATGCCCGCCGCATACAGCTCGCGCGCCCGTTGGGTCTCGCGCGCCGCCATCTCCCCCGTAAACGCCTCTGGGGGAAATTTGTCCAAACGCCGTCGTGAAAGAGAGAGGAATTGCATGCCCTCATTCTCGCAGAATGCCCTTCGCCCTCCGGGACGCGCACCGCCCCTCAGTCCTTATTTCGCAAAGAACTCGCCCCGCCCGCCGTTCGCCCACGGGTCATAGTGCGCCGCGAACTCCGCCCTCCGCTGCGTCGAGGGGTGGTTGTACAGCCAGAACTCAATCACCGGATTCGGATTTGGATCTTCCAGCCAGGCCGCGCCCAGGTCGTTGAAGGCCGCCACCGCCGTCCTCCGCGGATCCGCCACAATCCCATGCACAGCTTCCTGGCCGTACACATCCGCCTGGTGCTCCACGTACCGGCTCAACCCGTTTGAAACGGGCTCCGCCACAAAGCCGCCCATCGATACCGCCAGCAGCAGCACCACAAATCCTGCCCGGCTCCCGATGTCGCCCAGGCCCCAGCGAGCCCCGAATCTCCGCATCATCCACTCGGCCAGCCACGCGCACGCCCAGAAGCCGAACAGCATCAGCACCGCCGCCACTGCCATTCCCTTCACAATGTGGTGCAGCACATAATGTCCCGTCTCGTGCGCAAAGATGAACAGCACCTCGTCATTCGGCACACGGCCCACCGTCGTATCCCACACCACCACGCGCTTCGTCGCGCCCCACCCGCTTACATACGCGTTCAGGCCGTTGGTCTTCGCGCTGGCCTTCATCAGGAACATACGTTCCGGGGGAATCTGCGTCCCTGTCCGCGCCACCACTCTTTCCAGCTCCATCACCAGCGCCGGATCCGCCTTTTGCAGGGGTTCAAATTTGTTGAAAATCGGATCCAGAAGAGGCCCCACAAGCGCGCCCAGCGCCATCAGCGGCACTGCCGCCATCCACGCGCCCACCCAGTAGCGTCTAGGCCACCGCCTGACAATGCCCTGAAACAACAGCAGTATCGGCGCCCCCATCAGCAACGAGAGCCCGAGCGCCTTGGCCCAATCCCCCGTCCAGCCGCGCCATGTCTGAATGCTGATGCCAAAGTGATGACTCGCCGCATGCGCCACCATCTCCAGCGGCAGATCCGCCACCGCCGTCACAGCCAGCAGTCCTGCAAAAAACACCAGCCCCTGCACCCACCGCCGCCTGTGCACCCGCTCCGCCCAGCGCTCTCCGCGCGCCGCCAGCCCCGTCGCCAGCAGCAGCCACAGCACCGCGAGTCCCCACACCGATCCAACGATGCTCAGAATGTTGCGAATCCTGCTCAGAGCAATCGCCTTGGCCAGCTTCTCCGGCGGCAGCTGGTAGGCCTCTTGTGTCTTATTCACTGCCGCATCGTGCCGCTGCGCCTCTGGAGAACTCTGCCACGCTCCTGCCGGGGTTTCCGTCCGCGCCTGCCCTGGAGCGGTTCCCGGCGCGACCAGGCCGATCAGCGCCAGCAGCGCCACCACCATCCAGCCTCTACCCCGTTGCAACATTGGACATCTCCCTCCGCGACAGGCGATGCTGTATCCATCGTGCCGGTTCGCACACGTGCCCGATTCTAACCAACTCTTATGACACTTCGCCTTGCTCGTGCGCTCCGGCGCTTCCTTCACGCAACGCCCGCAGTCGCCGTCCTCCTCCTCACTGCCTCTGCTCCGCTCGCGCGCGCTCAGAACT
>JBAUTX010000407.1:0-1949 GCA_049582405.1 Occallatibacter sp. | reverse complement strand
CTTCGTTCAATTCGATTTCGTAGTTGATGGTGTTTTTGGACGTGGCGATGTGGATGACGCCGTCGGGGCCCTGCGTGGCGGTGACGTAGCCGACGGTGAGGATGTCGGCGGGCAGGCGCTTCTGCTTCCAGGTTTTGCCGTCGTCGTCTGATAGCGCGACGTAGGCGCCGTCTTTGTGGATGTGCTTCTGGTGGGTGGGATTGTAGTCGGCGACGAAGAAGAGACGACCGGAGGCGAGGCGGAGGACGCTGGGGCGCTCGCCGCTGAGGAGTTCATCGAAGGGCGTGGCGGATTTTTGCCAGGTTTTGCCGCCGTCGCTGCTGGTGGCGAGCGGCATGTGCCCGTCGATGGCGGAGTTTTTGCCGCCGAAGCCGAGGATGTTGCCGTTGCGCGCGAGGACGATGGTGGTGTGGCGTCCGCCGGTGCGTCCGCCGGTGTCGTACCAGGTTTTGCCCTCGTCGCGTGTGCCCCAGACGGCGGAGATGGAGCCGTTGCCGTCGGCGTCGCGGCCGGTGGAGTCGGTGGGCAAGAGGATGGCGCCGTCGGCGGTGCGGACGATGGAGTTGATGGGCTGCGCGACATAGCGGCCGATGGGCGCGGGGAAGTGGGGGAACTGGACGGGGCTCCAGGTGACGCCGTTGTCGAGCGAGGTGACGTAGGCGAAGGGCGGCGCGCCGATGAGGCGCGGGAATCCCCAGAAGAGCCAGAGCTTGCCGTGGTCATTCCAGAAGACGGGCGCGGCGTTGGCGGCGTCGGCGAACCAGGGCCAGGGCTCGGGCATGTCCCAGTCTTCTGCGCCGGCGCGGCGGCGCAGGATGAGGATGGTCTGGTCGGGGTCGTCTTCCTTGTCGGGCGTGTTGTAGTAGGCGGCGAGGAGGTCGCCGTTGCCGAGGACCTGGATGGCGGAGTTGTGGTAGCCGATGCCGAGGCCGCGCGCGAGTCCGATGCGCCAGCCGATCTCGGGCATGGATTTGCCGTTGAGATTGGGGAAGAGCTCGTGGAGGTGGACGAAGGGCTGCGCGGGATCGGGGCCGAGGGTGAGGTCGACGGGCGTTTGCTTGACGCCGGTTTCAAAGAAGTGCGCGGCGGCGGGCGCGGGGTGCGGCGCGAGTGGTGGCGCCTGCACGACGCGGAAGCCGATGTTGCCGCTGGCGGAGGCGTAGCTGGGCGCCATGCCGGCGCGATTGGCGGAGCGGGCGAAGTAGGGCGCCATGGCGGGCTCGACGGCGCCGGGTTTGGACCTGCGGAAGTCGAGGCCGCCGCCGCGGACGACGCGGAAGTGGCCGGTGGCGGGGCCGGTGGGGTCGGTTTGCGAGGCGGAGGGGTAGGGGCCGTACCAGTCGGCGACCCACTCGGGCGTGCCCAAGCCGAGGACGACGCCCCAGGGATTGGGCGTGCCGGGCGCGGGCGGCGTGTCGCCGGTGAAGAAGGGCGTTTGATGGCCGGCGCGCGCGGTGTACTCCCACTCCGCTTCTGTAGGGAGACGGTAGGGCCTGCCTTCCTTTTTGGAGAGCCATGCGCAGAAGTCGACGGCCTGCTGATAGCTGATGCCGGCGGCGTAGTTGGGATAGGACGCGACGGGCTTGTAGGTGGGGTCGAACTGCTGGAACTGGGCGACGGGGATGAGATGCGTGGCGATGGCGAAGCTGTGCGTGTGGGTGACGCGATGCGCGGGGAGTTCGTCGAAGTCGCCATGGGCGGGACGCGGGGACATGACGCCGAAGCCGTCGGTGATGGCGGCGGGAAGGGTTTGCGCATCGGCGCCCATGCGGAAGGAACCGGCGGGGATCTGCGCCATGTCGAGGGAGAGCCCGTTGGGTTGCGGCGCGGCGAGCGACTTTTGTTTCCCACCCAATGCGCGATGAGGCCGCGCATTGGATGGGGCACCCGGGGTTATGGCCGAGATGAAGAGGGCGCGTTGAGAATCGTGGACTCCCACCCATGTCGCC
>JBAUTX010000406.1:0-3260 GCA_049582405.1 Occallatibacter sp. | reverse complement strand
GCCAAGCAGCTCTCGAAGCTGCTGCTGCAGGTGTCCGTGGTGGGGCTGGGCTTTGGAATGGACCTGGCGCAGGTGATTCGCGTGGGGCGCTCGGGCTTTCTGTATACCGCGCTGAGCATCACGTTCGCGATGGGCCTGGGTTGGGCGCTGGGCAAGGTGCTGGCGGTCAAGAAGCGCGTGTCGTTTCTGATCTCCGCCGGGACGGCGATCTGCGGCGGGAGTGCGATTGCAGCCGTGGCGCCGATTGCGGATGCGACGGAGGAGGAGATTGCGGTGTCCCTGGGCACGGTGTTCGTGCTGAACTCGGTGGCGCTGCTTGCGTTTCCGCTGATTGGCAGGCTGCTTCATCTGACGCAGACGCAGTTCGGGCTGTGGTCTGCGCTGGCGATTCACGATACAAGCTCCGTGGTGGGCGCGGCGGCGAAGTATGGCGCGGTGGCGCTGGCCGTGGGCACCACGGTGAAGCTGGCGCGTGCGCTGTGGATTGTGCCGATGTCCATAGGCACGGCCGCGGTGAAGAAGAGCAACGCGCGGATCCAGTGGCCGTGGTTCATCGTGTTCTTCTGCCTGGCGGCTGTGGCGAATACGTATCTCCCGGCATTTCATCCGGCGTATGCCGAGCTGAAGCGCCTGGGCATCCTGGGGCTGACGGTGACGCTGTTTCTGATCGGCACTGGCTTGTCGAAAGAGACGCTGCGCGAAGTGGGCGTGCGGCCGCTGGTCCAAGGGATTCTGCTGTGGATCGTGGTGGCGACGGGGTCGCTGGCGCTGATTCGCGCGGGGTGGATTCACCTGTAGGTCAACGGGCCTGCGCCGTGCGTGGCGGGATGCCGTAGCATGGGCGTATGCCGCCGCTTGTGGAGATCAGGGACTTGCGCATTCGCTTTGGCGCGACTGAAGCGGTGCGCGGCGTGAGCCTCATGCTGGATGAAGGCGAAGTGCTCGGTCTGGTGGGCGAGTCGGGCTCGGGCAAGAGCGCGACGGCACTGGCGATTCCGGGGCTGCTGGGAGCGGCGGCGGATGTGACCGGGCAAATCCTTTGGCATGGTGCGCGGGGTGGTGAGGACGTTGACCTGTTGCGGCAGCCTGCGGGTGCGTTGCGCAACTTGCGTGGGCGGGCGATTGCGATGATCTTTCAGGAGCCGATGACGGCCCTGAATCCCGTGATGAAAATCGGAAGTCAGGTGGCCGAGTGCGCACTGGCGCACGACAGGCGCTGCACGCGGCGCGAGGCGAAAGCCCGGGCGATTGAGGCGCTGGAGGCGGTGGCGATTCCCGAGGCGGCGGCGCGGTATGGGGATTATCCGCATCAGTTCTCGGGTGGGCAGCGGCAGCGGATTCTGATTGCGATGGCGCTGATGCACCGCCCGCAATTGGTCATTGCCGATGAGCCGACGACGGCACTGGACGTCACGGTGCAGGCGCAGATTCTGGAGCTGCTGCTGCGGCTGCAACGCGAGCACGGCATGGCGATGCTGTTTATCTCGCACGATCTGGCGGTGGTGGGGCAGGTGGCGCATCGCATTGCCGTGATGCGACGGGGCGAAGTGGTGGAAGAAGGATCCGCGGCGCAGGTGCTGACTGCGCCTCGGCATGACTACACGCGAAGCCTGCTGGCCGCGGTGCCGACCATGCGGACCGATCGCACGAAGCCGCTGGCCACGCCCGCCTGAGGCGCAGGCGGGCGACCAGGGCGGCTACTGTTTGACGCCGCGCTGATTGATGCCCCAGCGATAAACAAGTTCAACATAGCCGTATTGCATGTTCCGGTTCGCGGGATAGATGGCGGCCACCACGCTCTTGCCCTGCGCGTAGGCGTAGTAGAAGTTGAGGGCCAGGTCTTTTGTGGCCTGCCAGTCGGCGCTGATGTCGGGCACGGAGGCGAACGAGGAGTGGCCGTTCGCGGGCCGTCCCACATACCCGAAGACCTTGTTGTCGAACGCGCCGCCGCCCTGGTACCAGAGATCCTGGGCAGAGGTGAGCTGCAGCCAGTGCAGGTCGGATCGCAGAACGACGCTCTTGACGGGCGTGTCCATCACCTGCACAAAGCTGTCGGTGCTGTTCATCAGGTTGTAGAAGGGCAGGCGCGCATAGAGGCGCGGGGTGGGCAGCATCTGAAAGAAGGTGTTGTGCGTCGTGTCTGTGGGATGCTTGTCGCCGCTGGAGCGCCACCAGCCGCCGCGCAGCCAGGGCGAGGTGGAGACTGAGGTGAATTTGTAGCCGCCTTCGAGGGCGACTGCGTTGGCGCTGTGCCCGTCCTGGCCCCAGCTGCCGTTCTGCAGCGCGCCCCAGAAGAGGAAGTCGAGATCGCCTGCGCCTGCCGGGATGACCGCGGCCAGATCTCCGCCGTAGGTGCCGATGCGGATGTTGTGGTGGTCTGCCTGCCGAACCGGCAACGGGCGATTGTCGGTCTTCGTCAGCCCCGTGCGTCCGTCGTGATAGCCCATCGCGAAGGCGCGCCAGAGCACGTGCTGGCTGGCTTCCTGCCGCGTCAGCGCCAGATACTGAAAGTCCACGTTCAGCTCGGGATTGCCGTTCATGTTGAAGACGCCCTGATCCGACCGCGCCGCCGCAGCAACCACGTCCCATCCCGGCCCGCCGTAGTGGCCTTCGATGCCGTCGACGCTGCGCTGCGCATTGGTAAACCCGAAGTTTGCGATCAGCCGCTGCGACAGGCGATTCGCCTGCAGCCACGCCAGTTGCGGATTCTTCTGCGCGATCTCCAGACCCTCAAAGAACTCGAAGCGGCCGAGGCGCAGACTCTTCTGCGGTGTGCCGAAGCGATAGCGCAGGAACCCCTGCTTGAAGAAGGCCGCGGCGGGGTAGTCGTTGTTGCCGTTGGAGGCGTAGTAGGTGCCGCCGAGGCCAAGCTGGCCCTGCGCGGGGTTGGACGAGACGGCGTCCGTGGGCGCGTGGAGGATGGAAGGCTGCGCGAGTTCGAGCTGCCAGTCCCAGTGCTTGATCTTCTGCTGGACGCTGATGCGGACGAGCGACTCGACGTAGGCATAGGTCTCAGACTGAGGAGGCGCTGCGAACCACTGCCAGGTATCGATGCGGGTGCGGTCATAGAAAGAAACGCCGACCGGGGAGTGATGAGCGGGGGAAGCCTGTGCGCGGCTTATCGTCATCGAGGTGCAGAGCAGCAGAGCGGCCAGGGACGCCGCGACACGGCGGAATCTGAGCATTGACTCTCCTTGAAGTGCAGCATTGTCGAGGAGCCTGGGCCACGCGTGTTTGAGACGCGAGGGGAACGGCACAGG
>JBAUTX010000405.1:0-6697 GCA_049582405.1 Occallatibacter sp. | reverse complement strand
GGCAGAAGGTGCACTGCGCCGGGCACCCGCGCGTGGAGTAGAGCGCGATGTACGGATGCAGCAGGAACGGCACGTTGTAACGCGTCACATCGATGTCGCGCTTGTAGACCTTGGTGGCCCAGGGCATCGCGTCGAGGTCTTCGACCTGCGGGCGATCGGGATTGTGGATGATCTTGCCATCCTTCTTGTAGCTGATGCCGAGGATCTCGTTGAGCGGCTTGCCCTGCGCAAACTCGACGACGGAGTAGTCGAACTCGCGGCGGCAGATGAAGTCCAGCACAGAGCACTCATTCAGGGCGCGGTCGGGGTCGGTCGTGACCGGCGGGCCGACGAAGGCGATACGAATGGCCGGATTGGCAGCCTTGATGGCCTCAGCGAGACGCTGGTCGCCTTCCCATCCCACGGTGGAGGTGAAGAGCACGAGGAACTCGTAGTCTTTGCAGATCTTGATGGTCTCTTCGGCGGAGACATGGTGCGGCGGAGCGTCGAGCAGGCGCGAGCCTTCCAGCAGACCAGCGGGGTAGGTGAGCCAGACTGGATACCAGTAGGACTCGATCTCGCGCGTTGCTGGCCAGCGCGAACTTGCGCCACCATCAAAATTCTCAAAAGACGGGGGGTTGAGGAAGAGCGTTTTCAAAGGCATTGACATCCCCTTCATTTTACCATTTCGTGGATTTTCAAGGGCTAAAACAGGCGCCCGGGTCACTTACCGTGTAACTCGTTGAGCCAGTCCTGCATGTGGCCGAGGGCTCTGAGCAGCCCGAGTCTGGTCTTGGCGAGATCGAGGTTGGCGTCCAGTGCGTCCTGGTATTTTTGCCTCTCATCGATGCGGGCGAGCTGTTCGGCCTTGGGGTTAAGCTGGGAGACCCCACCCTGGGCGGCACCCTGGCCGGTGCCTAACTCCAATTCTGACAACACGGACTGCAGTTGCTCCTGCGCGATCTGCTGTTTGAGGCCGGCAATTTCGGCGAGAGTATCGAGCTCACGCAGACTGCCGGTAAGCGTTGCAACCTGAATTTCGCCCTGGTGGCGAGCCTGTTCCGCCTCGACCTTGGCGCGCAGGGCATCGGCTGCGGATTCATGAGCTTTTGCGCGGTGTCCGACATCAAAGAGCGGGACTTCGATTTGAATGCCGGAAGCGAAGTTGTTGGCCGGCAGGGGGCGTGCGAAGAACGAGTTGACGTCGTTCAACAGGGTTGTGTTGCGGTTGTATTGGGCAGCAAAGGTGAGCTGGGGCAGGTAGTTAATTTCCTCGTCGCCCTTGGCGACGAGTTGCTTGGACCGAGCGATAAGCTGCGCAGCGTCAACGCCGGAGGGGCTTCCCTGTGTTGAGTCGGCGGTGATTTTGGGGACTTCGGGAATGCTGCTGCGCTCGGTGACGATCGACTCAACGGGAAGGCCCGTGACAGTCGCGAGTTTAGCGACTAGAGTGCCGGCGCGAGCTTCGAGTTGCTGCCGCCTGAGTTTGATTTGAGCAGCGGTCAGCTTTGCTTGCAGTAATTCATTCAAGGGATCGACCCCGGCTTCTGCGCGCTGTTGCTCAATCTCAACGAGGCGTGTGGCAAATTCTTCCTGCTGGTGTGCGGCCTGTAAATCCTGGCGGATGGTGTCGAGCTCGATGTAGTCGCTGGAGGCGTCAAGTGCAACTTGCTCGCGGGCATCCTTGAGGCTGATCATAGCGGCGCGGGCCCCGAGTTGGGCTGCGTCCAAATATCGCTTCTGCGAGACGCTGAAGACCAGTGACTGGACCGTAGCCCCCCAGATGGAAGGCGGCGTTCCAGTGAAGCCGGTCTCAGGGAATGCCGGAAGGCCAGTGCTGAACGTCAGGGATGGAATGATGACGTCTTTGTTTTCTGAGACGACCGCCTGCGCCTTCTCGACATCCGCCTGGGCGATGCCAACGGCCGTGCTGTTGCGCTGGGCCAGGTCAACCACAGTGACGAGAGAAACCTGCGCGGAAACGTGGAGGGGTGCAGCCGTGCACGTCGCCAAGACGATGGTGAGCCAGGATCTCCGTACTGTGAATTGGATCTGCATGCGCGTGGTTCCGTTCAAAAATTCAATTCCAGTGCGGGTCGGTAGTTATGCGCCAGCTTGAGTGCATTGTCGCGATCCTGTTTTGCCGCGGTGCGATCTCCAAGTTGCGCGTGAAGCCGGGCCAGCCTTGTGAGGGCGCTGAAGGCCGGCGCTTCCTCTGACTTGACGGGGCTGGCGACGTAGTCCTGCAGCATGCGGGTTGCGAGTTCCGGATTTCGTTTGGCAGAAATCAGGATCGAAGCGCCGTCGTAGAGCGCTACTGCGGAGTGGTGATCATGTTCTGCCGCTTTAAGCACGTTATTCAGGGCTGTATCCATGTCGCTCCAGCGATTCCTGCGGCGGTAGAAACTGGCAAGAGTCGTCCATTGGAAGGCCGGGTGAGGATCGAGCGGGATGGCCTGCTTGAACTCGCGCTCGGCGCTCTCGTAATCCTTATTCTTTTCGGCGATGCGTCCGCGCAATTCGTGTGCACGCGTGGGGGCGATTTTGTCCAGCTGGTCTGCAATCTTGTAGGCCTTGCCTTCGCCACCACCGACAATTCCGGGCGCCTCGTAATAGAACTCACCCAGATCCGAGAGCGCTTCCGCATTGCGGGGATCAAGCCGAACAGCCGTCTCAAATTCATCACGGACCCGCTTGCCGAGCGAATAGGCGCTCATGAAGGAAGCCCGATCGGCTTTTTCGCCGAGGGCGCGTCCAAGCCAAAGATGAAGGAGCGAATTGTTGCCATCCATGCGCACAGCCAGCTCGCACTCATTTGCTGCAGGATCCCATTGCTCCAACGTGAGGAGGACGCGGCAGCGGAGGTTATGACTTTCTGCGGAGGAGGGCAGGGTGTCGAGTATGGAGAGAGCGTGGTCCGCTTCGCCGGACTGCAATGCTGCGGCTGCCTGTTCCAGAGTGCCGTGCGCGGACTGCGCAGGAGCAACCGTCAGCAGCAAGAGAGCCAAGGTGGCCTGCGCGCATGCCTGCTTCATCGGACGACCTTGATCAGGAGGCCCTCCTGGAGCGGCTGACCCGTCGATGTGCCGGTGGCGACCTGGTCCCCTTCGCGCAGTCCCGAAAGGATGGCCACTTGCGTGAGGTTCGGAGTACCTATGACGACTGGGGTTTTCACGAGTTCATTATTGTCGACTTTGAAGACGAATGGCTTGCCACCCTGCGAGTAGAGCGCCTCACGCGGGATGCTCAGGACATCTGCCTGATGGGATGTGGTGACCGTGGCTGTCACGTTGGTATCTGGCAGCAGCCCGCTGTCTGGTTTGTCGATTGCAATGAGGACCTCACCAACGGTTCGTGTGCCATAGTTGATGACTGTGACAGGTACTCGCTCGATATGGCCATGCCAGACTTTGTCCGGCTTGGCATCCCACTTGATGGCGATTGGCTGGCCTACAGCAAGGCGCCCAATTTCCGGCTCATCAAAATAGGCCCTCACGCGCTCATTTGCCAGGTCGGCAATTTGCAGCAGGAGCGCCCCCTGCTGCACAAACTCGGTCTGTCCTGCACCGATGGTATAGACGGTGCCGCGAATGGGGGCCACGATATTGGTCTGGGAGAGTACCTGCCGGGCGGCGGCGAGGCTTGACTGCGCATCGTTGACAGCCGCCTGGGCTCGAGCAATTTCGGCGGGGGAATAGCGGGTCTTTGCGATCTGCTGCGCGGCATCGAGAGTGGTCTGGGCGGAGAGAAGCCGCTGGCGTGCGGCTTGCACCTCACTTCCGGATGCTGCGCCTGAAGCCTGGAGCTTGATGAGGGCGTCCAGGTCATGCTGTGCCTGGTCACGGTCCAACTTGCTGCGCTCGACATCCGCGGCATTCGCCTGGCGCTGTTCGAGCGTGCCGCTGTGTGTGACGGCCTCGAGTTCAGCCTGCGCTGTCTTCAACGCGCTTTCTGCCGTGGCTACGTGCGCTTTGGCCTCGACATCATCAAGCTGAAGGAGGAGCTTACCCGCAGGGACCACATCTCCGGGCTCTACGTAGACTGCTTTGACGATGGTTGCAATTGGGCTGTGAATTTCATAGTTGACGCGCGGTTCGACACGTCCGTTGGTGCTGATGGTGCTCGCCAGGGTCTGCCGATCTACATCGGCGACACGCACGGTGAGGCGATCCCGGGTGAGACTGCGGACGGAGAAGAACACGACCACCAGTACGACGCCAACACCAGCCCAGAGCCAGCGCCTGCCCATTTGCACTCTTGCTTCAGCCATTCGACTAACCTGAGTCAGTATATAGGACGCGCAACATCTCCCGAAGAATCAGGAAAATCCGCACGGCGTCCACGCTGGCAGGCGAACGGCGACGCTCGTACAATCGAACCATGACACAGCAACCGCGGTACACGGACGATCACGCGAAGGCGGGTCTGGACTTCGCATTTCCGGCCATCGAGACCTGGCAAAATCAGTTTCCGGGGTATGAGATTGAGATTGACGACCCGGAGCTGACTTCCGTGTGTCCGAAGACCGGACTGCCGGATTTTGGCCGTCTTACGATTCGCTACATGCCAAGGCAGAGATGCCTGGAACTGAAGTCGCTGAAAGAGTACCTGTTCAGTTATCGCAATCTCGGGATCTTCCAGGAAAACATCGTGAACCAGGTGCTGGAGGACGTCGTGAAGGCATGCGACCCAGTGTGGGCGGTGGTGAAGGGCGAGTTCAGGCCACGGGGCGGGATTGCGACGAACGTAGAGGCACGCTGGCCGAGGCCGGCTGCGTAAAACATTTCAGAGCGCCGCTTCAAGGGGAAAGAAGGATCTTTCCGGTGGGTTGCGCACTCTGCAGGAGCCAGCATTGACAAAGACGGCTGAAGCCACGCCCGCGACAGTCACGCCCGGCCTGGGAACGCTCGCGCTGCTGCTGGCGCTGAATCTTCTGAACTATATTGATCGCTACATTCTGCCGGGAGCGCAGCCGCTGATCCAGCGCGAGTTTCACGCGACGGACCACCAGATGGGGGCGCTGACGACGGCGCTTTTTGTGACCTACATGGTGGTAGCGCCGCTGACGGGTTGGCTGGGTGACCGGTTTGCGCGCAAGCCGCTGATTATCGGGGGCGCAGTGCTGTGGAGCCTGGCCACGCTGGCGACGGCCTGGGTGCACAGCTACTGGACGCTCTATGTACGGCACGCCCTGGTGGGCGTGGGCGAGGCGACATTCGGCATCTTTGCGCCGGCGGTGCTGGCGGATTTCTATCCGGAGCGGGACCGGAACCGGGTGCTTTCGATGTTCTACCTGGCCATTCCGGTGGGCGCGGCGCTGGGCTATGTGGCGGGTGGTCAGCTGGGTTCGCTGTGGGGCTGGCGGGCGCCATTTTTTGTGTGCGCGATCCCGGGACTGGCGGTGGCGGCACTGTACGGATGGCTGGGGCGCGAGCCGGAACGCGGGTCGAACGACCACTTGATGCCTACGATGGACCGGGCCACGGTGAAGGGAATTCTGCGCAACCCGGCCTTTTTGACGGCGACGTTTGGGTTGGCGACGCTGACCTTTGCGATGGGTGGAATCTCGGCATGGGTGCCAACGTTTCTGCATCGGGTGGCTGGACTGAGCGTGGCGCAGGCGGGCACGACGGTGGGCGCGATTACGGTGGTGGATGGGATTGCTGGAACGCTGGTGGGCGGGTGGTTGGCGCAAATCTGGCTGCGGACGAACAACCGTGCACTGTACCTGGTGTCGTTCTGGAGCGTGGCGCTGACTCTGCCTTGCGGCATTGTGGTCTTCTTCGGGCCGCCACATTGGGTGGTGCCGTCGCTGTTTGTAGCGGAGTTCTTTCTGTTCCTGAATACGGGGCCGCTGAATGCGGCGATTGTGAACTCGGTGGCTGCGCCGGTGCGGGCGACAGCGGTGTCCATCAATCTGTTCTGCATTCATTTTTTCGGGGATACGTTCTCGCCGCAGATTATTGGGGCGGTCTCGGATCATTCTTCGTTGCGGCTGGGGCTGGGCGTGACGCTGATTTCGCTGGTGGTGTCGTGCGTGATTCTGTGGGGCGGCGCCCGATTTGCTCCGGCGCTGGAAGGAGAGCGTGCTTGACGAAGGCAAAGCGACGCAGCCGGGAGTGCCGCGGGGGATGCAGCGGCAGGGCATAGTGGCTCTATGAGTGCGACCCATCTGACGTGGCTGGTGTCTGAGGGCGTGTGCTGGCTGCTGGCCGCGGCGTGGCTGGTGCAGGCATGGCTGGTGCTGCGCGGGATGCCGCAACTTCCCGATCTGACCAAGATTGAAGACACACTGCCAGCGTTGGCGGCAGGCGAGGGGCCAGATCTTACGGTAGTGGTCCCGGCGTGCAATGAAGAGGCGACGATTGTGGCGACGCTGCGGTCTCTGCTGGCGTCCGAGGGTGTGCGCCTGCAGGTGATTGCGGTGAACGACCGGTCGACGGATGCGACAGGGGCGCGCATGGACGGCGTGGCTTCGGAGTGGGAAGCGAGCGGTGGTGGGCACGCGCTGGAGGTCTTGCATGTACGCGGACTGCCGCAGGGCTGGCTGGGCAAGCCTCATGCCATGGCGCTGGCTGCGGAGAAGGCGCGGGCATCGTGGCTCTTGTTTACCGATGGCGATGTGTTGTTTGCGCCGGGCGCGCTGAACCTTGCACTGCGGCAGGCGCAGGCCGTGAGGGCAGATCATCTGATCGTGGTGCCGACGCTGATTCTGAAA
>JBAUTX010000404.1:0-20846 GCA_049582405.1 Occallatibacter sp. | reverse complement strand
CGTCGGCAAGGCCGAGGGCGGCGCGCACACCGATCCCGTCGCACGCATCAAGGAGAGCTACAACAACGGCGTCACCGACGAGTTCCTCATTCCCTTTGTCGTCGTGGATGCTGCCGGCAAGCCCGTCGGCCAGATCCGCGACGAAGACGTATGCATCAACATCAACTTCCGCGCCGACCGCGCCCGCCAGATTACCCGCGTCCTCGCCCGCGAGAGCGGCCTCAACAAGAAAGGCGGCCGCGATCTCGACGCATGGGAGTCCCTCGACGAGATCATCCCCCGCGCTGAAATTCCGAAGAACCTCCACTATCTATGCATGACGCAGTATGACAAGCTCTATGAGCTGCCGCTCGTCATTCTCCCCGAGTCGATGGACAACATCCTCGCCAACATCCTCTCCGCGCATCACCTGCGCAATCTGCGCGTGGCCGAAACGGAAAAGTTCGCGCACGTCACCTACTTCTTCAACGGCGGCATTGAAGTTCCATTCCCCGGCGAAGAGCGCGCGCTGATTCCCTCCCTCAAGGTTGCCACCTACGACCTCGCACCCGAAATGAAGGCCGAGGCCATCGGCGACACCATCGTCAAGGCCGTCGAAGACACCGCCTTCGACCTCATCGTCGCCAACTTCGCCAACGCCGACATGGTCGGTCACTCCGGCAAGCTCGAGCCCACCATCAAGGCCTGCGAGGCCGTCGATGCCCAGCTCGGCCGCATCTACAAAGCCATCAAGGAGCGCAATGGCAATTGGCTCATCACCGCCGACCACGGCAACGCCGAGCTCATGGTGGACCCCGCCACCGGCGGCCCGCACACCGCGCACACCACCAATCCTGTGCCCTTCATCTACGTCGGCGAAGAGGCCAGCCACTACCGCCTCCGCCCGGATGGCTCCCTGCGCGACATCTCGCCAACCTTGCTCAATCTCCTGAACCTCGGCCTGCCGAAGGAGATGACCGGCGGCGACCTCCGCGTCCCCATCAACAAATAATCCCTGCCCTCAAAACACCAAAGGCGCGAAGCTCACCTGCCTCGCGCCTTTCTTTGTAGGCCCATCATGGGCCCGCTATCGATTGTGGCCTCGCCTACGCCGGCTCTTCCACCGGTTGCAGCCTCCGCGCCCTGCTCCAAGCCTGTGTCGTGAACGGCCGCTCAAAAATCAGATAGAAAAGATACGAAAAGAGCACGATGAGCGCCGTCCCCACCGTGACCATAATTGCAAACGTGGCCTCTTTGCTCAATCCGAGGGGCCGCACCAGATCCTGCCAAATCAGCTGCTGCACAGGAAAATGCACCAGGTAAAGGCTGTAGGAAAACGAACCCACCCACGCAATCGGCCGCCATGCACACAGCCGCGCCAGCGGGTTGCCCGGCCACTGCGCGCACACAATCAGCAGGCACATGCCAGCAATCGCCACCAGCAAATGTGCCCACAGCGTCTTCAATAAAAAGGCCTTCAAGCTGAACGCAAGAAACACGGCTCCGGCACTCGTACCGATCCATACATAGAGCTGCGTTCGCTTCCCGTGGATTGCCTCCGCCGCAAACATGCCCAGCGCAAAATAAAACGGATACATCGGTGAAAGGCCCGCAAACGGCGTGCCGTCCACCATACTGGCCACTGTCAAGCCAGCAATATATGTCGTTCCGAGCACGGCCATATTTCCCATCCACCGCCGCAGCATCAAGAGCAGAGGAAAAAGCAGATACACCTGGCACTCCACTGCAATCGACCAAAGAGGCACGCTGATCTTGGTCACGGTATTCATCTGAAGATTATGCAGAAGCAATAGGTGCAGTACCACCGCCTTCAGTGTCAACGGCTGCGTTTCGTCGTACAACGTATGCGTATGGGGAGCCAGCAGCAGCACTCCGAGAACCAGAGAAAGCGCAAATGCCGAGTAATATGGCGGCAATATCCTTCGCGCTCTTTTCAGGAAGAACTTCGGTGCTCCTCCCGGGCCCAGTGTCCCGTCGCGCTTGACAAGCGGCAACATCAGGCAGAAGCCCGAGATCACAATGAACACTACGACTGCAAACACGCCATGATTCAGCCAGCCTGTCAGCCACTCTGGCCACCCCGACGGATGATCTCCGTAGACACTCTGCGGCCAGGTCTGCAGCCACGCGTGGCACAGCACCACATACAGCGCCGCCAGGGCTCGCATCCCGTCCACATAGGTCAGGTGAATCCTGCCCGCTGCATGACTCACGGCCGAGTCCGCACCTGTCTCTTCCAGCGCCATCCGTCCACTCTGCCCTATGCAGGGCGCCCGGCACAAGTTTACTTTGGTGTTAGGACAGCCAGCCAGAAACTCCGCCGCAGGTTGGTTCCCGTGCTGCCCCCGATGAACCAACGTCAAAAACAGCAAGGCCCCCGCAGTGCGGAGGCCTCTGCCCTGCTGCGATCTTGATAACTGCTCTAACGCGGCCGCAGCGACTTGATCGAGTCCGGGAGCCGCTTCTCAATCACCTTTGCCCGTTCCGCCGCAATGCCGCCCAAATAGGTCGGCGCGGGGGTCGCCATCAGCACCAGCGCAAATGCACTTACCGAGAAGATCACTCCCGCCACTGCCGCAGACACAAGCATGTGATACATGTCCGAGATATCCAGCCCGAGCACGCTAAACGCCACATGCTCCAGCGGCTTGATGTGCCGCAGCACTGCCAACGCAAACAGCGAGAAGAAGACCGACAGCGACGTCAGCACAAGCAGTGCCACATCCAGGCTGCGGTGGAACTTCAACCGTCCGCTGCAGCAGTTGCACTCCACCAGATGCTGTTCGTAGTCTTTCCGCATCTCCGGATGAATCCCGGAAATGTCATAGCGCCAACTTGCCAGAATGGCGCCAACTACACGATCTGTACATGGACTGCTTGCCATAGTTGTTAGACTCACTTTGCAAGAAACATCATCCGCAGCCCTCAAGCTGCGTGACTCAAACCGCGACCCAATTGCGCTGCTCTTACTCAGATGCGCTGCTGACATCGCGTGACGCAGCAATCTCGCAATCAGTCTCGCGGGGTCCGGAAACTTGCCCTAGGCCTACCCCCACTACCGATCAACATTTTGGTGCAGAGTAATGCCCCAACACCTCACTATTGTAACCGAGTTTATCTAAAGACAAATAGGAGAAAGCGGTCGATGTTGCTCCGCAAGCAACAGCTGGTTCGCCAGCAGGCTCGCCCGTCCCTCCAGAGCACGCTCCGCCGCCACCCTCGCCAGGTCCGGAAGATTATTGCTTTCAGACAGATGCCCAAGAACCACATACGCAGCCTGCCCGTCGTACTCCTTCTCCAGAAATTCCGCCGCCGCGTCATTCGACAGGTGCCCCACCCGCGACAACACCCTCTGCTTCACGCTCCAGGGGTACGGACCATCCCGCAGCATCTCCAGGTCGTGATTCGACTCCAGCAGCAGTAAGTCCAATCCCTTCAACTGCGCCTTCACATTGGGAGGCATGTAGCCCAGATCCGTCGCCACCCCCATTCGCACTCCCTCGGCTTCCATCACAAACCCCACCGGGTCCGTCGCATCATGCGGAATCGTGAACGGGCTGATCGCCAAATCCCCAATCTGGAAGCTCTGCCCCGCCTGGAAGTACTCGACAGCCGGCAGCCACGTCGGATCCTTCACAGGAACGTCGTGCGCTGCCTCCGCCGCATCCGCGCGGACCTCCGCAGAAACCGCGGGCTCCACCACGCCGTCCCCCTCGTCCGGCTCACCTTCCGCCTCTGCCGCATCCATCTCCGCCTGCCGCGCCTCAGCCTGCTTGCGACACTGCTCCATCCACTGCGCGTACGTCATCTGCCGCCGCGGCATCAGCCACCGCATCCACGCCCGGTGCGTTCCCTCGGTGAAATACACGGGGATCCCCAGCTTCCTGGCCGTCACGGCCAGCCCGTTCACGTGGTCCTGGTGCTCGTGCGTCACCACAATCGCATCCAGCGTACCCGGATCTTCGCCCGCCAGCTTCATCCGCCGGAAGATCTCCCGGCAGCTCAGTCCCGCATCCACCAGGATGCGTGTCCGGCCTCCGGTCACAACAGTGCAATTCCCCTTCGACCCCGACGCCAATACCGTGAACCGCACCATGCTGAGAGCATACCGCGCGAACCTCCGAATTGCGCAGTCGCGGGGTTTACTTCCGCGGAACCGCCCGGCCCGCCCAGATCCCGTGTCACATTCCCTCCCGCCACCCGCTCCACCCGGTTATGCTGGTACGCAGGTCGGGTTTGCTTGCCGCGCCTTGCTCGTTCCGTTCGCCTCGCTCTCAGGAGGTCCCAGGCATCATGGTCAGGCCCCATCGTTCCCCGTTTCTTTCTTCCCTGCTCGCAATCGCCCTCTTTGCGTGCGCGCTCGGCGTCCTGCCGCGCCCCGCCGTCCATGCAGCCGCCAGACCCGATAACGCCGCACCGTCCTGGAACCGCCAGGCCGCCGCAAACTACCTCGACAGCCGCGAAGCCTATTGGCAGACCTGGGACCACGCCAAACGCGAGCAGGGCACCTTCTGCATCTCCTGCCACACACAACTCTCGTACGCCTATGCTCGCCCCGCTCTGCGCGAAGACCTCAACGAGCGCGGCCTCAACCCGCCGGAAGAGGCCCTGCTCGCCAGCGTCCGCAAGCGTGTCCAGATGTGGAACCAGCTCCCGCCCTTCTACAACGACACGCATTCAGGCACAGGCAAGACTGAGCAGGCACGCTCCACTGAGGCCGCGCTCAACGCCATGATCCTGCTCCGCTATGACACACGCCATCTCTCGGATGACACGCGAGCCGCGCTGAACAACGTGTGGGCTCTTCAACTGAAGACCGGCCCCGACGCCGGCTCGTGGCAGTGGCTCACCTTCGACCTTGCGCCCTGGGAATCTGCAAACGCGCAATACTTCGGCGCTGCCATGCTGGCTCAGGCCGTCGCCGCCGCACCGGATGACTACAGCAGGAACCACGACGTGGTCGGCAACCTCGCCGCCCTGCGCCTCTATCTCACCAGCCACTATCAGGAGCAACCGCTCTTCAACAAAGTCATCCTGCTCTGGGCGTCCGCACACTTCCCCAACCTGCTCACCCCTCCGCTGCGCAAGCAGCTCATTCGAGACATCTACAACAGCCAAAACCCGGATGGTGGCTGGAGCCTCGCCAAGATGCTCCCCTGGCAGCGCATGGACAAAACCCCGCTCCCCACAGCCTCTGACGGCTACGCCACCGGCCTGGCCGTCCTCGCGCTCGAGGACAACAATGCCTCGAACAGCTATCTCAAGCAGGGCGTCCAGTGGCTCCTCGCCAACCAGGACAAGACCACCGGCGCATGGCCCGCAGTCTCGCTGAACAAGAACCGGGATCCCAGCTCCAACGTCGGCAAATTCATGACCGATGCCTCCACCGCTTTCGCCGCACTCGCGCTCGAAGACCAGCCTTAGGCGGCCTCAGTGCGTGACCGGCAGTTCAACCGGCAGATCAATCGACACCAGCGTCCCGCGCCCCGGATTGCTCACTACATGGAACTCCGCCTGGTTCCCATACAGCACCTCCAGGCGCTCCTGGACATTCTTCATTCCGATCCCCGCGCCTGTCCGCCGCAGCGCCGTCTCCGGCCGGTTGCCCATGCCCACGCCGTCGTCCGCCACTTCAATGTGCACGCGGTCCCCATCCAGCCGGCTCCGCACCGTCACTGTCCCGCCGTGGATGCGCGGCTCCAGCCCGTGCTTGATGCTGTTTTCAATCAGCGGCTGCAGCAGAATGCTCGGCACCATCACCCCCAGCGTGCGCGGATCAATCTCCTTCTCCACCCGCAGCTTCTCTGGCCCAAACCGCACTACCTCAATGTCCAGATAGTCGTCCGTGAAACTCAGCTCCTCCCGCAGCGGCACAAACGTGTCATGGTCCTTCAGCAGCGCGCGCAGAATATTCGCCAGCTTCACCGTCATCTCCCGCGCCAGCTCCGGCTTCACCCGCACGAGGGAGGCAATCGAATTCAGCGTGTTAAACAGAAAGTGCGGATTGATCTGCCGCTGCAGCGCATCCAGCCGCGCCTCCAGCAGCATGCGCTTCTGCTCCTCCAGCGTGATCTCAATCCGCAGCGCATTCCACACCTTCAGCGCAATGCCCACCACCATCGGCGCACAGAGCCACACCAGCACCTGCAGCCCCCACACGTCCGTGTTCAGCGCAAACAGCCACCGTGGTCCGGCCCTGTGCGGGATGTGACGCGCCACCCATTCGCGGCAGATCTCCAGTGCCGCAATCAGAAACAGCATCAGAATCTGCCGGTCAATCCGTGGCTTCCGCAGGTTGCGCCGCACCCACCGGTACAGGCTCAGGTCAATCAACGGCGTAAATGACCAGATTTCTTCCGGTTCCACAAACCAGCTCAGCACCCCCGCCGCCAGTCCCAGCAGCGCATTGAACGGCAGCGCCAGATACTCATGATGCAGCACCGCCGGAACCGCCAGTACCATTCCGCCCAGCGCCGCCCAGCCCGGCCCCAGCAGCAGCCCCAGCAGAATCACCGTCTCAAACGAAATATCCGCCGCCAGAAAATTCGGCACCGCCGTCCGCACCCACACGCCCAGCGTCAGCGGAACCACAAAAAACGCCAGTAATCCCGCCGTCTGGCGGTGTCTCCTTTGCTCGCCAAACAGCAGCCGCTGAAACGTTCGCGACCGCGCCAGCGCGCTGGCCACAGCCGCGGCCACGCCCAGCTTCACCAGCAGCGTAATCAGAAGGAGTCGGTTATCGATCACGCAACCACTCTATCGCGCCGCACCACCATCCGCTCACGCTTCCTCACAAAGCCTTTCGGATGCACACCGCCCCCGTCGCGTCCTCCGCAATCCGGATCAGCACAGCACGCTCCATTCCCTGCCTCCTTCGCTCCGCACAATGCAGAGCACCCGTCCGCTTACGCACCCAATCCCGACTCGACCCGCACCCCGCACATGCCACCTTTGAGATGCGCCCACGCGACACGCCGTAAAATAAAGGTATGCCATTGGAAAGCGTTCAAAAAGTTGCCGAGGCCGATTTCCCCTCACGCTGGGGACACTTCCGCATCCTCGGCTTCGAGGGCACGCTCGCCGCACCGCGCCCCTGCGACGAAAAGGGGTCCGCACCGCAGCCCGCCGTCGAAGGCCTTGTCGCCCTCATCATGGGCGACATCCACGCCGCTCCGCCCCTCGTCCGCATTCACTCCCAGTGCCTCACCGGAGACGTCTTCGGCTCCCTCCGCTGCGACTGCCGCCTCCAGCTCGAGCTCGCCCTCGGAAAAATCGCCCAGGCCGGCGCCGGCATTCTCCTCTACGAGCAGCAGGAAGGCCGCGGCATCGGCCTCATGGCCAAACTCCGCGCCTACGAACTCCAGGATCAGGGCCGCGACACCGTCGAGGCCAATGTCGAGCTCGGCTTTGCCGCCGATTGCCGCGCCTATGAAATGCCCGCCGCAGTCCTCAAGCTCCTCGGCGTCTCCAGTGTTCGCCTCATGACCAACAACCCCGACAAAGTCGCAGCACTCGAGTCCGCAGGCATCACCGTCGCCGAACGTGTCTCCGCCGAGGTTGAGCCACAGGAGTCCTTCGAGCGCTACCTCCGCACCAAGCAGGAAAAGATGGGCCATTTCCTCGAAAATCTCAACGAGATCAAGGCCATGTAAGCTCCGCGCTTCCAGCACAACGCAAAACAAATCGCCCGGCGCCGGTCCTCAGTTCTGGACCCGCGCCGGGCGATTCTTCTTCAAGCCGGGTGCCCCAGGTCCCGATTCTGGGATCTGGGAATCTCACACCCAATCACGCGGTCTGCGCTCTACGGGTAGATCCCCCGGATCTGCACCGCCTCCGCCACGCGGCCAATCCCCAGCATGTTCGCCGCAATCCGCATCGGCACGGCATTCTCTTCGTGCATCTTCAGCACGTCGCGGAAGGCCGTGTTCATCACCCGCTCCAGCCTGCTGTAGACGTCCTGCGCCTCCCAGAACAGGTGCTGCTCATCCTGCACCCATTCGAAGTACGACACCGTCACGCCCCCCGCGTTGCACAGAATGTCCGGAATGAGGAACACGCCCTTCTCTTCCAGAATCCTGTCCGCCGCCGGCGTCAGCGGGCCATTCGCCCCTTCTGCAATGATGCGCGCGCGCACCGCGACCGCATTATCTCCGTCTATCGCGTTCTCCAGCGCCGCCGGCACCAGAATGTCGCACTTCATCGCCAGCAGCTCCGCCGGGTTCAGGTTCTCCGCTTCCGGAAATCCCTCCACATGCCGGGTCAACGCCTTCAGGTGCATCAGGCTGGGAATATCCAGCCCATGCTCGTTGTAGACGCAGCCCGTCGAATCGCTCACCGCAATGATCTTCGCGCCCGCTTCATACAGCATCTGCGCCGTAATCGATCCCACATTGCCAAAGCCCTGCACCGCCACCGTCGCGCCCTTCAGCGGCATCTGCAGGTGTTCGCACGCGCTTTGAATCGTGTAGTACACCCCGCGCCCCGTCGCCTCACTGCGTCCCAGCGATCCGCCCAGGCACACCGGCTTGCCCGTCACCACCCCCGGAATCGGATACCCCTTCATCATGCTGTAGGTATCCATAATCCAGGCCATCGTCTGCGCGTTCGTGTAGACATCCGGCGCGGGAATATCCTGCTCCGGCCCGATCAGCGGCAGAATCGCGCTCGTATACCGCCGCGTCATCCGCTCCAGCTCGCCCTCGGACATATGCTTCGGGTCGCACGTCACCCCGCCCTTCGCGCCGCCAAACGGAATATTCACCACCGCGCACTTCCACGTCATCCACGTGGCCAGCGCCTTCACCTCGTCCAGCGTCACCTGCGGGTGATAGCGGATGCCGCCCTTCGCAGGCCCCCGCACCGAACTGTGCTGCACCCGGTACGCCTCAAACCGCCGGATGCGTCCATCGTCCATCCGCACCGGAACCGAAACGATCAGCACCCGCTCCGGATACTTGATCAGCTCCCGCGTGTCGCTCTTCAACTCCAGAGCGTCCGCCGCCGCATCAAAGTTCTGCAGCGCGACCTCATACGCATTGGTCTTGGTCGTGGTCGTTGCCATCGCGTTTCCTCCTTGGCTCCCTCAGCGTCCTGTGGTGGCCATGGCGCCTTCCGCTCAGCTCGCATTCACCCCCACCAGCGAGATCAGGTCCTGCTCATGTTGCCGCATCGTCTGATACACGGGCTTCAACCATTTCCAGTAGCCCAGCATATGGCCCCGCGTCACGTCGTAGTAGAGCTGCTTCACCGCATTCGTCATCGTGCCCAACGTCCCGTCTCCCACCTGCCTGTGATCCACGCGCACAATCGGCGCAATCCCCACAGCCGTCCCGGTAAAGAACAACTCGTCGCACACATACAGCTCGCTGCGGTCAATCGGCCGCTCCACCACCCGCACGCCCATCTCTTTCTGTGCCAGCTGCATCACCGTGTCCCGCGTAATACCTTCCAGCACGTTCTCCGTCACCGGCGGTGTAATCAACTCGCCGTTGCGCACCATGAAGAGGTTGCACGTCGATCCCTCGGCCACGTGCCCGCTCTCGTTCAGCAGGATCGCTTCATCAAACCCGCGCTGCCGGGCCTCATCGCTCGCCAGTGCGCTGTTCACATACGCGCCGCAGATCTTCGCGCGCGCCGGAATCGCATTGTCCTCGATCCGCCGCCACGAGCTCACGCCCGCATGAATGCCCTTCTCCGCATGCAGATAATCCCCGAACGGCAGCGCCACAATCGCAAACGCATCCTGCCCATCCGGCACCACGCCCACGCGCTCCGCACTCTTGTACGCCAGTGGCCGCACATACACATTCGTGTGGAACTGGTTGCGCTTCATCAGCTCCACCGTGATCGCCGTAAGCTCCTCCGCCGTCGCCGGCACCTCGATGCGCAGAATCCCGCAGTTCTGCTTCCAGCGCACATAGTGCTCCACCGGCCGCATCAGGAATAGTTCCTTGTCGGCTGCATCCCAGTGCGCGCGAATGCCTTCAAACACGCCCGTTCCGTAGTGCAGCGCATGGGTCAGGATGCCCACCTTCGCCTCGCCCAGCGGCATATACTGCCCGCCGAAGTACACCGTCAGTTTCGGATCCGCCTCAGCCTGCATGGCTCATCTCCCTGCCCGCTGCACGGAACAGTTCCCTGCCCCGCGCCAGCGCGCGCTCGTCCAGCTCTACATACTTCGCGTTCTTCACCAGCCGCCGCAGCGCCGCGCCCACGCTCGCCTGCGGCAGCGCATCGGCCATCTCCAGCAGAGCGCCCAGCATCACCATGTTCGCCGCGCGCGCATCGCCCAGCTCATCGGCAATCTGCGTAAACGGCAGCGCCAGCACATGCACATCCTCCCGCGCGCACTCCTCGGGAAACACATCGCCGTTGTAGATGACCCACCCGCCGGGCCGCACCGCCTTGTCAAACTTCTTCAGCGAGGGCTCATTCATCGCCACCAGCACATTCGGCGCCGTCACCAGCGGCGAATCAATCGCCTCTCGCGACAGCCGCACATGGCAGTTCGACGTTCCCGACCGCATCTCCGGCCCATACGACGGCAGCCACGACACCTCCAGCCCCGCGTCCAGGCCCGCCTCGGCCAGCACCTCGCCCAGCAGCAGCACGCCCTGCCCGCCAAATCCCGCCACGCGCACCTGCAGGTCAATCGGCTTGCCTTCCGCCACGCGCTCCGCCGGCAGAACAGCCTCGCCATCTGTCAGTCCCAGAATCCCCGGAATCTTTTCAAGTTCCACCGCCACCGGCCACGTCCGCGGCTTCGCCTCTTTCGTGCGGTCGCGCAGCACGCCCAGCGGATACGTCTTCTCCATCACCTCGCGCACCCATCGCTGCGAATCCACCGGCGACATCTTCCAGATCGTCGGACACGGCGACAGCACTTCGATAAACGAGAAGCCCAGCCCGCGCACCTGGTTCTCCACCGCACGCTTGATCGCCCGCGACGCCTGCGCAATCTCCTTGTTATCGCCCAGCCCCACGCGCTCGATGTACACCGGCGCCTCCAGTGTGGCCAGCAGCTCGCTCACGCGCAGCGGATAGCCCTCGTTCTCCGCGCTCCGGCCCAGCGGCGTCGTCGTGCTCTTCTGCCCCAGCAGCGTCGTCGGCGCAAACTGCCCGCCCGTCATGCTGTAGATCGCGTTATTCACAAAGATCACCGCGATGCTCTCGCCTCGGTTCGCCGCATGCAGAATCTCCGCCGACCCGATCGCCGACAAATCCCCATCCCCCTGGTAGCTGATCACCACGCTCTCCGGCCGGGTCCGCTTCACCGCCGTCGCCACCGCCGAAGCTCGCCCGTGCGCAGCCTGCACGTTGCCCACGTCAAAGTAGTAATACGCAAACACCGAGCAGCCCACCGGGCTCACCAGCACCGTCCGGTCCTGGATGCCAAGCTCATCAATCGCCCGCGCCAGCATCTTGTGGATCGTCCCATGCCCGCACCCTGGGCAATAGTGCGTCTGGTGCTGCAGCTCCTCTTTGCGCTCATACGTCGCGTAGAACGAACGCGGCTTCTCGTGCACCACCGTAAATTCCGTCAGCACTTCGCTAGACATGGGCCATCTGCTCCTCTTCTGCGCGACGCGCCGCGAACTGCGCCAATCCCATCTCTGCCGCGAGCCTGCGTACCACCCCCAGCACATCTTCATGCGACGGCACATTGCCGCCCATCCGGTTCACGAACTCCACCGGCCGCGCGCCATTCAGCGCCAGCCGCACGTCCTCCACCATCTGGCCGTTGCTCATCTCCACGACGACGAACACCCGCGCCCGCCGCGCCAGCCGCTTCAAATCCGCCACTGGGAACGGATACAGCGTGATCGGCCGCAGCAAGCCCACCGGCAGCCCGCTCGCGCGCGCCTCCGCCGTCACGGCCTTCAGAATGCGTCCGACCATGCCGTAGCCCACCAGCACAATCTCCGCATCCTCTGTGAGCCAATTCTCCGCGCGCGTCTCTTCGCGCTCCGCCTTGCGATACTTCTCTTCCAGGTGCCGGACATGCGCTTCCAGCTCATCGCACCCCAGATGCAGCGAAGTAATCAGATTCCGCCGCGTCTCCCGCGTACCCGTCACCGCCCACTCCGGCACCACTGGCGCAATGGCCCGCTCCGGAAACTCCACCGGCTCCATCATCTGCCCGATAAATCCATCCGCCAGCACAAACACCGGGTTCCGATACTTGTCCGCCAGCTCAAAAGCCAGCGCCGTCAAATCCGCCATCTCCTGCGCCGAACTCGGCGCCAGCACCAGCGTGTGATAGCTCCCGTTGCCGCCGCCCTTCACCACCTGGTTGTAGTCGCTCTGCTCCGCGTTGATGCTGCCCAGCCCCGGCCCGCCGCGCATCAGGTCCGCAATCACGCACGGCAGCTCCGCGCCCGCCATGTAGCTGATCCCTTCCTGCATCAGGCTGATCCCCGGCCCGCTCGACGCCGTCATGCACCGCACCCCAGCCGACGACGCCCCGTACAGCATGTTGATCGCGGCCACCTCGCTCTCGGCCTGCAGGAACACCCCGCCCGCCTGCGGCAGATACAACGCCGCCGCCTCGGTTATCTCGCTCGCCGGCGTAATCGGATACCCATAGAACGCACGGCATCCCGCCAGAATCGCGCTCCGGACGATCGCCTCGTTGCCCTTCATCAATTGCTTGCGCATGCCATCGCCCCCTGCGCTCCCGCGCTCAACCCGCCCGCCGCCTTTGCCCGCAACACCGTAATCGCTCCCGGCTCCGGACACACCATGAAGCAGATCCCGCACCCCGTGCAGCCCGAACCCGCATACACCGCCGTGCGATACCCATAGTGATTCAGCCGCTCGCTCATCCCGATCACCTTCGGCGGGCACGCCTCCACACACAGCCCGCAGCCCTTGCACTCGTTCACGTCCACCCGCAGCAGGCCTCGCTCTCGCTTCGCCGTTTCCATCGTCTTCTTCGCCTCCATCGCCGCCGCGCCTCTCATGCCGGCACCGCCGCGCCCTTGCGCTCCATGTAATGCGCGCGAATCGCAAAATCCTCCAGCTCCTGCCGGTAGCGCGGCTCCGCAATCCGAATCAGCGCCTCCGCCCGCTCGCGCAGGCTCTTGCCGTGCAGATACGCCACGCCGTGCTCCGTCACCACGTAGTGCACATCCGCGCGCGATGTCACCACGCCCGCGCCCGGCTCCAGCATCGGCACAATCCGCGACACCGTGCCCTTCTTCGCCAGCGCCGGCAACGCAATAATCGGCACGCCGCCCTTCGACCGCGCCGCCCCGCGAATGAAATCCAATTGCCCGCCAAAACCGCTGTACGGCCGCGTCCCCATCGAGTCCGCGCACACCTGCCCCGTCAGGTCCACCTGGATCGCCGAATTAATCGCCACCATCCGCTCGTTCCGCGCCACCACAAACGGATCGTTCGTGAATTGGATCAGCCGGAATTCAAACGCCGGATTCTCGTGAATGAACTCAAACAGACGCTGCGTCCCCAGCACAAACGCCGCCACCGCCTTGCCCCGCAGCAGCGTCTTCCGCTGGCCGTTGATGACGCCCCGCTCCATCAGTTCAATCACGCCGTCCGGCACCATCTCCGTGTGAATGCCAAGATCGCGCTTGTCCTCCAGGCACGTCAGCACCGCCTCGGGAATCCCCCCGATCCCCGTCTGCAGCGTCGCCCCATCCGGAATCAGCGACGCCACATTCCGCGCCACCCGCAGGTGCAAGTCCGTAAACGGCTCCGGATGCATCTCCAGCAGCGGATGATCCGTCTCCACCACCGCCGAAATCTGGCTGATGTGCACGAACGTGTCTCCGTGCGTGCGCGGCATCCGCGGATTCACCTCCGCAATCACATACCGCGCGCATCGCACTGCCGTCAGCGTGCAATCCACCGTCGTGCCCAGGCTCATGTAGCCATGCGCGTCCGGCGGCGAAACCTGCATCAGCACCACGTCCAGCGGCAGTTCGCCGTGCTCAAACAGCCCTTCAATCTCGCTCAGAAAAATCGGCGTGTAATCCGCGCGCCCCGCGGCCACCGCCTCACGCACGTTCTCGCCCAGGAACAGTCCGCGATGCCGAAAGTGTCCTTCAAACTCCGGCCGCGTATACTCCGCATTCCCCAGCGTCTTCATGTGCACGATCTCCACATCGTGCAGCTCCGGCGCCCGCGCCACCAGTGCATCCACCAGCGTCGAGGGCGTCCCGCACCCAGACTGGATCCACACCCGCTCGCCCGACCGCACCGCCTTCAGCGCGTCCGCGGCGCTCATCAATTTCGCCCGGTACTCATCGCTCCAATGCATCCACGCACCTCCATAGCGCGGACTTCTCTACAAAGCCCGACTTATGGTGCGCCCCGGCACTCAGAGCCGCAGTGACAGACATCACTTTTGGAAAGAAAAAAGCGCGCAGCTTAGTCCACACAAGCCGCGCGCCATCATGCTTTTAGGCCAATCGAAGAGAGTCGAACTTAGCCGGAAGAAACGATTGAAAGTTATCGCAACTTATTCGTAACTTAGTAAGGTTTTAAGGTTGGATTTCCTAACAATCTTAAGCGGTCGCCGCGCACCCGGTCAGCCTGCCGGAGGCGCACAGCTAATCCCGCATCGCCCGCAGCACCTTCGCCGTCGTCACCGCCTGGCCCACATGCCGCTGGGTGTGATCCGCCACGTGAATCATCGCCCCGCCCACGCTCGTCGGCAGTTGCTTCCGTCCCACGCCGCGAAACGCATTCAGATCCGTCCCGGCCAGCGCCCGCACCCGCTCCGCCGCCCGGTCAAAGGACGCACGCACCTCGTCCAGCATCGCCGCGAGTGGCTCCGTTCCACCCTGCTCAGTCTTCATCGCTGCCAGTTGCTCGGCGGAGAGCTGCCCGCCCTCGGCATAGGTCAGAATGCGATCCGTTGACCGCGCAATATGCCGCAGATGAAACGCCAGCGACGGCAGCCCCAGCGGCTCCATGTGCGCCTCGGCATCCGTCAGCCCGCTCGTCCATTTCGTCAGGTCGTCCCACGCCAGATCCAGCGCGTGCAGCACCGCGCGTCCCGCCGCCGGCACCTCGCCATGCGTCCCGCGCAACCACGGCTCCACATACGGAGCCGGTGCAGAAGATGTGCTCATCGGGGAAAGCCTCCTTATGTTGAAAATTCCATGAGAAAATCTGCCGGCGTCACAATCCGAATCCCACGCCACAGATGCATCACAAGCAGGTCTTGATCGCTGCTCACCAGAATCTCAGCCCCGGCTGCGAGGCCCAACGCAAGAATCGGATCGTCCTTCGGGTCCCGGCACGCACCGCGCACAGCATCGAGCAACTCCTTCGGCACCGTGCAATGCACAGAATCTCGCCTCAGCTTCTTGACGAACTCCGTGCGCACATCGAGGGCCACATACCGGTCAAACTTCTTGAGCTTGAGCACTCGATCCAGCTCTCCCAAAGTCTCCCTGCTGACAAACACATGATGTTCCAGAATGGCCAGACGGAAAGCTTGCTCTGGAATCGAATCCGGTCGAAGCGCCGCGCTCACCAGCGTGCTGGTATCGAAAACTACATGCAGGCTCATCGCAGCTCATGAACCAGCCGAACCACTTCTTCGTCGGTCAGTTCCTTGGCCGCAGGCTTCATGCCTTTCTTCGCCTTTTTCCGCCACGTCTCCCAGTCTGCCGCAATCTTGCTGCGCCTCGCCTTGCGCGCAGCCTCCAGCTCTTCCATATCGCGCGGCGACACCACCACGGCCGCAACTCGTCCATGCCGCGTAATCACCACGGGTTCCCGCTGCACCGTGTCCAGTAGCTGCCCAAACTGATTCTGCGCCTCGGCTGAAGTCTTGGTAATCATGGCCAGCCTCCACAGTGCTAGTTTAGCTAAATTAGCTAAATTAGACAAAAACAATCCCGCTCCTCAGACGTGCTTTCGCCGTCGCAAGATAGCAGGATTGTCAGAAAGCTGGCGCGCTGGTCTCGTGAGCCGCGGCCGCAGGCAGGAAACCCCTCGCCCTCAGCTCCCACCCTTCACGCGCACCACGGTGATCTTCTCAAAGCCCTCTTCAAACGCCGGCGGCTTCAGCTTCTCGGCCATCTTGCGCATCACGTCCTCGCTCACCATCCGGTCGCGCGAGCGGTTCCGCTCCAGGCACACCTCCAGCGGCACATCAAAAAACACCGCATGAACCTCGTACCCAAAGCTCTTCGCCATCTTGATCCACTGCCGCCGTTCATGCGCCGACAGATTCGTCGCGTCCACATAGTTCCACGGCATCTTCGCAATCAGCCGCGCCCGCAGCAGCGACCGCAGCGTCGAGAACACCAGCCCCTGAAAACGCTGCTCTTCCACATCGTCGAAAAGGATGTTCCGCAGCAGGTCGCTCGATAGCGGAGTCACCCCCCGCCGCCCGAACCACGTCGTCTTGCCCGAGCCCGGCAGCCCGATCGCCAGCACCACGTAGCCCTTCGGCGCCGTCTGCGCCTTGCCCGTCTCCGGTGGTTGCATCGAGGGCAACTCTGGCTGCGTCTCCACCTCCAGCCTTCCCGCTGCCGCGCCTTCCTTCCAGTCCGGTCGCGAAGCCTGTTGCCTGCCCTGTGCCTGCATCCGCGGCACTTCGCCCTGTGGTGCTTTCTGTTGCGCCGGCTCTTCTGGATACAACGGCACCAGCGGCCGCGGTTGGTTGGCGGGAAGTTCCTGCCCGATTTTGCCTGTGGACTCCGAAAGGTTCGGTGCGCGCTTTGAACGTCTTCTCATTCCGTATCTCAACACCTGCTTGTTGCTACCGGGATACCACACTCACGCCGAGCGCTGCAAATGCTGTGCATTTCGTCACATCCCGGCCACTCCTCCGCCCGGCACAATGACAGTGCAGACATTTGGTCAAAATCCTGCCCAGAGAGTTTCCATTTCGCGGAATTCCGGCAGGGTGATAGCATGAAGGGTTTGGTGGATTTGCCTTCTGAAGCCTATTTCAGCCACCGAGCGCTTCGCCCCTGAAACCTCAGCTCTACCCATACCGAAGGAGAATACACATGGCAGTAAAGGTTGGCATCAACGGCTTCGGCCGCATAGGCCGCAATGTTCTTCGCGCCGCCCTGGGCAATCCCGAGATTGAATTTGTTGCCGTCAACGACCTCACCAGTCCGGCAACCCTGGCTCACCTGCTGAAATACGACTCCATCCTCGGCAACCTGCCCAATGACATCAAGGCTGGCGACGACTTTATCTCCGTCGATGGAAAGAAGATCAAGGTCTGGGCCGAGCGCGACCCCGCCAAGCTGCCCTGGGCTGAAGTCGGCGCGCAGATTGTCGTCGAGTCCACCGGCCACTTCACCGACGCCACCAAGGCCAAGGCCCACCTCGGCGCGACCGTCAAGAAGGTCATCATCTCCGCTCCCGCCTCCAATGAAGACATCACCCTCGTCCTCGGCGTCAATCAGGACAAGTACGACCCGGCCAAGCACAACGTCATCTCCAACGCCTCCTGCACCACCAACTGCCTGGCCCCCGTCGTCAAGGTGCTCATCAAGGAGTTCGGCATCGTCTCCGGCATCATGACCACCATCCACAGCTACACCAACGACCAGGTCATCCTCGACTTCCCGCACAAGGATCTCCGCCGCGCCCGCGCCGCTGCCCTCAACATGATCCCCAGCTCCACCGGCGCCGCCAAGGCCCTCAAGCTCGTCATCCCTGAGACCGCCGGCAAGCTCGACGGCTTCGCCATCCGCGTCCCCACCCCCAACGTCTCCATCGTCGACCTCACCTTCATCAGTGAGAAGACCACCGACGCCAAGGCCGTCAACGCCGCTCTCAAGGCCGCCAGCGAAGGCGAGCTCAAGGGCATCCTCGGTTACGAGGCGGGCGAGCTCGTCAGCTCCGACTTCAAGGGCAACAAGCTCTCCTCCATCGTCGACGCGCCCCTCACCAAGGTCGTCGGCAACAGCGTCAAGGTCCTCAGCTGGTACGACAACGAGTGGGGCTACTCCAACCGCGTCGTCGACCTCATCGGATTCCTCACCAAGAAGGGCCTGTAGTCGGCCTCCAACCTTCGGGTGCCCCATCCATGACACAGTTCCATCGTGTCATGGGTGGGAGACTTCAACCTTCTGCCCATCCGGGCGTCATACCCTCGGGTGCCCCATCCATGACACAGCCTCACCGTGTCATGGGTGGGAAACCACGAACCTTTGGTCCTCATGCGACAGAACATCAGCGGCGGTTCTCCCTACGAGCCCATCATCGGCTTCTCCCGCGCGGTCCGCGTGGGCCACACCGTTCACCTCGCCGGCACAGGACCCGTCGGTGCTGACAACGAAGACGCCGCCGGCCAGACCCGCCGCATCTTCGCCATCGCAGAAAAAGCCCTCGCCGAAGCCGGCGCCTCATTCAACGACGTCGTCCGCACCCGTCTCTACCTCACCCATGTCGAGGACTGGGAGGCCATCGGCCGCGTCCACGGCGAATTCTTCGGCCAGACCCGGCCCGCCACCACCATGGTCGTCGTCGCCAAGCTGCTCAATCCCGCCTGGCGCATTGAAATCGAAATGGAAGCCGTCCTACCCGGCTCCGATCCAGACAAGTAATCCTCTCTGAAGGAAGGCACCGCACCATGTCCAAGCTCTCCATTCGCGACATCGACCTCACCAACAAGCGGGTCTTCATCCGCGTCGACTTCAACGTCCCGCTCACCGAGGACGGCTCCACCATCACCGACGACACCCGCATCGTCGCCACTCTGCCCACCATCGAGTACGCCCTCCGCCACAAGGCCAAGGTCATCCTCGCCTCCCACCTCGGCCGTCCCAAGGGCAAGCCCAATCCGAAATACTCGCTCCGCCCCGTCGTCGATCGCCTCCGCGAGCTCCTCGACAAGAAGCTCGGCGACTCCATCAACGTCGCCTTCTCGCCCGACTGCGTCGGCGAAGTGGCCGTCGAACTCGCCCGCCAGCTTGAGTCCAGCCAGGTCCTGCTTCTCGAGAACCTCCGCTTCCACGCCGAAGAAGAAGCCAACGACCCCGCCTTCTCCAAGTCTCTGGCCGCGCTCGCCGAGGTCTACGTCAACGACGCCTTCGGCTCCGCGCACCGCGCCCACGCCTCCACCGAGGGCATCACCCACTTCCTCAAGCCCGCCGTCGCCGGCCTGCTCATGGAAAAGGAAATCACCTACCTCGGCAAGGCCCTCGAAGCGCCAGAAAAGCCCTTCGTCGCCATCATCGGCGGCTCCAAGATCTCCGGCAAAATCGACGTCATCTCCAACCTGCTCGAAAAGGTGGACACGCTCGTCATCGTCGGCGGCATGGCCTACACCTTCCAGCGCGCCCTCGGCGTCACCACCGGCAAATCGCTCGTCGAAGAAGACAAGATCGACATGGCCAAGGATGCACTCGCCAAAGCCAAGGCCAGGGGAGTGGCACTCCTCCTGCCCGTCGACAACATCCTCGCCGACAACTTCGCCCCCGACGCCAAAACCCAGCCCTGGGATACCAGCAAGAACTTCCCCGCCGACTGGCAGGGTCTCGACATCGGCCCCAAATCCATCGCGGCCATTGAGGACGTCGTCTCCACCGCCCGCACCATCGTCTGGAACGGCCCCGCAGGCGTCTTCGAGTTTCCCCGCTTCGCCGTCGGCACCAACGCCATCGCCCGCGCCGTCGCGGCCAACAAGGCAGCCACCTCCATCATCGGCGGCGGCGACTCCGTCAGCGCCATCAACCAGGCCGGCGTCGCCGACCAGATCACCCACATCAGCACCGGCGGCGGAGCCAGCCTCGAATTCCTCGAAGGCAAAAAGCTCCCCGGCGTAGAAGCCCTCACCGACAAGTAGCACCTGCGGTGCGGCCAACTCGCCTCCGGCGATGAGGCAGTTAATAGCAACCTAAAAAGAACGCCGGGTGCCCCATCCATCCGCAGCCTCATCGCGGATGGGTGGGAAAGCACGAACCTCCGGGTGCCCCACCTTCGGCGCTGCGCGCCAAGCGCAGCGGCTAAGGTGGGCAGGCACAAGCCCAACCCGAGCGCATCCCACGCGCCACGTGTCATCCCAAGCGAAGCACACCATCCAGCGCCCCCCCTGTCATCCTGAGCGGAGCGCAGCGGAGTCGAAGGATCTGCGGTTGCCGGGTGCGCCACCCTTGACTCGCCGACAAGTTTGGGTGCCCCATCCTTGACGCGTTCTTTGCGTCAAGGGTGGGATACCACAAACCTCTACGGCCTAACAGGCCGCGTGCCCTTCGGCGCTGCACACCTTCTGCGCAGCGCCGAAAGTGGGCAACCACACACCAACCTCGCCACAAGTCCAGAAGTCGAGTCTCCTACGCCAGCCCGCCGTTCCCCGCTCGCCCCGCCAGCGCCCTCAAAAACTGCCGCCCGTCCATGTGATACTTGAACGCCTTCCGCCCGTCGATGAACACCACCGGCACTTCCTCGTTGTACTTCTCCCGCAGCTCCGCATCGCCATCAATATCCACCACGCGCCACTCAAACTCGGCCTCGCCCTGCATCTGCGCCAGCGTCTCCTTCACCACGTCGCACAGATGACATCCCTCGCGCGAATACACCACCACCTCATGCATAGGCCAAGTGTAAACACCGGGTGCCCCACCTTCGGCGCTGCGCGTCTTCTGCGCAGCGGCTAAGGTGGGAACGCACGACCCATTCCGCCGCCCAACCGGGCTGCCCCATCCACGCACCGTGTCAAGACCTCCACTTCAAGAAATCCCCGCAACTCCCTCATTGCAAGCATCAAAAACTTCGCGTCAATTTGCAGATCAATACCCCTCCTAAGCGCACAATGGACTCATCATGCAAACCATGCCCTCAAACCCCATCATCCTGCCGCCCGACTTGCGCCTCAAAACGTCTGGCATCTCCCCGGTTCATAC
>JBAUTX010000403.1:0-2838 GCA_049582405.1 Occallatibacter sp. | reverse complement strand
TCCAAGCGATTCCCTGTTCGTTGAACTCCCGCTCCGCTTGCATCATCCGGACTGAATTTCTTCAAGTAACCTGAGTCAAACCAATTGCAAGTAACTGCGCACGAGTAACTAAGTTTCGGCTCTTTAGCACCAACGTGCTGGAGCTTTCATGTTCTGATCGTGATACGTTTTCGGGAAGCAACGGACTGTGCATCAAGTTGCCTGGCTTTTGTATGGTAAGTCAGCCGGGTTGACTTCTCAAGGTGGACTCTGCATGAGTATGAAGAAGGCCTTTGTTGACTACTACCGGTGCCCCGAGAACTTGGTGGATGTTCAGTTGGCCGGCGAACTTTCCCCGGATGCCGGGTACTTTCGCTGTGGCCCAGACACGATCTGCTACGGTCATTCCACGTTGGGAAGCCCGTCCGCAAGAGCTGAAGACCCACTCGTTGACGTCGCAGACGCTATCAAGCTTGAGCGCGGCTCAGTCCTGCTCCCCTTCGATCCGGACGATGTCGCCGAAAATCTCCGGCGCGAGAGATACACGGCGCACTTCCGCGATGATAAGCGTTTCATCAATGAGCTCATTCGGAAGGTCTACTACCTGATTCGGCCCATGCTTTCCGTCTCGGTCCGCAAGTATCTGCAGCGGGCGCATCTGCGTAAATGGCACCAGATTGCGTTCCCGGAGTGGCCTGTGGATACCACTGTGGATCGGCTGCATCAGCAAGTCATGGCCCAAGTGATTGAGGCAACTGGTCTTGATTCGGTTCCCTTCATCTGGTTCTGGCCGGATGAGTTCTTAAGCTGCGCGATTATCACGCATGATGTCGAGGAGGCTGATGGAAGGGATTTTACCGGCACTCTGATGGACATCGATGCCGCATTCGGCTTTCGCAGCTCCTTCCAAGTCGTGCCAGAGAACCGTTACTCGGTCCCGAAGAGCTACCTCGAGCAGATCACAGGGCGCGGCTTCGAGGTCAACGTACACGACCTGAAGCACGACGGTCGCCTCTATGCCGAACATGAAGAATTCCTGCGGCGGGCCGCCAAGATCAATGGATACGGCCGACAATTTGGCGCAAGCGGGTTCCGCTCAGGTATCCTCTATCGCAACGCCGACTGGTACGATGCCTTCGACTTTCTGTACGACATGTCGATCCCCAACGTTGCCCATCTCGACCCGCAGCGAGGCGGATGCTGCACCGTCATGCCCTATCACATCGGAAAGATGGTTGAACTGCCGGTCACCTGCACGCAGGACTACACGCTCTTCCACATGCTCAATGACTATTCCATCGATATTTGGAAGCGTCAGATTGCCTTAATCCGCGAGCATCACGGCCTCATTACAGTCCTCACTCACCCGGACTATCTCATGGAGGCAAAGCCGCAGGAGACATATAAGTCTCTGCTGCAGCACCTGGCGCAGATCCGAGATCACGACCACATGTGGACACCTCTACCCGGTGAAGTTGCACGTTGGTGGGAGCAGCGGAGCCGGATGCAGCTCGTGCAGCGCGATGGTGCGTGGACAATTGAAGGGCCGGGCCAAGAACGCGCTAGAATCGCTTTCGCCGTCCGGGAGCCGGATGGCTCTGTGGCTTATCGCTTCGCTGCCCCTGCATCCCACGGGACGCCGGCTGCCTTTACGGGATCGTCGCTGTTGTAGTGTTCGACGGCGCACTTTCTACACCCTGCGCGTCCACGCTTCTCACGATGTAGGCATAAGCGGAGCCGCTCAGCACGGCATAATCCACATAGGTCGTCTGTGTGTCCAAGCCTGTATTGAGCAATTGGTAGGCGGTGCTTCCACTGGAAGCCCGGTAGACGTTATACCCGGTCACAGCAACGGGTGAGGATGTGGGTGCATTCCAATTCAACGTCACCCAATGTGCGACAACTACACCTGTGCCGGTCAGACTGAGAGAGTCCGTTGGGTTGGAAGCCGAGTTGCTGGTGATGGTGATCTGCCCGGTCGAGGTCCCCGAGGCCGGGGGGGTAAAGGCAATGCTAATCGTTGCACTCTGGCCAGGCGAAAGCGTTACGGGAAACGTTGCACCTGACGCCGTGAAGTTTGCTCCGGTGACACTGACGGCGCTGACCGTCACCGGTTGGGATCCGGTGGAAGACAGCGTGACAGATTGCGTTGAAGTGGTGCTGACCGTGACATTCCCAAAGTTCACGGTCGTAGCGTTGACCGTAAGAAGCGGGGCAGAGGGTGACATCTGAATCACTACGTTTGCAGCGACACTCCCGACGGTTGCATTAATAGTCGTTGACTGTGCGGTTGTGACAGCGGGAATGGTAATCGTGAAACCAACCGAAGTTCCTCCGGCAGGAACAGTCACTGAAGCTGGGACCGCGACGGCAGGATTACTGCTGGATAAAGTGATCGCCACGCCAGCACCCGTTGCTGGGGACGTCAAGGAGACGCTACAGGTATCCGAAGCTGCCCCTACGACAGAAGTATTCGTGCATTGGATGCCATGCAATGTTGCTGCCGTGCCGCTTCCTGTCGTCGTGCTTCCGCGCTGCACGGTGACGGAGCCGCAACCAGACATACCGGCAATTCCGAGCGCTGTGAGGCACAATGCCAAAATGCCTGACACCTTCCGCCCCCGCAAGTCACGGCCCTCCGCAGCTGCGTGGGTGGAAAAGCGGGTGAACAGCCATCCCAGATGAGGAGTCTCCCGCATCCGGTCTGGCCGTGAAAAGCTGAAGCCGCTCCAGTCTCTCAATCGCACTACCTCAAACCATCCTTCGTGTGGTGTCCTCCGTCCTCACGTCCCCACTTCTAGAGGATTCTTGTCTTGGGCCGCCAGCCTGCCCTAATGCATGTTGTGAGTTACTTCCATC
>JBAUTX010000402.1:0-2976 GCA_049582405.1 Occallatibacter sp. | reverse complement strand
TCATCCATGTGGTGAATGCCGGAATGGTTTGCCCCAACTCGGCTGGAACGCGCGACGCGATGCTGACAACGCCGGCCTTTGAAGCGCCCAAGGGCAAGTACGACTGGCTGAATGGCGGCGCATATGTCGGGACGCTGGAAGGAATGAAGATCGACGGCAAACCGGCGGTGCGAATACGGTTCTTCAAGGCCTACGCCCACAAATAGACCGCCCACTGGAGGCTGCATGAACATCCTGGTTCTCGGGAAAGGCAAGACCGGCTCGCTGGTAGCAGAGATTGCGCGGGAGCGCGGGCATGGCGTTCGCGCGCTGGACATCAACGAGAACCAACATGCCTCGGCACTGACGGCTCCGAACCTGGCGGGCGTGGACGCGGTGATCGACTTCACGGCTCCAGAGGCTGCGGTGGAAAACATACGCGCTGTGCTGGCTCTGGGCGGGCGAATCATCGTCGGCACGACAGGATGGTATGCGCAGCTTGCCGAGATGAAGGCGCTGGCGCAGAAGCGCGGCGGGGCGCTGCTCTACGGGACGAACTTCTCGATTGGCGTGCAGAAGCTCTTCCGCCTGACGGCCGAGCTGGCAAAGCTGGAGGGGTACAAGTTCTCCATCAGCGAGACGCACCACACGTCCAAGCTCGACGCGCCGTCGGGCACGGCACTGACTTTGAAGGAGATCATCCAGCAGGCGCGGCCTGGTGTGGAGGTCCCGGTCACCTCGCACCGGATTGGCGACGCCAAGGGCGAGCACGTAGTAACGGCGACGAGTGAGCACGACGTGCTGGAATTGCGGCACGACGCACACTCCCGTCGCGGCTTTGCCCTGGGTGCGGTACGAGCAGCCGAGTGGGTCCACGACAAGCAGGGCGCGTGGGAGTTCCGCGAGATCTTTGACCAGCTTTGAGGCGGCCTGCCGCGTCAGCCCCTGACTGGACCTGAACAAGGGATCTGCCTGACCAGAAAACCTGTTCCCATGGAGTGATCGCAGCGGAAGCCTGCTCAGCTGGCCCAACATTTGTCTCGTAAAACCAGCTGGGCACACCCTGTCCGGTTTCCTCGCCTCCCCCTCACATCACTCGTGCTTGTGCGCTCCGTCACATCCCTCTGTGACGATCTGGTGCAAGCTACCGACACTGATTCTCGTCTGAAGACCTATCGGGCAGGAAATGGGGCCTTGCCTGGGAAAAGGGGCATTGAGTCATCTGAAACCCTGAACATCCTCTCAGCATTGCGTCCGATCGGTTCGTCTGCAAGAGATCCGGACGAACACCGGGTGGGGTGGCGTCGTTGTCTTCCGTTGATTCGAGGGGGTCCAACCTTATGGATGTGCACAGCGTCGACCCGTTGGCAGATGCCCGATGGGACGAATTTGTGAAGCTCCACGTGCATGGCAGCATCTTCCATCATTCAGCGTGGTTGGCTTCTCTTTGGCGCACCTACGGTTACAAGCCCCTGGCCCTGACGACCTCCAAGCCGGGTGAGCCGCTGACCAATGGTCTTGTGTTCTGTCAGGTCAAGAGTTGGATTACCGGAAAAAGACTCGTTTCCCTTCCCTTTTCCGATTTTTGTGATGTGCTGGCAGATTCCCAGGAGAGTCGGGCCCGTCTGGTCGGGCATCTCCATGATTCTCTGGGGGATGATTTCCAATACGCGGAAGTGCGTTTGACAGGGGGAGAATGGACCCCGCCAGCCGGTACCTGGACGACCGGCGAACAATTTTTCCGCCATGTCCTGCCTCTCGATGCCAATGAGGACGACCTGTTCCGCAATCTTCACAAGAACTGCATTCAACGCAAGATTCGCCGGGCGGAGAAGGAGGGACTCCAGTATGTCAAAGGGCGGTCAGGTCCTCTCCTTCACCAGTTTTATGGTCTACTGCTGCGGACGCGACGGCGGCACAGAATTCCCCCGCAACCGTTCGAGTGGTACAGCAATCTCTTGGAGTTGATGCGGGATCGGCTCACGGTCCATCTTGCCTTAAAAAATGGACAACCAACAGCAGGCATTTTGACGCTGTCTCACGGGCAGACACTGCTCTACAAGTATGGCTGTTCGGATGAGCGGTTCAACCAGTTTGGGGGAATGCCATTTCTGTTTTGGCAAGTGATTCAGGCGGCGAAAGCCGCTGGAATGCGAAGGCTCGATTTGGGCAGATCAGAAGTGAGCAATGAGGGTCTGGTTGCCTTCAAAGATCGGCTCGGCGCGGAGCGGTCGTCCCTGACGAACTGGATCTGCTGTACGGAGTCCACCCATAAGCTTCACCCCATGTGGGTTGCCCATCTGGGCCGCCACATGCTGCCTCGCTTACCCGCAGCGATCCTGCATCTTCCGGAGTCCGTTTTGGCAGCTTCAGGAGGCATGTTTTACCGACATATGCACTAGGGAGACGGATCACGCTTTGCACACGAGTTTCTGAACGGCCTGCCCCGGGGCCGGGAAGCCTGAATCCACAAAGGAATGCATCTTCTATGGAAGCGCATCACTCGCGGATCGATGAACTGGCAGCCGCAAATCACGACGATGAACTTTTGCGTGTGATAGAGGTGGACTTTCGCGCGGATGGGAGATGGCTGGACTTTGTATCTTCCCATCCCGACGCCCTGATTTACCACCACCCAGGCTGGCTTGCCGCTCTCGAAAGCGAGCATGGGCGCAGGTGTACCGCTCTGGCCTGCGAAAACAGCCGCGGAGAGCTGGAAGCCATCCTTCCGCTGCTTTCAACACGCGGGCTTCCGCTGCGCCTGACCAGAAGCCGGAGCGGACGAAGACTGTCTTCCCTGCCTCGAACGCCGCTCACCGGTCCACTTGCCACAAACGACCGAGCCATGAGAGCAGTGCTGGAGGCAGCAGTCCAGCGCGCGCAGCGGGAACCAGATACACAACTGGAAATCAAATCTGCGATCGGGGGCCTTGACGGTCTGGTTCCCGATCTCTGCTGCGTTCCTTGGAGAGATACGTTCATGCGTTCTCTCCCGCA
>JBAUTX010000401.1:0-3139 GCA_049582405.1 Occallatibacter sp. | reverse complement strand
CAGCTACCAGTGCAGACGCAGTGAGCAGATTTGCTCAGAGATCCGGGCGACAAGCTGCTAAGGCTGGATACAGGCGCTACCCTGCATGAAAAGGCATCGTAGATGCCACGCGGCATCACGACCCCGATGAATGCCAGACAACCAAGGCAGAGATCCAATGGCAACAATCATTACAGAGCTGCAAAGACATGGCGGGTCAGAAGCAGTAGAACTCGTGCAGGGCAAATCCGATGAATTCAACTGGGTATTCTTCGTCGTGATTGCAACGTTTCACTTGGGCGCCGTTGCAGCGTTTTTCAATTTCCGCTGGTCCTCGCTTGCTATGTTTCTCGCGATGTGGATCGTGGGCCAGAATATCGGCGTCGCCGTCTGTTATCACCGTCAACTTACGCATCGCGGTTTTGCCACCCCCAAATGGCTGGAGTATTTGATGGCGATCTGCGGCGCCATGACGCTGCAGGGTAGTCCTATTTATTGGGTCGCCGTGCATCGCATGCACCATCACTTCACCGACAGGTCAGGTGATCCGCACTCTCCGCGCGATGGCAAATGGTGGTCGCACATGGGATGGATATTGCACGGCGCACTCCACAACGAAACTGCAATGCTTTCCCGCTACGCGCCGGATCTGCAGCGGGAGCTGTTCTACCGGTGGCTAGCGGTATGGCACTGGTTGCCGATCACGCTCAGCGGCATCTTGCTGCTGGGCTTCGGGACCGCCGCAGGGGGATGGAAGCTGGGTTTGTCGTGGCTGCTCTGGGGTGTACTGCTACGGACTACCGTCGGCTTTCATGTTACCTGGCTCGTTAATTCTGCAACTCACTTGTGGGGAGCACGCCGCTTCAATACCCACGACGATTCAACCAATAACTGGTGGGTTGCACTGTTGACAGGTGGCGAGGGATGGCACAACAATCACCACGCGCATCCCGTGTCTGCCACGCATGGCATGATGTGGTGGGAGCTGGACTTCAATTACTTGCTCATTCGGCTGCTGGGGCTGCTAGGTCTGGCGAAAAACATCAAAGTGATGCACCCCCACAAAAACGCGCAGATCAGCCACGGCTGACGGTCTGCACGGGGGTCAGTCGGGGAATCAGTGTGCGAGGTCCGGGGGAAATAGGTTCCTCCAACTCAGCTTCCGCAGTTTCAACGGCAAGTCGGTTGCTTGCAGGGTGAGCATCTTGAAGGCTTCAGTCCAATCTGGCAATTTCAATGCGAGCAGGGATATGCAGGTTGCGGCGCGGAAGCAGGATTGCCTTGTAGTCAGCAGGTCGGTTGACACAACGCATTCTGGACGAGAAGTCGGCGCGAGTGGGCTGCAGGACATCGACCCAGGAGCTCTGGTAGAGCTCGGCCAAGATCTCGCGAGGTTCATCTCGCGAATTTCGACCCCACAACAACATCGATAGACTTGTGGCCAATCGAGGGGAAAAACCCGCCTCCAAGCGCCGTAGAACGTAGTCCGCATGGCGAAGAGATTTGCCGGTTGCCCACCACTACCACCGTCTTCGAGCCACATTCTCAAAGCCGTTCGTGAGTTTTCGGCACCGATGCGTGGCGGTGGAAAGCCAGTCTACTTCCGCGCGCCAGGGGCAACAAGGAATCTCGGACGTGGCGCGGCCGACGTGGAGGCCGCGCGCGATTTCAAGATTTGCTCTGGCCGGAGCTGGAGTGCCCGGCGAATTTTGTACCAGTGGGAATCATCAGAGAAGCTGGTATGAGAGGAGTCTTGGATGGCACGAGGGAAGAAGCACAGTGCTGAGCAGATCGTGAGCTTATTGCGGCAGATCGAAGTGGCGAGTGCAAATGGGAAGACGCCCCCGGTGGCTTGCCGAGAAGCTGGAATCACCGAACAGACGTTTTACCGCTGGCGGAAAGAGTACGGCGGCTTGCAGGTAGACCAGGCACGTCGGCTCAAGGAGCTTGAGCAGGAGAACTCGAAGCTTAAGCGGCTGGTTGCTGAGCTGAGCCTGGACAAGCTGGTGTTGAAGGACATCGCCTCGGGAAACTTCTACGCCCGGAACGACGTCGCTGTGCGGTCACCCATGCGCTTGAAGCACATGGGATGAGTGAGCGAAGGGCGTGCCAACTGGTGAATCAGCCACGCGGCACGCAGCGCTACCAGCCGACACAGCGTAACGACGAAGATGCACTGACCCGGGCGGTGATCGAGTTGGCCAGTCAATACGGGCCACTACGGCTATCGCCGCATCACGGCGCTGTTGCAGCGGGTGGGCTGGCGCGTGGGAAAAGACCGGATCGAGCGCATCTGGCGCTGCGAAGGGCTGAAGGTTCCGCAGAAGCAGAAGCCGCGTGGACGGCTGTGGTTGAACGATGGATCATGCGTGCGGCTGCGGCCGGAGCGCGCCAACCATGTGTGGAGCTATGACTTCGTGAGCGCGAAGACACACGATGGAAGAACGGTGCGGATGTTGAGTCTGATCGACGAGCACACCCGAGAGTGCCTGATGATCCGGTCGGAACGCAGGTGGAGTTCAGCGAAGGTGATCGAGGCGCTGGCCGACGTGAAGGTGACAAAGGGCGTGCCGGAGCATCTTCGCTCCGACAACGGCCCAGAGTTCGTGGCGAGAGATCTGCGCAAGTGGCTCGCCGGCACGGGAGCAAGAACGGCTTACATCGAACCAGGCAGTCCCTGGGAGAACGGCTACTGTGAGAGCTTCAACTCGAAACCAAGAGACGAGTTCCTGAACGGTGAAATCTTCTACTCGATGAAGGAGATCAGGGTGCTGGCGGATCGGTGGCGAGTCCACTACAACACCATCCGGCCACACTCCTCGCTAGGTTACCGCCCACCAGCGCCGGAAGCCTGGGTGACAAAGAGCTTGGGGCATGGAGAAGTGGAAACCGCTACGCGCTTCCCACTTCTCCACACCCCAGACTGCGACTATCGATCAACAAAGTTAGCCGCGCTACACTAACAATGAAACCGGTACAAAAGGTCGGGCAGACCATTACTTGTGCTGGCCACCCTGATCTTGGTTGTTGAACTTTCTCGAGATGACGCAGTTTACCCGCGACTTGTGCTTGTCTCAGTCCTCATGGTCTTCTGTCTGGTCATACTACGGTTCTCGAAGGCATTATCTAACAGAGATGAGGTAGCCTAAACAGCGTCGTC
>JBAUTX010000400.1:0-2020 GCA_049582405.1 Occallatibacter sp. | reverse complement strand
GCGGGTTCGCGCTCTACAGCATGCGCTCGCCAAAGAGTACGCGCCTGTATCTTCAATGCCGCCCGGACGAAAACATGGACGAGTGGAGCGATGACCGCATCTGGAGTGAATTGAACACCCGCCTTGGATGCGCAGATGGATGGCGCCCGGCAGAGGGGAAGATCCTGCAGAAGGGTGTCACCGGCATGCGCAGCTTTGTCGTCGAGCCTCTCCAATGGGGGCGTCTCTTCCTTGCCGGCGATGCGGCGCACATTGTTCCGCCCACGGGTGCGAAGGGCATGAATCTAGCCTTCGCGGATGTGCATTATCTCGCCGAGGCGCTGTGTGACTTCTATAAACGTCATGACGATGCGGGGCTGAGCCATTACTCAGCAACCTGCCTGCGCAGAATCTGGAAGGCGCAGCGCTTCTCGTGGTGGATGACTTCGCTGCTGCATCGTTTCGAGCAGGAATCACCCTTTGATCACAAGCGCCAACTTGCCGAGCTGGAGTACGTGATGACCTCCCGCGCAGCAGCCACATCGCTCGCGGAGAACTATGTAGGCCTGCCGCTGCACGATTAAAAAGGTTCCTTGCCAGAATGCCTTCAGCAAGGCGCCCGTAGCGGTGCGAAAGGATGGAACGCAATGGCAACGTATGAAGATCGCTGGACAACGGTCCGCGTTGAAATCGAGGACGAGATCGGCTGGGTCACCTTCAACCGGCCGGAGAAACGCAACGCGATGAGCCCCACGCTGAATCGCGAAATGCGCGATGTGCTGGAAACGCTCGAACTGGACGATGCGGTCAAGGTGCTTGTGCTCACCGGCGCCGGCGAGTCCTGGACGGCGGGCATGGACCTGAAGGAATACTTTCGCGAGATCGATCAGGCGCCCGAGATCGTACAAGAAAGAGTGCGGCGCGATGCGTCCACCTGGCAGTGGAAGCTCCTGCGCATGTACGCCAAGCCCACCATTGCCATGGTGAATGGCTGGTGTTTCGGTGGCGGCTTCTCGCCCCTGGTTGCCTGCGATCTCGCCGTCGCCTCTGAGAGCGCAGTCTTCGGCTTGTCGGAGATCAACTGGGGCATTCCCCCCGGCAATCTGGTAAGCAAAGCGCTCGCAGACACGGTCGGGCATCGCAAGGCGCTTGAATACATCATGACCGGCGAAACCTTCACAGGCCGCCAGGCCGCTGAAATGGGTCTCGTCAATAAAGCGGTTCCGCTGGAGAAGTTGCGCGAAGAGACCCTTACGCTCGCCCGCAAGCTCACTGCCAAAAATCCGGTCGTGTTGCGTGCCGCCAAGCACGGTTTCAAGCGTTGCAGGGAGCTCACGTGGGAGCAAAGTGAGGACTACCTCTACGCCAAGCTCGACCAGGCGCAACTGCGTGATCCCGAGCACGGCCGCGATAAGGGGCTCAAGCAGTTCCTCGACGAAAAGAGCATCAAGCCTGGGCTGCAGAGCTACAAGCGCTGAGTGGGCCAGACGGAGACGCATGTGATCGATCTCGAAGAGAAGTCCCAATCTCGTCTACGGCTCGACCGCCTCTTGCGGCCTCGTTCGATTGCTTTGATCGGCGCATCTTCCACACCGGGTTCGCTTGGCGAATCGGTGCTGCAGAATCTGGAGGACGCCGGCTTTTCGGGGCCGCTCCATCTTGTGAATCCCAAGCGGCCGGTGATTCGGGGCCGGCAATCTCTCGCTTCTATCGACGAACTTCCAGACGAGATTGATTGCGCGGTACTTGCCATCCCGGGTGCTGCGGTCCTCACGTCGGCCCGGGCACTTGCGCTCAAGCGCATCGGCAGCGTCATCGTCTTTTCGGCAGGCTTTGCAGAAGCGGGCGAAGATGGACGAGCAGCACAGCAGGAGTTGGCCGGCATCGCGCGCGAAAGCGGCATGGTCCTCGAAGGCCCAAACTGCCTGGGTATGGTCAATTACGTGGACGGGATTCCAATCACCTTTGTGGTCACCCCGCCTCAGGAGCGCGCGGATTTTGCAGGCGCAGCCATTCTTTCGCAGAGCGGAGCCCTCGCCGC
>JBAUTX010000399.1:0-1645 GCA_049582405.1 Occallatibacter sp. | reverse complement strand
AAAAAGAGCGACGGCAAAGCGGCTCTGAAGGCGTTTGAAGACGCTTTCATGCGAAACAAGAAAACCGGCCTGTTCAGTGGTCTGCCGGAACTTCACAAGTCGTGGAGCGAACTCTCCGAGACGGGTTCTCATGCAAACCCCAGCGCAATTGCTGACCGATTCGTACACATCTCCGCGGGTAAACACATTGAGTTCCGGCTGAAGTACACGGGCGCGGACCCAAAACTTATGGTATTGATGCCATTTTCGATGCTTCTCACTTGTTCCACAATGGAGAACACGCTCTTTAGTGATTACGACGGGCGCCTGAAGCTGGACAACGAATTGATGCAGATGCGAGGCGAGTTTGAACGATACAGGGAGACACTTCGGGAGCACATAAAGCAACAATTCAACCTGGCCCCTCCCGGAGGGGTTCACCAGCCCAAGACAACAATCTATAGGCCGTGAAAATGACCGCTGAGCAGGAGCAACAGATCGGCAGGTGGCCCGGTCATTAGCATCTCTGCGTCTCAAAGGAGTTTGTGCCCCGTTCATCGCGTAGTTTGCGATGAGCGGGCGGGATGGAGCTAAGATTGACTCCATGCTGCGCGGATTGAAGCGCTTTCAGAAGGCGGAATCGCTGCATTTCATCACCTTCAGTTGCTTTCACCGTCTCCCGCTGTTGGAGGCGCCGGGGGGCGGGTAGCCACCCATGCGTCTTCTCCCGCCCGCTCATCGCGAACAAGCCGCGATGAACGGGGCACACCTCTCGATACCCTTTAGCATCTATTGGAATCCGTGAGCGGGCCACCTGCCCCGGGTGGGATTTGTGCTTTCCCCGGTCTCAGAATCGAGACCGGGGGCACCCGCCCCGCCTGCCTTGACGAGTTGCGCTTCCCTGCCTGTTGAGAAGCTAGTGCGGGAGGGCGAAGGCGATGTAGGAGCCGCCGGTGGGGGATTTGGGGTCGCGGCCTCCGCTGGAGGCGATGACGACGTACTGGCGTCCGTTGACCATATAGGTGGAGGGCGTGGCCATGCCGGCGAAGGGCAGCGTGGTTTGCCAGAGGAGCTGGCCGGTGGATGCGTCGAAGGCGCGGAACTGGCGGTCGTAGACGGTGGCGCCGATGAAGAGCACGCCGCCGGCGGTGACGATGGGTCCGCCGTAGTTTTCGCTGCCGGTGCTGGCGATGCCCTGGCTGGCGAGCGCGGGGTACTCGCCGAGAGGAATCTTCCAGAGGTACTTCCCTGTTTTTAGATCGATGGCGTTGAGCGTTCCCCACGGGGGCGCGATGGCGGGGTAGCCGTCGGGGTCGAGGAATTTGCGGTAGCCGGTGAAGGTGTAGGCGTCAGTGCCGGGCGCGGTGGCGGGCGGGGCGAGTGTGTCGTGGACGCCGAGCCAGGCGAGCAGCGCGGCGAGGTCTTTGCCTTCGATGTCGGGCTGCGGTGGCATGAGCTTGCCGCCCTGGTGAATTAGGCGGGTGAGCTGGGCGGTGGTGAGGCGGTTGCCGACGCCGAGGATGGCCGGGAAGGATGGCGCGACGCCTTGGAGGTGGTCGCCGTGGCAGAGGGCGCAGCGCTGCTGGTAGGTGGGATTGACGGGACCGCTGGGGGCGTGGGTGTCGGGTGCGGCGGCGAGCTCTTTGGCGTCGCGGTCGGAGACGGG
>JBAUTX010000398.1:0-15886 GCA_049582405.1 Occallatibacter sp. | reverse complement strand
TCATCGACGACGAGCAGGCCGAGGTCCTGGAACTTGATGTCTTTGGAGAGCAGGCGGTGGGTGCCGATGAGGATGTCGACCTTGCCGTGCTCGACCTGCTCGACGATGTGCTTCTGCTCCTTGGCGGTGCGGAAGCGCGAGATCATCTCGATGGTGATGGGGAAGTTGGCGAAGCGCTTTTTGAAGGTCTCGAAGTGCTGGAAGCTGAGGACCGTGGTGGGCGTGAGCACGGCGACCTGCTTGCCATCCTGCACGGCCTTGAAGGCGGCGCGCATGGCGACTTCAGTCTTGCCGTAGCCGACATCGCCGCAGAGCAGACGGTCCATGGGCGTGGTGGCTTCCATGTCCTGCTTGATGGCCTGGATGGCGGTGAGCTGGTCGTCGGTCTCGTTGTAGTCGAAGGAGTCTTCAAACTCTTTTTGAAATTCGTTGTCGGGCGCGAAGGCGGTGCCCTGCGCGGTGTGGCGCTCGGCATAGAGCTTGAGCAGCTCGCCGGCCATGTCCTGCATGGCCTTGCGCACGCGGGCCTTGGTCTTGGTCCACTGCTGCGAGCCGAGCTTGTTGAGGACGGGCGCGGGGCCGGCGTCGGTGGAGCGGTATTTCTGGATGAGGTCGAGACGCGTGAGCGGGACGTAGAGCTTGGCCTGCTCGGCGAATTCGAGAATCATGAATTCGACGGTGAGGCCGTCCTGCACGATCTCCTTGAGGCCCTGGTATTGCGCGATGCCGTGCTCGACGTGGACGACGTAGTCGCCGATGGTGAGGTCGCGGAAGTCGGAGACGAAGGCCGCGGTCTTGGAGCGCTTGGGCTCGGGACGGGCCATGATGTCGGCTTCATCGGAGAGGTCGTTGGCGCCGAAGAGGATGACGTTGGAGTTGGGGAAGCTGACGCCGGAGGCAATCTGCGCGCGCACGATAACGGGCACGCGGAGATCGCCGGCGAGATAGCTGGCTTCTTCGAGGACGGTCTCTGCACCGTGATGCACGACGCGGCTGCCGAGGCGGTAGGGCACGTGGTATTCGCGGAGCACGGTGGCCATGCGCTCGACGTCGCCCTGTGTGGGCGCGGCGAGGACGATGCGCTGGTCGCCGGCCATGAGGCTGCGGAGCTGCTCGGTGAGCGCGGGGATGGAGCCGTGGAAGCGGAGCGTGGGGCGGGAGCTGAAGGAGATTTCGCCGAGCGTGGAGTCTTCATCGAGCACATCGACGGCGCCGAGCTGGTCGAGGTCGAGGCCGGGATGCGATTGCAGAAAACCGATGAGGACCTCGGGGCGCAGGTAGATGTCTTCCGGCCGGATGAGCGAGCCGATGCCGGAGCGCTCGTGGCGCTGCTCGACCTTGTTCCACCAGCGCTCGACCTGGTTGCGCACCATGGCGGGCTCTTCCACGAAGAGGAAGCAGCGCGGCAGGAGCTTGAGCAGATGACTCTCAGCCCCGGCGACGCAACTGAAGAACTCCCAGCCGGGAAAGACGCTGACGCCGCCGCCGGCGGCCGCTTCGGCGATGAGCTCTTCTTCTTCGCCCTCAAGGCGCTGGCGGCTGAGGCGCGCGTTGACGGCGGCGAGCAGGCGCTCAGTGACGGGGGTTTCTGTGAGCGGCAGCAGCAGGGCTTCATCGAGGCCGGTCTGCGAGCGCTGCGTTTCGGGGTCGAATTTGCGGATGGTTTCGATCTCGTCGCCGAAGAGCTCGATGCGGATGGGGCGGTCGGCCTCAGGCGAGTAGACGTCGAGGATGCCGCCGCGGCGCGTGAACTGGCCGGGCATCTCGACGAGGTCCATCTGCGTGTAGCCGACGCTGGCCAGGTGGGCGGTGAGGACTTCGATGTCGATTTCTTCGCCGCGGCGCAGGGTGACGGCGAGGCTGGCGTAGTAGTCGCGGTCGAAGAGGCGCATGGCGGCAGCCTCAGCAGGCGCGATGAGGATGGAGACGGCGCCGGTGGCGAGCTTCCAGAGGGCGGCGGCGCGCCTTTCCTGCACCTCAGGGTGCGGCGAGAGATGTTCAAACGGCAGCACGTCGTGGGCGGGCAGGCGCACGACGCGGGCGGGGTCGATGGCGCCGGTGAGTTCGCAGCAGACGCGCAGGGAGAGTTCGAGGGACTCGGCCGCTTTGTTGTCGGCAACGACGATGATGACCGGCTGGTGCGCGGCGCGCGCCATGAGCGGGAGATAGAGGGAACGGGCCGTTGCGGTGAGGCCGGAGACACGACGACGCCCCGTACCAAGGCTGAGGTGCCTCTGTACGCGATCGAATGCGGTGGAATGCTCCAGCTCCGCGAAGATTTCGCGGACAAACGGCAGGATCATGCATTTCCAGTTTATCAGCGGGGCGGGTGGCTCGCAGGGGCGCACAGCGGGGATGTAGCGCACCGGTTGCGCTGTGGCTCACTCGTCACCGAGAGCCCTGGTGAAACCGTAAAAGAAGTCGAGGGATTTCCAGAAGGAGTCGACCGGGAGGCGTTCATCCTGGCCGTGGGCGCGCACGTCGTCGCGCTCAAGGGCGATTGCGGAGTAGCCGTATGTGGGGACGCCCGCCGCCGCAAAATAAATCGAATCCGATGCTCCGCCCTCCATATAGGGCGTCACGGGGATGCCCGGCCAGATTTGCTGCGTGATACGGGTGAGGGGGCCGAAGACCTCCCCGAGCGGCGGAGGCGGAGCAATCACGGTCCTGACCGGAGCAGTGTCCGAAACGACTCCGGCGTCAGAGACGTACTTGACGGAAAGTGCGGGATCGGCAAAGAGGTCAATGAGCTGCTGACGGATCTCCTCCGGCGAGTGGCTGGGAAAGATGCGGCAATTGACGGTGGCCTCTGCGGTCTGTGGCAGGGCGTTGTTGGCGTGGCCCGCACTGAGGCGCGTGGCAACGCAGGTGGTCCGGAAGCTGGCATTGAAGCTGGGGTCCTGGGTGCTGAGACGCGCCGCAGCAGCCATGTCGGGTGGGTCGGCAAGAATGGCGCGCATGTCGGCCGCCGTCTGGCCGGTTTCCCGTTGCGCAAGACGTTCAAAGTAGTTGCGCGTGACGGCATTCATCTCGAAGGGGAAGGAGTAGGCGGCGAGCTTGTTGAGAGCAGCGGTCAGCTCGTAAATCGCGTTGTCCGGCCGGGGCAGCGAACTGTGACCGCCGCGATTGACGGCCGTGAGCTGGAAATCGGCATAAACCTTTTCGGTAGCTTCCACTTCGGCGAGAAGGGGACGGCCGTGCTCGAGATCCACGCCGCCGGAATCCGGGTTGATGACGAAGGCGGCATCGACCAGGTCACGATGGTTGGCAACGAGCCAGCCGGCACCGTTGAACTTGCCACCCTCTTCGTCTGCGGTAAGAGCGAGGATGAGGTCGCGGCGGGGCTTGTAACCCTCGCGATGGAGCCGGAGGAACGTGGCAACGAGAATGGCGTCGGATTCCTTCATGTCCTGTGTGCCGCGGCCGTAGTCGTAACCGTCTTTCTCGACAAACTGGAAGGGATCGGTGTGCCAGTCCGAGCGCAGGGCCTGAACCACGTCCATGTGGCAAAGAAAGAGCACGGGCTTCTCTGTGGGCTGGTTTTCGGCACGATAGCGCACGACGAGGTTCTGCTTACGCGAGTCGGGACCAAGCAGATGCACGTCTGCGGCGGGGAATCCTGCGTCGAGAAAGCGCTGCTGCATGGCGGCGGTGGCCGTGGTGACATTGCCCTGTGGCGTGTCGGTGGTGTTGATTTCGATGAGCTGCTTGAAGATGGCGCGCGCTTCTGCGCGGTCGTCGGCTGGGGCGGTGGGCAGAGCGGTCTGGGCGGCGGCACTCAAACAGAGGGCGGCAGCGGCAAGCATAGCCATGGAAAGCGGGAAAGGGACGCGACGCATGTGCGCATTCTACGGCAGGCAAAGCAGATCTGCGCGCAAAACCGGAAGACAGTTTACAGAGGGCACCAAATCGCTTTATTGTGGACGCGCAACCCACAATGAGGTGCCGGATGCATTGGAAATTGTCTGCTGTCTTGTTTGCTTCCACGCTGACGCTGGCTGCGGCGGCGGAGACGGGTCCCGCGCGGCCTGAGATTACCGGGATTTCTCACCTGGCGGTGTACACGTCGAACGCTGCGGCGGCGGAGCACTACTATCGCGACATTATTGGCGCGGCGAAGGAAGCCGACCCGGAGAACCCGGCGGGCGTGCGCTATGCGCTGAGCGCGACGCAGTTTGTGGAGGTGCTGCCGCTGCCGGCGGGCGCGGGCATCAACCGGATGGACCACTCGGCGTGGAATGTGAGCAGCGCGGAGGGGATGCGGAAGTACCTGGCCGCAAAGGGATGGACGACGCCCGCGGCGGTGACGAAGGGCTCGGACGGCAGCCAGTGGTTCACGGTGCTGGACCCGGAGCAGAACAAGGTGGAGTTTGTGCAGCCGGCGGCGCACGCTAAGGCTCCGAACGATTCGAACGTGGTTGGGACGCACATCATTCACGTCGGGTTTATGGTGCACAGCCGCGCGGCGGAGGACACGTTCTACCGCGACCTGCTCGGCTTCAGGCCGTACTGGTTTGGCGGGATGCAGGAGGCCAAGCTGGACTGGGTGAGCCAGCAGGCTCCGAACGGGCATGACTGGCTGGAGTACATGCTGACGAGCGGGCCGTCGGGCTCGGGGATTCCAACGAACATGACGCTGCATGCGCTGGGCGTGCTGGATCATCTGTCGATTGGCGTGGTGTCGGTGCCGGATGCGTACAAGAAGCTGGAGGCGAGCAACCGGCTGACGGGCGTGCACGACAAGGAGCCGAAGATCGGCAAGGACGGCAAGTGGCAATTCAACCTGTATGACCCGGATGAGATTCGACTGGAGCTGATGAACTTCCACGCGAGCGAGAAGCCGTGCTGCTCGCCGTTCACGGCGGCGGACCCGACGGAGTAGCGCGGTCAGAGTATTCCCACAGACGTGCCCGTCAATGCAGCGTACATGGAGAGAATCTGCCGCAGTTGCGTGGATCGACCAGCGAGCCTGATCTACTTGAGGATCGGGCGAGTTGCATGCCTCGTTGCCGTCTTTGCGTCGCTTGCTCTCGCTGGAGTGATGGGCTGCGGCGGGAGTTCCGCCACGTCACAGCAATCCACCACGGCACAACAGACGCTGCGCGCTGCTGCTCAATCCCACAGTTTGCTGATGGGCGCGGCAGCCGATTCCATCCATCTGTCTGAGTCGGACTACGCCTCAACGCTTTCCAGCGAATACTCGCAGCTTGAGCCGGAGAACGAGATGAAGTTTGGGCCCATCCATCCGCAGCCGACCACATACGACTATGCGGGGCCGGATGCGCTGGTGGCCTTCGCCGCAGCCAACCTGATGCAAGTGCGTGGCCACAACCTTGTGTGGGACCAGTCGCTGCCGGCGTGGGTGACTGCTCCCGCCACTCCTTGGACGCCGACCACCCTGGGCCAGGCGCTCTCCGATCACATTGCGAACGTCGTGGGGCACTACAAAGGGAAGGTCTACGCGTGGGATGTTGTGAACGAGCCATTCAACTCTGATGGCACGGTGCACAGCACGATCTGGTATGACTCTCCGGGCATCGGCTTTGCCGGCCAGGGAACGAAGTACATTGAGCAAGCGCTGGACTGGGCGCACGCTGCCGATCCGGCGGCCAAGCTGTTCGTGAATGACTACGGCGTCGAGACGGTGAATGCAAAATCAGACGCGATGTATGCCATGGCCAAGGACTTTGTAAGTCGCGGCGTGCCTCTCTCCGGTGTGGGGTTTGAGTTCCATATCGATCCAAGCTTTGACACCCCCGGAAACCTTGCTTCCGTCGGCCAGAACATGCAGCGATTTGGCGCCCTGGGGCTTGAAGTGCACATCACAGAGCTGGACGTTCGGTTGCCGGGCGACAGCGCCAACGATCTTGCGTCTCAGGCCAAGACGTACCAGGATCTGATGACGGTGTGTCTGGGGCAGGCCGCGTGCACGGCATTCCAAACCTGGGGCTTCACCGATAAGGATTCGTGGATTCCGTCTTTTTATCCCGGATACGGGTGGGCGCTCCCATTCGATCTGAACTATGCAAAGAAGCCGGCGTATAACGCACTGCTCCAGGCGCTGCTTTGAGAATCGTCAGCCGGGTTGAGGCGCTAGAATTTACACATGCCCGCCACCGCGCTTTCCAGCGATTTGATGGTCAAGTATGAGCCCGTGATCGGGCTTGAAGTGCATGTGCAGTTGCTGACGGCGACGAAGGCGTTCTGCGGCTGCGCGAACCAGTTTGGCTCGGCGCCGAACACGAATGTGTGCCCGGTGTGCCTGGGGTTGCCGGGGGCGCTGCCGGTGCTGAATGCGAAGGCCGTGGAGTATGCCACGCTCGCTTCGCTCGCGCTGAACTGCCAGGTGCGGGAGCGCTCGATTTTTGCGCGGAAGAATTACTTCTATCCCGACCTGCCGAAGGGCTACCAGATTTCGCAGTTTGACAAGCCCATTGCCGAGCATGGGTGGATTGACGTGCCGACGGCCGACGGGACGATGAAGCGCATCGGCATTACACGGCTGCACATGGAAGAAGACGCTGGCAAGAGCCTGCACGATGGCTTTGCGGACTCGGCGACGCGGACGTATCTGGACCTGAACCGCTGCGGGACGCCGCTGGTGGAGATTGTGAGCGAGCCGGACATTCGCACGCCGGATGAGGCGTTTGAGTATCTGACGCGGCTCAAAGAGATTTTGCTGTACACGGGCGTCTCCGACTGCAACATGGAAGAGGGCTCGCTGCGCTGCGACGCGAACGTGAGCGTGCGGCCGCGGGGGCAGGAGAAGTTTGGCGCGAAGGTGGAAGTGAAGAACGTGAACAGTTTCCGCTTTATTCGCGCGGCGCTGGAGTACGAGATCGAACGGCAGATCGAGGTGATTGAAGGCGGCGGGCGCATTGTGCAGGAGACGCGGCTGTGGAATGCCGGCGAGGGCCGCACGTACTCGATGCGGTCGAAGGAGCAGGCGCATGATTACCGGTACTTTCCGGAGCCGGATTTGCCGGTGTTGCTTGTGTCGCAGGAGTTTCTGGAGCGCAGAAGAGCGGAGCTCCCGGAGCTGCCGGAGGCGCGACGGGCGCGGATGATTGCGGCCTACGAGTTGAACGAGAAAGATGCGCACACGCTTACGGCTTCGCGAGAATTTGCGGACCGGTTTGAGGCGGCGGCGAAGACGGCGAAGAATCCGCGGCGCGTGGCGAACCTGCTGCTGAGCGAGCTGGGCGGACGCCTGAAGGCGCTGGGACTGGAGCAGGAGCAATCGCCGGTGTCGATGACGGGCCTGGTGATGGCGGCCGATCTGCTGGACGAAGACAAGATCAGCTCGAAGCAGCTGAAGCAGTTGCTCGATGTGTGTTTTGAGAAGAGCGAGGACTTCCCTGCCGTCTATGAGCGCGAGAAGCCGCAGCAGATTACCGATGTGGCGGCGATTGAAAAGGCGATTGACGAGGTGATTGCCGCGAACCCAAAGCAGTTGGAACAGTACAAAGCAGGCAAGAAGACGGTGGCGGGATTCTTTGTGGGGCAGGTGATGCGGGCCATGAAGGGTCAGGCGAACCCGGCATTGCTGAACGAGCTGGTGACGAAGAAGCTGGATGCGTGAGAAAGCCGCGCCGGTCAGGACGAACGGCGCGGCTTTTTTTCAAGTATCACTACTTGATTTTCAGTTCAGTTTCAAATTCCTTCCGTGCATCCCAGGCGCTAACGGTCTTGACGGCACTCTTTTTGCTATCCTTCTCTGCCCACAGGTCATAGTCGTCTGTGGAGCTGACCTGCGCAAAGTAAAAGCGGCCCTTTGCGCTTGAGGTGTAGCTGCGGATTGCCTTGGTTTTCTGATTCTTGAGAAAAATGGTTGCGGCAGACACGGGATTGGAACTGGCGTCGACCACGGTGCCAGATACACTGCGTTGGCCCATATTCTGCGCGACCGCCTGGGGCAGAGTGCCGAGCTGCGGCACGGGCCCCACACCCGCTGCCAGCGCGGCAAATAAGAAACAGCCAGCCCATCGTGTGCGATTGGCCCTCACTCGTCTTCCTCCTCGTCGTAAAGCTCTTCTTCTTCTTCATCGTAGTCTTCTTCCACGCGCGACAACTCGAGTGGGTCCACGCCTACGACTTCAAATTCTGTTCCGCATTCCTCGCAGGCGACCACGTCGCCTTCTTCGACCTCGTCGACTTCGATATCAAGCTTATTTTCGCATTCAGGGCAGCTGGGCATGGCAGCCTCCTCTCCTTCGTTCTTTCGTCCTCTGCACAGCGTGACGCGTTGCATGTTGTAGGATGACGGTACCTCGCGGTACGACTCCTCTAGCTTTAGGGAGCAGCCGCCCAAAGGTCAAGAGGCGGCATTTTGCCCCCAGTAAGGAACTCACCCCGAAGCGGAGAAACCCCAATGACGGCAATAAAATCTACCCTCGCGCTTGGACTGGCGCTCATCTCCCTTCCCTGCCTTGCGCAGCCTGACTATCTGCAATACGGCGCCCCGCTTGCCCCTGCCGCGCCGGACCCGGCCATTGCGAAAGCATTGACCACCATCCAGCCGGCACACATACAACAGACGATTGAGACGCTGGTTGGTTTCGGGACGCGGAGCACGCTTTCAAGCATGTCGGCTGACCTGCCCCAGGACAAGGGAATCAACGCTGCCGCGAATTGGATCTACGGGCAGTTTGAGGCGATTTCGCACGAGTGCGGGGGCTGCCTTGAGGTGAAGCGGGATGTTTTTACGGCCGATCAGACAAGCGGCGGGCGGTGGGCGGGACGGATTCCCAGGCCCACGCAGATCACCAATGTTTACGCGATCCTGCGCGGTTCCGACCCGGCAGAGGCGAACCGGATGGTGCTGGTGACGGGGCACTACGACTCGCGTAATCTGAATGTCTTTGACGACCATGGCACAGCTCCGGGGGCCAATGACGATGCCTCGGGCGTGGCCGTTTCGCTGGAGTGCGCGCGCACACTGAGCAAGCTGCACCTTCCGGCAACGATTGTGTTTGCAGCGGTTGCAGGCGAAGAGCAGGGCCTCATCGGATCAGGCCACCTGGCGCAACTGGCGCGGCAGGAAGGGTGGCAGCTGGAAGGCGTGCTGAACAATGACATTGTGGGTGGCAATACGACGCCGGGGGACACGCAGCAGTTGAAGGACCGCGTGCGCGTGTTTTCCGAGGGCATTCCGGCGACGGCAACGGCGGATGAGGAGCGGCGGATTCACGCTCTGGGCGGAGAGAACGACTCGCCGAGCCGTGAGCTGGCCCGTGCGATTGCGGCCGCGGCACGGACGTATTTTGCCAATGGCGGCAGCACGCCAGGCTTCTCCGCGTTTCTGGTTGCGCGGCCGGACCGCTACTTGCGTGGTGGCGACCACATGACGTTCAACCAGGAGGGGTTTGCCGCGGTTCGCCTGACTGAGTGGCAGGAGGACTTCAACCATCAGCACCAGAACATCGTTCGCCCGGCAGCGGGTTCGAATGCGCCGGTGCTTGGGGACCTGCTCGAATTTGTGGACTTCCACTACGTGGCCCAGGTGGCGCGACTGAATGCGGCCACGCTGGCTACGCTGGCCGCCGCGCCCGGCCCGCCCGAGCATGTGAAGATCGAGATGAAGGGCCTGGAGAATGGCACAACGCTGACCTGGGAAGCTCCAACGGGAGGGCGCGTGGCGCACTACCAGGTGGTGTGGCGCGAGACGACGGCCCCGGACTGGCAGTATGGAAAGACTGTGGACCCGCCAGCCGCCGGATCCGATGTTCGGGTCACCGTGCCCATCTCAAAAGACAACGTGGTCTTCGGTGTGCGCTCGGTGGATGCGCAGGGCCACGCGAGCCTGGTGAAGGTGCCGCTGACCTAGCGGCCGCAAACGCTTGCCGGTGAGCGGCCCATGACACCGGCAAGCGGGAAGATTTACCCTTGCAACAGCGATGCGAAGGATAGGCTCTACACCACTGGCTTTTCCGGACTTCCGCGGAGCGACGCGGCGGCTGATTCTTGTGAATCTGGTGGCCTACTTCGCCTTGATTCTGCTGGGCGTGGTGGCGCCTGCGCTGACTGGAACACTGGTCAACGTGCTGGCGTTTTCGCCGGGCGCCTTTCTGCACGGGGCGCTGTGGCAGCCGCTGACCTACAGCCTGGTGCACTTTGGGCTGATGGGCACGCTGTTTGAGCTGCTGTCGTTGTGGTTCCTGGCGGGCTTTCTGGAGGCGATGCACGCCGACCGCTGGGTGATGGGGCTCTACGGCGCCTCAGTGCTGGGCACGGCGGCGGCTGGGGCGCTGCTGTATGGCGCGAGCGTGGCCTTCGGACTCTCGGTGATTCCCGTGCCGCTCTATGGCTGCTTCGGCGGCATCTTCGGCCTGCTGGTGGCGATTGGCGTGCTGTACGGCGAGACGGAGTTTCTGCTCTTCTTCACGATTGGCATCAAGGCCCGGTACATGGCGATCATCTACGGACTGGTCGCGATTGCGATGCTGTTCAGCACGCAACGCATGTACGCTTTTGCGCAACTGGGCGGCGCGCTGGCCGGATGGCTGTATCTCAGGATGGCGTCACGGCGCGGGTTCAGCTTTGGGATCAGCGAGCGCTGGTACGGGCTGCGGAACCGCTACTACCGGTGGAAGCGGCGGCGGGCGGCGCGGAAGTTCGAGGTCTACATGCGCAAGCAGGGACGCACGGTGCGCTTTGACGGCCAGGGCCGGCAGATCGACGAGGACCACGAAGACAAGAGCCGGTGGAACTAGGGCCTCTTCGCTGCGGCCTTGGGCACACCTCGAAGGGCCGCAGCCATCCGCTACAATCCATGATGGCATGAGCACAAAGATTGCATTTCTGTTTCCGGGGCAGGGTTCGCAGGCAGTGGGCATGGGCCGCGAGCTGGCCGAGCGTTTCGCTGTGGCGAAGGCCACCTTTGCCGAGGCCGATGAGGCGTGCGGGTTTGCGCTGTCGCGGCTGTGCTTTGAGGGGCCGGAGGATGAACTGCGGCTGACGGAGAACACGCAGCCGGCGATTCTAACGGTGAGCGTGGCGGCGCTGCGCGTGCTGGCCGAGCAGGGTGTGACACCGGTGCTGGCGGCGGGGCACTCGCTGGGCGAGTGGTCGGCGCATGTGGCGGCGGGAACGCTGGGGTTTGCCGACGCGGTGCGCGCGGTGAAGGCGCGCGGGCGGGCGATGCAGCAGGCGGTTCCAGCGGGCCTGGGCGCGATGGCGGCGGTGCTGCAACTGGATGCGGCGCAGGTGGCCGAGGCTTGCGCGGAGGCTGCACGGGAGATGGGATTGACGGTGCAGGCGGCGAATCTGAATTCGCCGGGGCAGACGGTGATTTCCGGCGCCGTGGCAGCGGTGGAGAAGGCTGCGGCGCTGGCCAAGGCAAAGGGTGCAAGGCGCACGGTGATGCTGCCGGTGAGCGCGCCGTTCCACTGCGCCCTGATGCAGCCTGCGCAGGAGGAAGTAGCGCGGGTGCTGGATGGCATTGCGCTGGGCGAGCCGCGGATTCCTGTGGCGGCAAATGTGACCGGCGGGCTGGTGACGACGGCTGCCGCGGCGCGCGATGCGCTGGTGCGGCAGGTGACAGGCGCGGTGCGCTGGGTGGAGTGCGTGCAGACGCTGGTCAACGCGGGCGCGACGGCGTTTGTGGAGGTGGGTCCGGGCAAGGTGCTGTGCGGGCTGATGAAGCAGATCGACAGCACGCAGAAGGCCCTGAACGTGGAGGATGCGGCGAGCCTGGAGAAGACGCTGGCGGAACTGAAGGGCTAGGGCTGGAATCGCTTGCTGGCATTCGTGGCATCCCAGGACTCAAGCTTGAGACCTGGGAGACCCGACCGGAGTCGCTGTTGAAGGAAAACCGAAAATGGAGTGCCAGAGTTCTTGCGGTCTCGGGCGCCCATCAAATGCGCGGCACCCGGGGCACCCCGCATGGATGGGAGAACTTACCTCCCTTCCCACCGGCGCCCGGGCCACCTGGCGTCGTCCTGCACTTGCGCAGAACAAACCGCACCACTGAAAAACAAGAGGTGAAAGACTGAGCACCGAGGCGCGCGCCTCATGTCCCCCTCTATTTCACGGAATATCCCCTGGAATCGATACAAGCTGAAAACGCCCTCCGGAACGTATCCAGTTGCCCTTGCTGCTGCGTCTGCGCCTGCTGCTTTGACTGCTGCTCCGTTTGCTTGCTGGCTTTCTTTTGTTGGCGGCGCCCGTGGACTGCACCTGCTGTTGCTCCGATCGCCGCACCCTCTCCTGTGTCACCGGCAATCGCTCCGATGGCAGCGCCACCAGCGGCTCCTTTTGCCGCACCCTTCACGGCCCCGCCCTTCTTCTGCTGAGCCTGCTGCGGCGCGGGAGGGGGTGCCGTTGGATCAATTCCGGTCTGCTTCTGCGCGGACGAATAGCATTCATTTTCATCTTTCGTTTGCTGCTCTGGCGTCTGTTGCTTTTGCGGATAAACAAACAAGCCAATCTTGGCTGACGGAGATTTTGGTGCCGGCGTTGTCTGCTGTGGGGTTTGTGCTTGAGGCGATGCCTGCTGTGGGGTTTGTGCTTGAGGCGATGTCTGGGCTGTGGCAAAACAAGCACAGACCATCGCGATCGATAGACCAGTTATGAACCTCCGTTTGAGTTTCACAGCGCCCTCCCTCGACACAGCTGATGAAAGCGGGTCGTTCACACTGCCAGTTCCACCACAGGATCATGATGTAATGGAACCAACTTTCTTGAGGAAGCTATCAAAGTCCTCATGGCGACTCCACTGGCAGTAGTACTAGGAAATCTCCGAACAACGCCGGGTTATGAAAACCTGTAACCGGAAATTCGCTGCATCGACTCAGAATCAGTGATTTGGAGGATGTTCTGCTGCTTGTTTTCTCCGCCAAAGGCTTCGCGCGGGCAGGTGGCCCGGGTGCCTTAATTTTGGTCACCCGGGAAACTGCGGCCTTCAGCCGGCCTTCTCCCGGCAACGCAAACATTCCGGCAGCCGGTTACCACGCTGCGCTCCCGTCCACTGGAACTTGATCTGGACAAGGCCGAGGCAACCCGTCGCATAATGACGAAAGCTCGACTATGGCCAATCCCCCGGTTTGGCAACCAGTCCGCGCGGCATGGGTGGAAAGCGTACAACAAGCTGGAGTCGATGTTGAAGGAGAACCGAAAGTGGAGTGCCAGGGTTCTTGGTATCCCGGCCGGCCGTCAAGAGAAGAGCATTTGATCCATGTTGATTCGTGACACCACATTCACAAAGGCAACCCGGAGCTTCGCCTCCCTGCTCGTCCGCCTGCCCATTTCCGTGCGTCAAAAGAAGCCATACACATTCCTCACGCCATCGGTGTTCAGCCGGCAGACTGTGTATGACAGAAGAAGGCGCAAGCTCTTCAAGATCGAGATCCGCGACAGCATAGACCTAGCGACCGCGAAGAAGATCTATTTAAGCGACGACTACGACGCGAGCAGGCTGAAGCGCTACAGCGAGATCAAGGAATATTACAGTTCGGTCCTGAGAGCTGGTAAAACTCCGCTGATCTTGGACTGCGGCGGGAATATTGGAATCGCGTCTCAATATTTCTCTCAGAACTATGATGAAGCAAAGATTCTGTGCATCGAACCCGATCCAGCCAACCTTGCGCAAGCAAAGAAGAATAATCCGTTCTCTCGAGCCGTGTTGATTGAAGCTGCAGTGGGGTCACAGGATGGGCGTGGAAGGATTCTGGACTCAGGGCTTGGCAACAATGCGTATCGAATCGCAGCAGCGGAAACGGGATCTACAGAGATTGTTTCCATCGAAACACTCTTGCATCGGTACGGCGGACCCAACCTTGTGCCTTTCATCGCCAAGATCGACATTGAAGGATCTGAAGCGGATTTGTTTTCAAAGAACATCGATTGGATTGAGAAGTTTCCTTTGTTGATCATTGAACTGCACGACTGGATGCTTCCACGGAGCAGAAGCTCAGGCAACTTCCTCAAGTCCATCGCGCCGCTTGAGCGGGATTTTGTCTACTTTGGCGAAACGGTCTTCAGCATTAGCAACACGTTGCTCTAGACAGGCCCGCATCAGCACTCGGCTGATTCGATAACCGTGTCGGAGGTCCGATTTCCCCACGCGTCGTAGCTCCAGCAGACGGTGATGATGAGAGTGTCCATTCTCATGTCTCAAACGCGAGACCTGGGGCACCCGGCAGCTATGGACCCAGATACAACTCGACGGGCGAGAAGCCGAGCGTGTGCGTGCCGGGATCGTAGTCGAGGAAGAGCGCGTGGCTCTTCAGGTCGTTGATGCGGATGCCGATGATGAGCACGTTGCCCGAGCGACGGGCGGCGACGATCTTGTGGCTCTTGATAGGGCCGTATTCGTTGGCCGAGCTGGTGGGGCTCCAATCCTGCTCGAAGCGCGCAAAGGGATACTCGGCGTGCTGATTGGGATGCTGCTTCCAGGCGGGATCATGCGTCCAGACGCCGTAGGCCTTCTCGAGGTCGTTCTGCTGCACGGCGTCGAGGAAGTGGTTGGCGGCCATGCGTCCGCGCAGATGCGTCCACCAGTTCCAGGGCCAGTCCACGGGCATTCCGGAAGCGAACCAGGAGCCGATGAAGAGGACGAAAATGAGGCCTGCCGCAGTGTAAAGGATGGTGGTGCGGCGGCGTGCGCGTGCGGCATCAAAGGCGGGAGCATCAAGCAGAGTCATCGGACTGGTCCTTCGTGGTCAGGATATGGCACCGGAACGGCGCTTGCCCGGCTTTTCCATGCGACGCCGGGTCGCGTGTTGCTGTTCCACGCCCATCCTACTCCTGCAGAGTGTAGGTGGTGCGGTTCTTCTCCTGCTGGCGTTCAAGGGCCAGCTCGATAAGGCGCGTGATGAGGTCGCGGTAGGGGATGCCGGTGGCCTCCCAGAGCTTGGGATACATGCTGATCTGGGTGAAGCCGGGGAGGGTGTTGACCTCGTTGAGGTAGATACGCTGGCGGCCGGCGGGCTCCATGAGGAAGTCGACGCGGGCGAGGCCGGCGAGGTCGCAGGCCTTGAAGGCCTGGATGGCCATGGCGCGAATCTGTGCGGACTGGGCGCGGGTGAGCCTGGCGGGAATGACAGGGATGGAGCCTTCAGAGAGGTATTTGGCCTCGTAGTCGTAGAACTCCTTGCCGGGGATGATTTCGCCGACGACGCTGGCCTTGGGGTCGTCATTGCCGAGGACGGCGACTTCGAGTTCGCGGGCCTTGGCGCGCGGGCCGCCGACGCCTTCTTCGACGACCAGCTTGCGGTCATAGCGCGCGGCGAGGTTGAGCGCGGGGCCGAGCTCCTTGCGGTCGTGCGCTTTGCTGATGCCGACGGAGGAGCCGAGATTGGCGGGTTTGACGAAGACGGGATAGCGGAGCGCGGCCTCGACGGCGGCGATGGCCTTGCGCGGGGATTTTTCCCAGTCGCGACGGAGAAGCGTGACGTGCTTGACGATGGGCAGGCCGGCCTGCGCGAAGAGGCGCTTCATGGCGTCCTTGTCCATGCCGGCGGAGGAGCCGAGGACGCCGGAGCCGACGTAGGCGATGCCGGCGAGCTCAAAAAGGCCCTGGATGGTGCCGTCTTCGCCAAAGGTTCCGTGGAGGACGGGAAAGACGACGTCGAGGGATTTTTCCTGGTTTTGGACGAGGGTTGTGGAAGAACGAGGCTCGGGGGCGAGCAGCGTGGGGATGCCCTCATGGAGCAGGCGCGCGCCGGGCGTGGCCTCTGGATCGCCGGCGCGGAGATGACGCGCGGAGGCGGGATGCGTGCCTTGGAGGAGGCTGTGCGCATCGGCGGCGGCGAGCCAGCGGCCCTCCCTGGTGATGCCGATGGGCACGACGTCGAACTTGCGGCGGTCGATTGCCTGGAGGATGGAGGCGGCGGAGAGCAGCGAGACCTCATGCTCGCCGCTGCGGCCACCGAAGAGGATACCTACG
>JBAUTX010000397.1:0-5942 GCA_049582405.1 Occallatibacter sp. | reverse complement strand
CTGCCACTCAAAGCCACTTTCACCGTGCAATAGAACCTCACCCTGCAAGCAATAGAACCCGGCTGCTCTCTTCGAGTGGCCGGGTTCTTCAGTCTGTGGGCGATCAATCGCCGTCCGGCGGCACCTGCTCCAGCAGCCGCTTCCAGGTCTTCTGGTTCCGCCGAAAGCTCTTCTTCAGATCTTCTAGAATGCGTTCAAAATCTGCGTTCGTGCGCAGGTTGTTCCAGGCGGGGTTCTTCTGGAACCAGGGATAGTTCTCATTGCCGAGATAAATCGCGCGGCGCAACCAATGCAGTGCTTCGCTTGAGTCGCCCTCCACCGCGAAATACGTCGCGAGGCGATAGGCCATCTCGTTGTCCGCTTCGGCAGCAGCGAGCGTTTCATCTTTCAGTAATGCAGCGGCGCGCTCCCGCTCGCCTACCTGCACATAGCACATGGCAAGCGTTGGCACGGCAATCCGCATGGACGCGTCGTCATGGATGACGCTCTCCAGACTCGCAATCGCAGCTCGCAGGTTGCCCATGCGCATCTGCTGATAGCCGAAGGAAGTGCGCAGCAGCGGATGGCGAGGCTCCAGCGCGAGACCCTTCGCGAGTTCGTCGCCGGCCAGCTCAGTCTGATTCTGGTAGTGGTAGACACGAGCACGATGATTGTAAAGAATTGCCGCATTCGCAGGATTCAGTTTCAGCGCGCGGCTGAACTCCCGGAGCGCCTCCTCATACATCCCATCACCACGCAGCGCCAGACCGGCAACCATATGCACATTCCAGTCATTGGCAGCCGAGGTCAAGAGATTCGCAATGCCATGCCGCGCTGACTCTTTCTCGCCGCGCGAGAGCAACATGTAAATGCGATAGAGATTGGCCTCGACCGAACCGGGGTCGATCCTCAACGCTTCATCGAATGCGCGGCGCGCATGCATCACGTGAATCTGCCCACCGAATCCATGCCGCACGTATTGCAACTCCGCAATGCCAAATCCGCTCCACCCTGCGGCAAATTCCGGATCCTTGCTGGTGACACTGCTAAAGAGAGCATGTGCACGATCCAGATCCGCACGTGCGCCGGTACGCACCATAAAGGAGCTGAGCAGTGCCCGCGCCTGCAGATACTCTTCGCTCACAGGGCCCGGCAATGAGGCGGTACGCGCCCCCGTGCGCGGCACTTCTGCCGCGGCCGAGTCCATCCGCCCAGTGGGTCCAAGACCGTGCAGCGCGGCAAAAACCTCGTTCGAAATCTCGGTTTGCACTGCAATCAGATCCAGCGATGCCACCTGCATGGCGCCGCCGGAACGCACACTTTGTGAGGTCACATCCAACAACTGCCAATTCAGATCGAAGCCAGACTCCGATCGCACAAAGCTGCCGGCCAGCACATACGAGACGAGCAGCTTTTGTCCAACGGCAAGTGGATCCATCTGCGCAATGGGTAGCGACATCAGCGCGCTGGAAGGCCGCACAATCAATCCCGGAATCCGCGCAAGGCGAGCCGCCACAGCATCCGCAAGTGCATAGCCATACAGCGGAGCCACTTCCGTCGCCCCCAGATTCACAAAAGGCAGCACAACGAGGGAATTCTGCGGCGTGCGGTCCGTGGAGGATTCGCGAAATCGCTCAGCCAGCATCGACAGAATGCCCGTCGTGCGCTTCTCCGCTTCGGCTTCGTTCATGGGGAGATTGGCCGCCGCCTCACCCGGAATGATCCCCGTCTCAAGCTGCTGCGCCTTCATGATTGTCTTGAGCGCCTCGCGCACCTCTGCCGCAGAAGCATAGCGCGCCGCCGGATTCTTTTCGAGACATGCCGCAATTACACTCTTCAGCTCCGCAGAAATGTCAGGCACGATATCGCTCAGGTTCGGCGGATCCGAAAACTGGATGGCGCGAATGGCCTGAAAGTCCTCTGCATCGGGCCGCGCAAACGGATGCCGGCCGCTCACCAGCTCGAAGAGGATGACTCCAAGCGCCCACACATCCGACTGCACGCTCGACTGGCCCGTCACAAACTGCTCCGGCGCCATGTAGCGAATGGTGCCGCCGCGTGCGGTATACGTCGCCGCAACGGATGCGTCCTTGGCCAGCGCGCTTCTCGACGCGTCAAAGCTCGCATCCTCGGGCCGCAGTCTCCGTGCAAGTCCAAAGTCGAGAATTTTCACCAGGCCGCCATCCGTGAGCATCACGTTTTGCGGCTTCAGGTCTCGATGAAAGATGCCGAGCACATGGGCAGCCTGCAAGCCGTCCGCAATCTGAATTCCCACAGACAGAGCCAGTTGTGGTGTTGCCGGTCCTCGCTCGATCAGCTTATCGATTGACTGGCCGGGCACGTACTGCATCACGATGTAGCCTTCGTCGCCCGCTTCGCCTACCTCATAGATGCCACAAACATTGGGATGCTCAATCGCAGAAGCCATGCGCGCCTCGCGCAGCACGGTCTTACGCATCTGCTCGGCAGAGAGCAGCCCGGCGCGCAGAATCTTCAGCACCACGGGGCGTTGCAGAAGCGTGTCATTGGCCAGATAGACCACTCCGCTGCCGCCGGCGCCCAGCCGCCGCAGAATCTCGTAATGTGCGATCGTTCTTCGTTTCATGGCTCCTGCTTAGTGTAGCGAGGAGCAGATGAGGGCCGTATCAATTTCCGGCATTGCTGAAAGACAGGCTCCATAGACTGTTCATTTTCATTGGATAGAGGCTCTTGTCTGACCATGGATCCCACGAGTGGTTGCGTGTTCTCCGCCCTCAGGCGAAGAACACGGTCAGTGCAACTGCCACCAGAAGAATTGCCACGCCCAGGGACTCGGGACGCTTCCACCACGGCAAGTCGGCATTCGTTGGGTTGGGCGTGAGCGCATGCACGAGGCCCACAAGGTCCGTCTCTGGACACGGCCTGGTCGAAAGACTCACCAGCACCATCACGATCAAGCTCGTCGTAAAGGCGAAGATGGCTCCGAAAAGATTCTGCACCATGTCGCCTGGGTACAGATGCAGGACCGCGATCCAGCCACCACCAATTCCCGCGCGCGTCTCGATCGGCAGCGTCAATCCGTGATGCAGCATGGCTACCGCAGTCCCCGCGATCAACCCAGCGAAGGCGCCGTGACCCGTTGCACGCTTCCAGAACATACCGAGCAGCACCGTCGCAAACAGTGGAGCATTCACAAGAGAGAAAAGCAGCAACAGCGTGCCCCAAAGATGGCTGAAGTGGATGGCAGCGAATGCCGTCACAATCGACAGCAGAAAACTGCCCACGGTCGCCCACCGACCTACCAAGAGGTAATGCCGGTCACTGTCGTCTTTACGCACGTGAGACTGGTAAAGATCGCAGGTAAACACGGTGTTGAAGGCTGTCAAATTGGCCGCAATGCCGCTCATAAAGCTGGCGAGCAGCGCCGTCAGTCCCAGTCCCAGAAGGCCCGTTGGCAGGAAATGCAGCAGGACGTTCGGCGTGGCCATATCGTAATCCAGCACTCGACGTCCGCTCGCATCGAGGATCACTTGTCCGTTCGCTGGATTGATCTTCGCGGGAACCAGTCCTTGCCCTTGTTCCACGTTCCTGGGAACGATCGTGATGTTGTGATAGATCACGCCGCCTTCATTGCGGACCACGGTTGTGGTGTGCGGCGTGGGCAACCCGATGGCCAGCAAGCCCGGCACAACGACCAGAGCCGGCAAGCACGCTTTCATCAGAGCCGCAAAAAGCGGAATGCGCCGCGCTGACTCCGCATCCCTTGCGGCCATCGGAATCTGAAGCTCTCGAAAGTCGCAACACCAGGAGCCCGCTCCCAGCACAAATCCCATCCCAATGCCGATGGCGACGCCTTCCAAGCCCATTGCGTGGGTGCCTGCATGTGCCGCGTCCTTTGCTCCCAACAGAGAACCCACAGGTGCCGACATCATCACAGCATGCCACCCGCCAGCACTGCGCAACCCCGCCAGCACCGCGGGCAGCAGTCCCGCAACGAGCAGCAAAAATTGCCATACCTGGTTGTACACTGCGCTCGAAAGACCGCCCAGCAAGACATAGACCGCCACAATGGCTGCAAGGAGCACGGCAATGCCGGTGAAAATTGTGTCCCGCGCCGAACCCTCGAGGAGAAACAGGACATTGAACATGTGAAGCGCCTGCATCAGCCGGGCCATTGCATAGATGGAGATCCCCGAGCTCAGCACCGTCATCGTAGCGAAGAGGCACGCATGCAGCGTCCGCGTCTTCTCGTCGAAGCGCAGTTTCAGGAACTCCGGCACGGACCGTGCCCCGGAGCTGTAGTACATGGGCATCATGAACACGCCCGCGAAGATCATCGCAGGAATCGCGCCGATGCTGTAGAAAGGGAGGGCGGCCCGGCCGTACTGCGCTCCCAACGCGCCCATGCTCATCACTTCCACTACGCCCAGGCTGACGCCGATAAAGGCCAGGCTGCCCATCCCGGTTGAAAGCGTGCGCCCCGCCTTCAAGAAATCCTTGCTTGTCTTCATGCGTGGCCGAAAGGCAAACCCGACACCAAGGACCAACGCAAGATAGAGCAATACGATCAGCCAACCACCCACAGTAAGGTCGAACACAAAGAGCTCCCTGCCATCCCCTTCTTGCATTCACTGTGCGCATGGTGGGATGCACATGCGCACGCAGGAAATCAGCGTATCCCTGCAATCCATTCCGCACGCTCCCCCGAAAAAAACAAGGCCATCCGGTGCGCGCCGGATGGCCCATTGACCGCGCCAACAGGAATTCCTGCTTATGCGGCAACCGTCCGCGTGAGCTTGTGGCCCCACAAACCATAGTAGGCGATGTAGATGTAGCTCATGATCGGGACGATGAAGGCATACTGAATCCCCACTCTGTCCGCCATGGCGCCGAACAGAACCGGAACCACAGCTCCGCCCACGTTGCCCATCGTGATAATGCCGGATCCCTCACTGGTCATGGGCCCGAGTTCCGCGATGCCTAACGCAAACACCGTCGGGTACATGATGGAGTTGGCGAGGCCGCAGAGCACAAGGGTCCAGACGGCAAGCATTCCGTGGCTAAACATGGAAATGAATAGAAGTGCCACGCCAAGAAACCCAAGCCCGGCGAGCAGCTTGTCTGCTCCAATCCATTTCATCGCCGCACTGCCCACGAAGCGCCCGGCCATGATGAAGACGAAGTACAGCGAGGCAAGAGAGGACACAGTTTCGAGGCTGGTCAAACCTTGCGTCCTGAAGTAGCTGATCGCGATGGCTGCCAGGGCAATCTCAACTCCCACGTAAAAGAAAATGCCCACCATTCCCAACACTGTGTGTCTGTAGCTCCAGATGCTGCGTCCCAGCAACGGATCGCGATCCGTGGCAGGACGGAAGGCGCGCGTTGAAGTGATCGCCGGCAGATGCATGAACATCACGGCAAAGCCCAGTACCAGCAATGTCGCGGCAATCGCAAGGTAAGGCCCCTGCACCGTGTGTGCAATGCTCGCCTTGCTCGCGATCTTGCTGGGATCAGTAAGAATGAAGCGGCCCACCACCAGGGGAGCCGCGGCTGCGCCCAGAGAGTTGAAGGCCTGCGACAGGGTAAGTCGGGCAGCCGCACTGTGCTCCGGACCGAGAATGGAAACATAGGGATTGGCCGACGTCTGCAGCGCTGTAACGCCCGTGGCGAGGACAAAAATTGCCGCCATGAAGAGCGGAAAGCTCACACGATTCGCTGCCGGGACAAACAACAGCGCGCCCACCACCATGATGAAAAGTGAAATCACCATCGTGCGTTTGTAGCCCACCGCCTCAATCAGCTTCGCGCTGGGAACCGAGAAGATCAAATAGGCGAAGAACCACGCAACCGTCGCCATCATGGCTGGCCCGTAGGAAAGATCGAAGATCGACTTCAAATGGGGCATCAGATTGCTGTTCAGGTTGGTAAGGAACCCGAAGATCCCGAACAGAACCGTGACGGTAATGAATGGCACGATATAAGAG
>JBAUTX010000396.1:0-2744 GCA_049582405.1 Occallatibacter sp. | reverse complement strand
GGTGGGTTGTGCGGGATGGGATCGGGCCGGTCAATCGCCGCCGGGCCGGCTGGCAGGGCTATCGCATTTGGCCGAGGACCGAGCGTGCGAAGTCGTCGGACCATCCGGAGCGCTTTCGCTTACGGCGGATGGAGATTTCGGGTCTGGCGCTGCGCAGCACATTGAGGGCGAGTTTGCGCAGGATGGCGAGGTTCTGCGGCCCATGATCGGCGCGATTGCGGGTGCGGTCCTCGTCGAAACCGACGTCGAGCACCCAATGGAGGCTGTTCTCGATCCGCCAGTGGGCACGCACGGCGGCGGCGAAAGCCGGAGCATCGAGCCGGGCGGAAGAGAGGTAGAAGCGGCGGACGGTCTCGGTCTTGCCGGCCCGGGTCGTGGTGGCCTCGATCATGCCCAGCATGGCCAGGCCGGGCAGGCGGGCCTCGTCGGGGTAGCGCCGATCGGAGAGCAGCCAGCCGACCTCGTGGCAGACGGCATGGCGGCGATGCTCGATGCGGCCGTGCTCGGCGTCGGTGGTGATGTGCTCGCCGTCCGGGCGGTTGTCAGGATCGGCGAACCAGGCGGCCACCTCGGCGCGCTGCGCCGGGCGGTTGTCCTTGAGCGTGAACAGCCACCTGCCGCGACGCTCGGTGATCAGCCGCGCGGTCTCGCCCTGGCAGTGCAGGGCATCGCCGGTGACCAGCACCCCGTCGAGGTCGAGCAGCCCGAGCAGGCTGCGCGCAGCCATGATCTCGCTCTCCTTGTCCCCCGCCGCCACCTGGCCCACCACCATCCGCGCCTCGGTCATGAAGGCGGTGACCACGTGCAGCGGCGATGTTCCGGCCGCGGTGTCGAAGGACCGGCGCAGCGTCTTGCCATCGATTGCCAGCACCCCGGCCCCGTCCGCGCCCAGCCCGTCGAGGAAGCTCGCAAAGCAGCCGGCGAAGGCGGCCGGATCGAGCAGGCGAAAGATGCGCGAGAAGGTATCGTGGCTCGGCAGACGTGCTGGCAGGTCGAGGAAGTCGCGAAACAGTGCCGCCCGGTCGCGGGCGAAGTCGGCGAAATCGACGCAGCTTTCCGCCCCGCAGATCATGGCGGTCAGCGCAGTAATGAGCAAATCCAATAGCCTATATCGCTGCGCGTTGCCCGTCCGCGGGTCCGGCAACGCCGCAAAACTCGCCCGGATCGACGCCATGCACCTCTCCTCCTGCTCAAGGAGAGGACAACAGAATCCATCACACCGCGCCGCCGCCAGAGGGTTTTTCCAAATGCGATTCCCCTGGCGGAGAACCCAGGGCAATCGCCTGAAAACGGGTCTTGACTGATTTCCCGGATTCCCCGGTCACGGGGCGCTGTGATTCGTAGGTGCCTTCGTAGGTTCGGAGGCGATCATGGCATCCCCTGTCGGCATTTCCTTCCTCGACCACTTCGCCGCGCTGCGCGATCCACGGCAGCACTGGAAGGTGGTCTATCCGCTGGCGGAGGTGCTGCTGGTGGTCCTCTGCGGCACGCTTTCCGGCGCCGAGGACTTCGTGGAGATCCGGCGCTGGGGCCGGCTGCATCTCGACTTTCTGCGCCGTTTCCTGTCCTTTGCGCGTGGCATCCCGAGCCACGACACGCTGAACGACATCGTCAACGCCATCGACGGCGCGTCGTTCGCGACGTGCTTCACCGAATGGGTGGCGAGCCTGGAGGCCACCCCTCCCGCGGCCGATCCGGGCCCGGAGGTCGTCGCCATCGACGGCAAGACCTCCCGCCGCACCCATGACCGGGCGCAGGAGCGCAACCCGCTGCATCTGGTGTCTGCCTGGGCGAGCCGGCAGCGCCTGGTGCTCGGCCAGCAGGCCTGCGCCGCCAAGTCCAACGAGATCACCGCCATTCCGCTGCTGCTCGACCGTCTGGCGATCCGTGGTGCGCTGGTCACCATCGATGCCATGGGCTGCCAGACCAAGATCGCACAAAAAATCCTCGACAAGGAGGCCGACTACCTGCTCGCCGTGAAGGAGAACTGGCCCAACCTGCATGCCGAGATCGCGCGCGTCTTCGACGACCCCGCCACCACCGGCTTGTTGCGCAGCCAGACCGTCGATGGCGATCACGGCCGCATCGAACTGCGCCGGCACGCCGTCAGCCACGACGTCGCATTCCTGCAAACCAACCGCCGCTTTCCCGGCGAGCCGCGCTTCCCCGGGCTGAAGGCCATCGCGATGGTGGAGGCAGACGTCGAGCGGGCCGGCAAGACCAGCCGCGAGCGCCGCTTCTATCTCAGCTCGATCCCGCTCGAGGCCGACCTCTTCGCCCGCGCCGTCCGCTCGCACTGGCATGTCGAAAACCGGCTGCATTGGGTGCTCGACGTCGTCTTCCACGAGGACCTCAGCCGGCTGCGCTCGGGAGATGGACCACAGAACATGGCAACCGTCCGCCACATCGCCCTCAACCTGCTCCGCAGCGCCAAAGATACCCACAGCCTCAAGGTCCGCCGCAAATCCGCAGGGTGGGACACCGACTACCTGGAGACCATCCTCCGTCGCACCGCATGAGACAGTTCAGGCGATTCCCCTGGGCCGGACCAGCCCGCCTTACACCGCCAGCCCGCGCTCCCGCGCCCAGACGAGGATCGGCTCGCGCAGGCTGGCGGCGGCATTGGCGTTGCGGCGCAGGGTTCCGAGCACCTCGCGGAACATCGGCAGATCGACCCCGGCGAGCAGCGCCTTGACCCCCGGCAGGCCGGAGGCGGGCATGGACAGGGTAGTGAGCCCCAGCCC
>JBAUTX010000395.1:0-1786 GCA_049582405.1 Occallatibacter sp. | reverse complement strand
GCCGCATGGAGTGGACCTTCGATCCGCTGGAGATTCGCAACGCTTATCTGAACATCAACAAGCTGGGAGCCATCGTTCGCAGCTACCTTGTGGATTTTTATGGTGTATCCTCATCTCGACTGCAGGGGGGATTGCCCACCGACCGGCTGATTGCAGAGTGGGCGCTGGATTCGCCTCGGGTGAACGCGATTCTGGGGGGCAGCGCCTGGCAAGGCAACGAAGTCAAAGAGCGCATCCGGGTTCCCGCCGCCATCTACGATTGGAAGTCGTCAGAGGCAGACCGCGATCGCGCACGGACCGTTCAGTTGGAGAACCGGATCCGGTTTCAGGAAGCATTTGCAAAAGGATTGGCTGTGCTCGGGTACACGCGAGATGCAGAGGGCAATGGAGTCTTCGAACTGGGCATCCCCAGAGAAGGAACGCACGATTTATGAAAATCGACGGCATAATTCTTCGTGAGCTGCATCTTCCCCTCGTCCGCCCTTTTCAAACGAGCTTTGGCATCACGCGCGATCGCAGAATCCTGCTCGCGGAGATACGCTCGGAAGGCCTGACCGGCTGGGGCGAGTGCACGGCTGGCGAGCACCCCTATTTCTCCGGCGAATCGACCGACACGGCCTGGCAGATTTTGCTCAACGAGATCGGTCCCATGCTGGCTGCGGAGTCGCCCGATCATGGCGGCGACTGTCCACGCATCTTCCGCAAAGTACGCGGCAACCGCATGGCCAAGGCAACGCTCGAGAATGCCATCTGGGATCTTGAAGCGCAGCGTGAAGGCATCTCACTTTCGCGCCTTCTGGGCGGCGTGCGGGATAGAATTCCGTGTGGCGTCTCCATCGGCATCCAGTCTTCCATTCCCGAACTGCTGTCGATCATTGAGAAGGAGCTGGCTGCCGGTTACCAGCGCATCAAGCTCAAATGCCAGCCCGGATGGGATGTCGACGTCTTTGAGAAGGTGCGAAGCCGCTGGCCCGGCATCACCCTGAGTTGCGATGCGAACTCCGCCTACAGGCTGCGCGACGCCGACCATCTGGTCACCTTCGACGCATTCGATCTGCTGATGATCGAGCAGCCCCTCTGGCATGACGACTTCTTCTATCACTCCATGTTGCAGAAGCGCCTGAATACGGCCATCTGCCTCGATGAATCCATCCGCAACCGCCGCGATGCCCTGGCCGCCACAGAGATGGAGTCGTGCAAAATCATCAACATCAAGCTGGGCCGCGTGGGCGGATTCTCCGAAGCGATTGCCGTACATAACGCCGCACAGGAGCGCGGCATCCCCGTCTGGTGCGGCGGCATGCTCGAGTCCGGTATCGGCCGCGCGCATAACATCGCGCTCTCTACGCTGGAGAATTTCTCTCTGCCAGGCGATGTTTCCGCCTCTGCGCGCTATTGGCAGGAGGACATCATCGAGCCTGAGGTCACGGTTATGCCGGATGGCGAGATTGAGATTCCCGACACGCCGGGTCGCGGGTACGAGGTCCGATACGACCTCATCGAACGCCTCACCGTTCGCAAAGAGGCCATTCGCGCCTTTGAACTGGTAGGGTAACGGCGCCAGAGCAGCGCGGCACATCTTCCGGATCATCCCCAACCTGGGCCTATCGCTGCCGTTGCAATGCGGCGCACGCGGTCAGGGCCAGCTTCTTCTGCGCCGCTACTCGGATGAGGGTGGAGGCAGGTGCAGGTGCGGATGCCCCCAGTTGAAGTAGCGACCCACAATCCCTTTGACAATCAGGTGGTCGGTGGCTGCGGTGGCTCCCCAGCCCGCGCCAAAGTTGAT
>JBAUTX010000394.1:0-2525 GCA_049582405.1 Occallatibacter sp. | reverse complement strand
GGGAAAAGGGGATACTAGCAGCCGACGATTGGCCTGCGTATCAGCCCAAAGGTGGATGCGGGCGCCTGTGCGGCCGAACGGATCGGCCGTGTCAATCGAGCTGGGAGGCCCCACTCCGTGCTGGGAGCAGCCCGGACGATGCCGAGGTAATGTCTGATCTTCGTGAATTGAGCGATAAGACGGGTCAATCGCCACTAGAATAGAACGCAATGAGCACTACGGAGTTGAGCCGGAAGATTGATGAGGCAGAGGCGGAGGCAGAAGGCTTCAGCTGTGGAAACCTGTTTTTCCACCAGTCCATGGCGGTTCTGTCGGCCCTGCTGGTGCTTTGCGCCCTGTTATGCGTCGTGGTTCTGCACTTCAGGCTGCCGGCTTCACAGATCTCGGATTTTACGGGCTATCTTCCCTTCCTGGCGGCAATGGGATACTGCTGGTGGCAGCGGCGGTTTCGGTTGTTTCAGGCATGTGCGCTTGCGTGCTGGTCCTGTCTCTTCAGCATGTTGCTGCAGTTTCCCATGTTCATGGCTTCACAGTTTCACGCGCCACTTGAGGATGCGACTTTTGCCCATCTTGACGATTTGATTCGGATGGAAGTCCCTGCCGTCATGAGCGTGGCGGCTGTTCATCCGTGGGCCCGCATCCTGTTCGACAAGAGCTATGCGCTTTTGTTTCCGTTTGTCGTGCTGGCTGCAGTGCTGCCTGCGCTGCGTTTCCGCTTCACTGCTGCGAAGGAGCTGATTGTGGGAACTGCCTTTGGCACTCTTGCAGGCACGATGCTCTTCGGGTTCTTTCCGGCTGTCGGCCCGTGGCTGCCGTATCATTTTCGTCCGAATGCGCAGCAATACGATTGCCAGACCTATTTTCTAAGCCTTCGCGCGGGCGCGCTGCACGTCATTGACCTGAGCCGGTCCGGGTTTATCTGCTTCCCGTCCTTCCATGTATTTCTTGCCATTCTCGCAGGCGTTGCACTGAGCTCCATCAAGCCGCTGCGGTTCCCGTCGATCCTGCTTGCGTGCCTGATTATCATTTCCACCATGACGACCGGCTGGCACTACGCGGTGGACGTCCTCGGCGGCATGCTGCTCGCCGCGCTGTCAATCCTGGCTGCTAAAGCCTTCACCCGGATTGAGACACGACGGATGCAGGCACGGGCGTGAGGCGTCGCCCTTGAAGTGCGGATGAGCGCTTGCCCGTGCGCGTGCGCGGTGGGAACGCTCCTCGCGCCTCGATGTGTTTTGTGTATCCGTATGGAGTCCCGCCGGCCTCGAGTGCGTTATGGGCGCATTGGCTTTGACGGGGATGAAATCGGCGGAGGCGCGAGCTGATCCGTCGCAGGGGTGGGCCTGGCAGGGGTAGACGGAGTGGTGTCGAGGTCCTTGGTGTGGACGCTGGCTTGCACTTCCGGCACGACGCCATCGTTCAACTCGACCTGCGCAGGCTTCGCCATCAGCAACATGCGATGCACGATCCTGCCGCGCGCAGGAATGAGTACACGATCGGTGACGGTGGTCTTGCCTGCGTGCGCGGTGACGGGGACCTCCGCGCCGGCATAGCCAGCGTTGGACGCGTTGATGGCGACGAGCCACGTGCCGGCCTGTGCGGGCTCAAAGAAGACATCGCCAAGGCTCAGGTCGGGCAGGCCCTTGTCCGCGTCAATCCAGTCGGCGAAGAACCAGCCACGGTCCTTGCCTGCGGTTGCGGCGGCTTTGCGGAGCAGATCTTCCAGCGTGCCCGCGCCAGGTCTGGCGCTGAGGCTGATGGCCAGGGGCGTGTCCTGCTGTGGCGCGTAGTCGCGGAAGACCTGGCGGAGCGCGTCGTCTCCGATCAGGTCGCGGAGCATCCAGAAGATGTAAGCGGCCTTGGTGCGGTAATAGATGGGCGCGATGGCCAGAGCGAGAGGTTGGCCAGAGCTTTCGCCGGGACTTGATGGCTCTTCCAGGGCCAGCGCGGAACGGGATGCTTCGAGCACGCCCAGTGCATTGTCGCGGCCGTGGCGTTTTTCGACCCAGAGCGTGCCCATGAAGGTGGCAACGCCTTCGCGGACCCATGCGCGAGGCGATGGCATCCAGGCATGCGTGAGCGCGTGAACCAGGGCGCCCTCAAGCTCGTCTGCGCTGGACTCGTGCAGACTTGCGGCGAGCAGTGAGCCGGTTTCAAACGGCGTGTCGTCGGGATCGGGCAGGTCAAGCAAGGTGAGCTGGGTGCGTGGCGCTTTGCCGAGCCAATCGGCGAGGAACGGCGCAACGGTGCTGGCCGCTTCGCTCCAAGCCTGCACGGCGACTTCGTTGTCGGGCAGCGTCCATGCTGTGAAATCCGGGCCGGCGTGCGCCTTGCGTGCCGCGACGAACAGGCTTGGCGCTTCAAAGCCAATCTGGGCCGTTTCAAACTCCGCGGTCGCTACGCCATCGGAGGCAGGACCGAAGCCACCTTTGGAGACGATTGCGAGTGGCACCGAGGCTCCGTCGATGACGGCGACAGTGGGCGGCTGATCGTAGGGGAACTCCACGGTGAGCCGCACCCTGAGC
>JBAUTX010000393.1:0-9000 GCA_049582405.1 Occallatibacter sp. | reverse complement strand
CAGTGCCCCACGTCGATGCAGCAGCCCATCCGCCGGTCCATCTTGCCTACCAGCTTCAGCACGTCCAGCGGCGAGTGGTAGATCTTGTCTTCCGGCCCGTGATTGTGAATCGCGAACTGAATATCGTACTCCCGCACAAACTTCTCAATCCGCGGCAGCGCCTCCGGCAGCGGATCGCCCGCCACAATCACCTTTGCGCCTGCCCGCCGCGCATACTCAAACTTCGCACGGATATCCGCATCCTCGTTCTTCGGGAAGTACACCGCGCCCACCGCATGCACATGGATTCCGTTCGTCCGGTAGTCAAACAGCGCCCGCGCCTCGTCGTCCACTTCCATCGGCAGATGGTCCTTCACATCCTTCGCATTCAGCCCTGTGATGCGAAGATCGCGCATGGATTGGATCAGCTGCGGCCGCATGAACTCGCGAAAGGTGTAGCTCGCCAGACCCAGCCGGATCGGTGGCGTTCCGCCGCTCTCCGCGCGCGGTTGCGCGGGCAGGGAAGGCGCAGCGCAGGCCGCTGCGGCCAGGGCGGCGGTGCGAAGAAATGTGCGTCGGTGCATCGGGGATTCCATCAGCAATGAGTCCTTTCCGGACCCCTCATTCCTAACAGACCCCGCCCCTGCTGCTCAAGCTCCTGCCGTGTGCGGCCGCGTGGTCACTCGTAGCGCAGCGCCTCAATCGGGTCCATCGAGGCCGCCTTCCACGCCGGATAAATCCCGAACACAAGCCCCACCAGACACGCCACCGCAAAGGCGACGATCACCCATGTCGCGGAAAGCGCCGCATGCAGGAACGACACTGCATAATGCAGAATCAGCGTGAACAGGGCCCCGGCAAGAATGCCAACAATCCCGCCCACCATGCACAGCGTCACCGCCTCCAGCGTGAACTGCAGCAGGATGTTCTTCTTCGTCGCTCCAATCGCCTTCCGCACGCCAATCTCGCGCGTCCGCTCCGTCACGCTCACCAGCATGATGTTCATCACGCCTACGCCGCCCACCATCAGGCCTACGGACGACACCGCCACCATGAACAGAAACAGTCCGCCCGTCAGCTGGTTCCACAGCCGCGTCAGCGAATCCGGACCGAAGATGGCAAAATTGTCGTCCTGGTTGGCATGCAGGCCTCGCCGCACGCGCAGCAGCTCCCGAATCTCCTCCGCCACCAGTCCCTTGTTCGCCTGGTTGTCATACTTCACCACAATCCAGTAGTCCTCAATCTCCGGATGAATCTTGTGAAACGTCGCAAGTGGAAAGTAGGCCGAATTGTCCTGCGTGTTCCGCCCGCTGCCGAACGGTTGCGGCTGCTTGTCCAGCACGCCGATCACGGTGAAGATGTCCCCGCGGCACTCCACGTCCTGCCCCAGCGGAGACTCGTTGGGAAACAAATCATCCGCCGCATCGTGCCCCAGCACCACCACGTTCGCCGCGCGCTTTTCTTCATCCTCCGTCCACATGCGCCCCTGCGTCAGCTCGATGTCCACCACGTCCTTCACCTGCGAGGTGGTTCCATTCAGGATGGTGTTGTGAATTCTGTATTTGCCCCGCCGCATCGACACATCGCCCACCCCCGTCTGGAAGTTCTGCGACGTCAGCTCCGGATCCACGGCCACCACGTGCGGCAACGCGCGCATCGCAACCCCGTCCTCATAGGTCAGTTGCTTGCGATTCAGTTCCTCGGTCGTCGGACGCTTGCCGAACGGCTCAAACCGGAACACCCACAGGTCGTTCGTCCCCAGCGAATTCACAAACTGCGCGATGTTCGTGTTCAGGCCGTTGATCGCCGACGAAATCAGAATCACCGTCGAAATGCCAATCGATATGCCTAGAATCGTCAGCGCCGAGCGCAGCTTGTTCTTGCGCAGCGTGTCCAGCGCCAGCTTCACGGATTCTTTCGAGTCGCTCAGTCGCATCGTTAAAGCTCCGCCCGCAACGCCACGATTGGATCCAGCTGCGCCGCCTTGTGTGCCGGATACACCCCGAAGAACAAGCCCACCGCCGTCGCCACAAACAGACTCACCAGGATGGACCAGATCTGCACCACCGATGGGAACGCCACAATCAGCGTGATTGCCTTCGCCACCGCAATCCCACCCACTACGCCAATCACCCCGCCGATCAGCGACATCGTCGCCGACTCCACCAGAAACTGCAGCAGAATATCCTTCCGCCGCGCTCCCAGCGCCTTGCGCACTCCAATCTCCCGCGTCCGCTCCGTCACGCTCACCAGCATGATGTTCATGATGACAATGCCGCCCACCACCAGCGAAATCCCGGCAATCGCCACCACCACCGCGCCAAAGTTGTTCAGGATGCGTCCCAGCAGATTCTGGAAGGTTGCGCTCGTGTCCACCGTAAAGGTGTCCGCCGCATCCGGTGCCAGGTGCCGTCGCACGCGCATCAGCATCCGCAACTCATCCTGCGCTGCGTCCATCACCGCGCCGCCGCCGCCCGAATCCGCATAAATCGTCACCGAACCATGCGCACCATAGCTCGAGAGATACGCCGTCAGCGGCATCGCAACCCAGTTGTCCATGCTCCGCCCGAACATCTTCCCCTGCGGCTCGCCCACACCGATAATCCGGTACGGCGTGCCGTCCACGCGGATCTCTTTGCCCAGCGGGTCGCCCGGCCCCAGCATGTTGTCCACAATGTCGGACCCCACAATGGCCACCCGTGCGCTGTGCGTGTCTTCGCTCTCGGTAAACCCGCGCCCCAACTCGATGTTCAGGTTGGAAATCGCAGGCATCGTCCACGTCCACCCGCGCACCTCTGAGTCGGTCGTCGACTGCTTCCCATACACCACGCCGCCCGTCTTCGTCTGCGCTGCACCCACTGAGACGCACATCTTGCAGGCCGCCAGGATTGCCCGGTAGTCGTCGACCGTCACATCCCGCCGCTTCTGGAATTCCAGGTATTCCTCGATCGTGATGAACGTCTGCGGCATCTTGCTGATCGTCACCACGCTCGCGCCATACGTGTTGATCTTCGACGTCACAAACGCCTTCGCGCCGTTCGTCAGCGTCACCACCGTGATCACCGACGCCACACCGATCACCACGCCGATCAGCGTCAGGATGCTCCGCATCTTGTTCGCCCAAAGCGCCTGCAGAGCCAGTTTCACGCCTTCCATCAGTTCCATAACGTCAGGCTTTCCTGTCCGAGCCGCTTTGCTGCTGGCTCTCCCGCGCTCTGTCCTTCGACAGGCCTACACCGGCTGGTTCATCCAGTGTACGCAAAAACATCGCCACCGCACGGCGTCTTTTCCATCACATCCACGCGAAAAAAGGGCGCCCGGCGCGTCAGGCACGCGCCGGAAAGGCCAAAGCCCGCCCACCGATGCGGAAGGTCACATGAGATGCACAGTCGCTCCGGCATTTGTTGGACGTGCAACCTCCACGCCGGGCCGCAATCAACCCTGCCTGCACGCCGCATCACCATCAAACCGCGATACGCCCCACAAGGCCCGCCGGTTCCGCGTCACCATGTCCGTGTTCATGGACTCGCAGATTGACCAACCGCCTCGTTTCGTTGAACAAAACCCGCTCGCGCGTCGTAGCATACTCTGCAATGTGATCTCGCCTCGCCTGCCGCACGTCGGCAGGCTCATCCCATCTCTTTGGAGGTTCAATGCATCGCGCATTCTCTCGTTTGTCGCTCCTTCTGTTTGCGCTCGCGTCCCTGTTCCCCTTCGCTGCTCTCGCCCAGCCCATCGGAGACGACCCAGCCGCTCAGCCTCCCCTTCTTCTGCGCCATCCATCCCTCTCGCGCGATCACATCGCCTTTCTCTACGCGGGCGACGTCTGGACCGTCAGTCGCGACGGCGGGGAAGCCGAGCGGCTCACCTCCAACGGCAGCGTCACCGCAGGCCCTTACTACTCACCCGACGGCCAGTCCATCGCATACTCTGCGCGTCTCCACGGCAACCTCGACGTCTACATCACCCCTGCCACGGGCGGCATCCCGCGACGCATCACCTGGCACCCCGCGGGCAGCTCCGTTGTCGGCTGGTCACCCGACAGCAAAGACGTGCTCATCGCCAGCATGGCCGCCAGCTATCGCCACTTCCTCCGCCTCTTCAACGTCCACGCCGACGGCTCCGGAATGCCCGAGCCGCTTCCCCTGCCCAGCGGCTACCAGGGCTCCTTCTCGCCCGATGGCCAATCCATCGCGTATCAGCCCATCACCAAATGGGAAGAAGCATGGAAGCACTACGTCGGCGGCCAGACCACGCCCATCTGGATCGTCAACCTCAAGACGCTCGACCTCGTCAAAGTCCCTCGCGAGAATTCCAATGACTCGAACCCCGTCTGGGTCGGCAACTCCGTCTACTTCCTCTCCGATCGCAGCGGCCCCGTTTCGCTCTTCCGCTATGACCTCCCCTCAAAACAAGTCACCCAGGTCGCGCCCAACCACACCTTCGATCTGAAGACCGTCCAGGCTGGCCCCGGTGGCCTCGTCTACGAGCAGTTCGGCTCCATCCACCTCATCGACACCGCCACCGCCGCCGACAAAACCGTCCCCATCCAGATCCACGGCGAGCTGCCCAACCTCGCGCCCCACCTCGCCACCGTCGGTCCCGACGAGATCCGCAACTTCGCCATCTCCCCCACCGGCGCCCGCGCGGCCTTTGAGGCGCACGGCGAAATCTTCACCGTCCCCGCGGAAAAGGGCGACACCCGTAACCTCACCCAGACCCCCGGCGCCGCCGAGCGCAACCCCTCCTGGTCGCCCGACGGAAAGACCGTCGCCTATTTCTCCGACGTTTCCGGCGAATACCAGCTCTTCCTTCATGACCAGACCGGCTTCAAGGCCCCAACCGTCATCGATCTCGGGCCCAATCCCAGCTACTTCTATCACCCCACCTGGTCGCCCGACTCAAAGCACATCGCCTACATGGACAAGCATCTCCGTCTCTGGGTTGTCGATGTCCCCTCCGGCAAGCCCGTTCTCGTGGACTCCGGCATCTACGGCAGCTTCGGCATCGGCTTCGACCCCGTCTGGTCGCCCGACTCCAAATGGATCGCCTACGAGCGCGACCTCAACAACCAGCGTCGCGCCATCTTTCTCTACGCCCTCGACACCCGCAAGGCCACGCAGATCACTGACGGCATGAGCGACGCCACCAGCCCCGTCTTCGACGCCAACGGAAAATACCTCTACTTCCTCTCCTCCACCAATGACGGACCATCCCAGGCCGGCATCGACCTCTCCTCGCTCGACCGCTCCCAGACCAGCGCTCCGTATGTCGTCGTGCTCGCCAAAGACGGCGCCTCGCCCATCCCGCCCGAGAGCGATGACGAAAAAGTAAAGGACGAAAAGAAATCCGACTCCGATAAATCCGCGGACGATCAGAAGAAGTCCGACACAGCAAAGGACGAATCCAAATCCGCCGACGAGAAGGCCACCGGCGAAAGCGCAAAGGACAAAGACAAGGAAAAGCCCGTCACCGTCACCGTCGATCTGGAAAACATCGGCAACCGCATCCTCTCGCTGCCCATCCCCCCGCGAAACTATGAATCCCTCGACGCGGGCAAGGCAGGCGTCCTCTATCTCGAAGAAGGCTCACCCTTCGGCCGGCCGTCTGATGACGACGGCGCATCGAACATCCGCGGTATCTGGCGCTTCACGCTCGAGAAGCGCAAGCCCGAACTCGTCCTCAGCGACCTCGACCACTTCCGCGTCTCCAGCGACGGCGCCAGGATCATCTACGCGCGGCACGACACCTGGACCATCGCCCCCGCCGACGACCTCAAACCCGGCAGCGACAACCCCGGCAAGCCGCTCAGCCTCGCCGGCATGAAGACCACCATCGACCTCCGCGCAGAGTGGCGTCAGATCTTCGACGAAACCTGGCGCATCCAGCGCGATTTCCTCTACGACCCCAACACCCACGGCCTCTCCATCCCCAAAATCAAGGCCCGCTACAGCCCCTATCTCACCGGCCTCGCCTCGCGCGACGAATTCACCTACCTCAACACCGAAATGCTCGGCGAGATTACCATCGGCCACATGTTCGTGGGTGGCCCGCGTTCCCACGATCATGACCCGAAGACCGGCCTGCTCGGCGTCGATTACTCCATCGACAGCGGCCGCTATCGCATCGCTAAAATCCTCGGCGGTCAGAACTGGACCCCCGGCCTTGCCTCGCCGCTCACCCTGCCCGGTGTCTATGTCAAACAGGGCGAGTACCTGCTCGCCGTCAACGGGCGCGATCTCCACGCCACCGACAACCTCTACCAGGCCTTCGACGGCGCCGCAGGGCAGCAGACTGTCCTCCACGTCGGCCCCACCCCTGACGGCAAAGACGCCCGCGACGTCACCGTCATCCCCATCCCCGACGAGGACGGCCTGCGCAACATCGACTGGGTCGAGGCGAACCGCCGCAAGGTCGACCAGCTCTCCGGCGGCAAAGTCGCCTACGTCTACATGCCCAACACCGGCGGCGGCGGCTACAACAGCTTCAACCGCTACTTCTACGCACAGCTCGACAAGCAGGCTCTCGTCCTCGACGAGCGCTGGAACGAGGGCGGCGACATCGCCGACTACATCGTCGACGTCCTCAGGCGCTTCCCGCTCTCCGGCGCCATCGAGCGCGACGGCAAGCCCATCCATGACCCAGTCGGCGCCATCTTCGGCCCCAAGGTCATGCTCATCAACCAGAACTCCGGCTCCGGCGGCGATGCCATGCCCTGGTACTTCCGCAAAGCCGGCATCGGCCAGCTCATCGGCACCCGTACCTGGGGTGGCCTCGTCGGCATCGGCGGCTATCCGCCGCTCATGGACGGCGGCTACGTCATGGCCCCGCGCTACGCCATCTACGGCATCCACGGGCAATGGGAGGTCGAAAACCACGGCATCCCGCCGGACATCACCGTCGATCTCCTGCCCAAAGACGTCGCCGCCGGCCACGACCTCCAGCTCGAAACCGGAGTCAAGACCGTCCTCGACGAACTCAAGCAGCACCCCGTACCCGAGATCCCCATCCCGCCCTACCCCAACTACCACCAGCACGACGGCCTCGGCAAGTAGCCCGGCCAAAGCAAAAGGGTTCCCGGTCTCATTTCATGGACCCGGGAACCCTCCTTGCAAAGCCTCTCTGCTTTCCTTCTCTTCGCGCAGAGCCCGCATGCGCTTTCCTTAAAGATTCCCTCCCATAAAGACGTAACCTTCGGTTATGGTAACTCGCCGATAAGTCACATCGGTAACAAGTTATAAGTCTAAATCCTCCCGATAGTTACCAATGATTTGGTTTCTTCCGTCACAATTTGTGCATCATAGAAGTCAGATGTCTCCGATCTTTCTTTGGAGCACACATGGTCATGGTACGTGCGGATCAGATTGGCGGCTTTCATCGCATCCTGCTGAACCGGGGGGTAGACGCTGCTTTGGATCATCTCCATCCCACCATCCGCCCCACTGCCACCGCCATTGCCGACGCGCGGCCCCGCGTTGTTTCCTATGAAGCGGGCCGGGCACTCGAGATCCTCGGCCACGCCATCGAATACCTTGTCGACGAATATGTCCATGCTGGTGGCGGATTCTGCGAAGGCGATCCCGAGTTTGAAGCCATCCAGATCCTCATGGCCACAAACCGCGCAATCTATCTCTCCTGCCCCATCCGGCTCACCGTCTGGGAGCGCATTTCCAATAAGCTGGGTTTGTAACTCCTCCGAAACTCGGCGCTCTCCCGGCCAGTGAACGCCGGGCCTTCGTCCCGGCTCACAGCCCTGCGCTGCCAAACCCCTGCGCCGCCCGCGCCGACTCCTCCAGCGCTTCCACCACTTCCACCGCACCAGCACCGGAATCCTCTGCGCAATCCTCGCGCCCGTCAAAGACAACGCGATCTCGTTACGGCGCAATACAATCAGACACATTGGAGCTTGCTTCCGCGAGCTGGAGCGCTTTTGAGAGAGGCAATCCGCAATCTCCTTGCACGGCCTGCCGCGCAGCCACTTCTTCTTCGCCTGCTCAAGCTCTGCCATGCCGGCCTCAACTACGGCGGCGGCCAGTCCGTCTCATCCAGCGGCGAGCTCGAAGCCCTGCGGTTTGTTGCAAAAGGACGGGCAGCCTCGCTTCCCTTCATCCTCTTCGACATCGGCGCCAGCGAAGGCGACTACCTTTCTTGTGCCCTCGACCTGCTCGGCAGGGAGCTCACCGCCTATGCTTTTGAACCACAAACCGCCGCATTCCAGCTTCTCCACCGTCGCTTCGGCAACCACGCCCGCGTCCACCTCGTCCAGGCCGCCGTCGGCAGCGTGCCCGGCTCACTCGACCTCTACTTCGGCAGCGATGGAGAAACCACCGCCTCCTTCAACCGAAACACCCTATCCCGTCAAAACCGCTCTGAAGCCGTTCAGGTCACCACCATCGACAAACTCTGCGAAGACTCCGCAATCGAGCGCATTGACCCGCTCAAGATCGACACCGAAGGCTACGAAATGGACGTGCTGCGCGGCGCCTCCCGCATGATCGAAAGCGGCCGCATCGCCGCCATCCAATTCGAATTCGGCGAGACCTTCCTGCGCACGCCCTACCACTTCGTCGATCTCTGGGAGCTGCTTTCGCCGCGGTACACCCTCCACCGCATCCTGCGCCGCGGTCTCGCCCCCATCCGCCAGTACACGCCCGACCTCGAAATCTACAAGATTGCCAATTTCCTCTGTCTGCGCAAAGCCTGACGCGCAACGAGCTTCACCGCCCCGTGCTGCCAAACCCCTTCGCTGCCCGCGCCGATTCCTCCAGCACCTCCACCACTTCCACCGCGCCCGTCCGCACCGGCACCGGAATCATCTGCGCGATCTTCTCGCCCGCCTGCAGCTCCACCGCCGCCGTGCCCAGGTTCGTCATCAGCACCAGAATCTCGCCGCGATAGCCCGCGTCAATCACGCCGCCCGTCGTCGCCACGCCCCGCGCCGCCATCGACGACCGGTCCCGCACCAGCAGCCCGAGTGCCTCGCCCGTCCGCGGATCGCGCGCCTCCACCGCAATCCCCGTC
>JBAUTX010000392.1:0-6737 GCA_049582405.1 Occallatibacter sp. | reverse complement strand
GGCATGATCCTGGAGCTTCGCTGGAGGCTGGATTTCGTGCATCCCAAGTATTCCCGTTCCATCGGACTTGACTGGATTGGAAGTCATCGACAATCCGTGCAGCTTGCGGGCAAGGAGATTGAGTCTCCCGACGCAGAAGCGACCCTGCTCCTGCTCTGCATGCATGGATGCAAGCACAGGTGGTCGCGCTTGACTTGGATATGTGACGTGGCACAGTTGTTCCGCAGCTCGACTCACTTGGACCGGGTCAGGATCAGGGCGGAGGCCAAGGAAGCAGCGTTGCGCAAGGCCTTTGCTCTGGGCATGCTCTTGGCACGGGATGTCGCTGGCGTTGGCATTCCGAGTGAGATTGTAGGAGAGTTCGACTCGTTCCCGTCCGTGCAGCCGCTGGCTAATGCGATGATGTGTAATCTGTCGGAGCAAACCGGATTGCAGCAAGCAGGCTCCATTCCTTACCATGTCCGTCTGCTTGACCGGCCTGACTTGCTGCGCTTCGTTCTTTCCATCGCGGTCCTGCGACCCACCCCTCGCGACCAGGAGTTCTTCCCTTTGCCACGCTCCCTCCGCTGGATGCATGTGCTGATCCGGCCATTTCGCCTCCTCGTCGACCGCTCTGCACGTTAGAGCCACTTGAATATCTCCGACTGGGCCCGGCCCAGTGCCCGGTGGACAATCGGCAGACCGAGGCGTGTCGATTCTGCTCCTATTTCCGTCTGCCTTGGCCCGACAGCCGGGGGATGCCCAATACGCTTTGGATGGCGCACATGCCCCCTTCCAATACTCCGCATGCACGCGAACCGCAAAGGCACGCTGAGCACTAAGGTAATTAGTACTTCTGTTACTTTTTAGCTAATTCGATTGCACTTTAGGGGTATGGGTCCGTAGACTTTGACCAATCTCCACGGTGATTCCAAGGGGAGAAAATCCGTATATACAAGAAAAATATGGATATTTCTACCCTAGAAGTTGAGTTACTTGTGGTGACTGACGTAATCTGTACTTTACCGATGCGAACCGCCTGCAAGAGGTGAACTGACTTCAAAGGCTGGGCCAGGCGGCTATGACCGTACCACCGGTGCGCAGGGTAAGTGAAGTGGAGAACAAGACGTATGGCCCAACCTTTTAGTGGGAACGATATGATTTCGCAAGCACTTGGCGCTTGCGTAGAGGTCGCACACGGGAGCAATGCTCCAGGACGGCAAAATTTCAGGCTGCAGCTCCGCAACGCATCTCCGTTGCAATGGCTTTCATTCTTCATTCTTGCGGCTTTTCCGCTGCTCACACTGAGCGGGTGCGGCGGGGGCCTCGTCCTGAACCAATCTGCCGGCACCAGCAGTGCAGGCCTGGTTGCTTCGCCGAGTTCCCTCACCTATGGCACCCTGACAGTGGGTCAGTCTGCCAGCCAGTCTGTATCGGTCATCAACTCAACCCAGCAGCCGATCGTCATTTCCGCGGTCGATGTGACAGACCCCTCCTTCAAAATTACGGACCACCTGACGTTGCCCCTTACGTTACAGGCAGGCGGATCGCTGAACCTCCACATCGTTTTTCAACCTGCCAATGCGGGTGACCTGAGTGCGCAGGTAATGATTTCATCCGGGTCTTCGACCCAGGCCAGCGCGCAGGTACAGAGCGCATCCGGGTCTTCGACTCAAGGTAGTACAACGATCTCCCTGAAGGGCTCGGGCAAGACAGCCGCTGCGGCCGCGCTCACTCTATCCAGCCTGAGTTGTACAACCGCATCGTTTACCTCTTCGGGGACGGATAGCTGCACCGTGACGCTGAATGCACCAGCTCCTCCCGGTGGCGTGTCCGTGGGCATCGCAAGCAATAATTCCGCGGTCACCGTGCCCAGTTCAGTCAAGGTGACAACCGGCACTACGAGTGCCCCCTTTACGGCCACAGTTGCGGCCGCGTCCTCGGCACAAACAGCCACTCTGCAGGCTTCTATCAACGGCACATCGGCAAGCTTTGCAATCCAATTGGGGCCAGCTGCGACCAGTACACTCACCAGTACCCTAGGCGTCAGTCCCACAAGCCTCAGCTTTGGCAACGTGACGATCAACACCGCACTCTCGCAGTCGGTCACGCTGTCGTCCACGGGCAGCCAGGCGGTGACAATCAGTGGCATCACGGTGAGTGGAGCTGGCTTCTCCTCGACCGGCACCACGCTGCCACTCACTCTCAATCCTGGTCAGACTGCCACCCTGAACATCCAATTCGATCCTACGGTCACCGGTTCGGTGACCGGCCAGGTATCCATTGCCAGCAACTCCTCGACCGGCGCAAGCACGCTGATTGCGTTGAGCGGTGCGGGAGTCTCGCCCACTGTGACCACCGCGCTGAGCAGCTTCACGTGCGCGAGCACTAGCTTGACTGGAACGACCAGCGACACTTGCACGGTCGGTTTGAACGGACCCGCACCGAGCACTGGATTTGCTGTGAGCCTGGCGAGCAGCAGCGCATCCGTGAATGTCCCGGCTTCCGTTGTGGTTCCAGCCAATGCGTCTTCGGCAACATTTACGGCCAGCGCCTCTGCGGTGACCACTGCGCAGACGGTCACCCTGCAGGCTTCTGCGGGTGGCGTCACTAAAAGCATTGCTCTGCAACTGAATGCCGCAGTGACGACAACGCTCAGCAGCTTCGTATGTGCGAATACCACCTTGACGGGGACAAGCAGTGACACCTGCACGGTCAGGCTGAATGCGCCAGCGCCCAGCACCGGGTTTGCGGTGAGCGTGGCGAGCAGCAGTACATCCGTGAGCGTGCCAGCTTCTTTAGTGGTTCCAGCTAATGCCACATCGGCAACGTTTACTGCCAGCGCAACCTCTGTCGCCACGGCACAAACCGTCACCCTGCAGGCTTCTGCGGGTGGGATCACTCAAAGCATAACCTTGCAGCTGAATGCGGCCGCGCCGATTCTGAGCGTCAATGCAACCAGCATCAGCTTTGGCAGCATCAATCTGAATACGCCGTCAACCCAATCGGTAACACTGAGTTCGACTGGCACTCAGGCAGTAACCGTGAGCGGAGCGACTGTAACCGGAACAGGATTCTCTCTCACAGGAGCAACTTTTCCGACCACGCTGAATCCTGGACAAAGCACCACACTCAGCGTACAGTTCGACCCGACGACCGCTGGTTCCGCAACCGGCCAACTCACGATCACCAGCAACTCGTCGACTTCTACATCGGTGCTGATTGCGCTCAGCGGCACTGGCCAGACGGCATCGCACAGTGTCACTCTGACCTGGGCCGCGCCGAGCAGCTCGCCGGTGCCAGTGGTTGGCTATAACGTCTACCGCGCTCCTGGCGGCAGCACGAGCTACCAGCAGCTGAATTCGAGCGAAGTCACTCAGACGACCTATGTAGACAGCACCGTGCAGAGCGGGCAAACGTACGACTATTACGTGGAGAGCGTGGACTCGTCCGGTGTGCAAAGCAGTCCTTCCAACACGACCGTGGCCACGATTCCATAGAGGACATGGATGCTGACCGCAGCAAGCGGGTCGTTCAGGACCCGCTTGGCTTGTGCTCTTTGGCGAATAGCGCTTCTTCGGCTAACTCCGAGATAATGTGGCCAATGAGGATGTGGCACTCCTGAATGCGGGGCGTCGCATCCGATGGCGCACAGATGCAGAACTCTGCGGCGGTACGAAGCTGACCACCCATCTGGCCGGTGAGCGCCATAGTGCGGATTCCCATGGCCTTTGCCGTCGCGATCCCCTCCAGGACGTTGGGCGAGTTGCCGCTGGTTGAAATGCCGATGGCAACATCGCCTGCACGTCCGAAAGCCTCGAGCTGGCGGGCGAAGACGCGGTCGAACCCGTAGTCATTCCCGATGGCGGTTACCGCCGATGAATTCACGGACAGGGCCATGGCAGGCAATGCTGGCCGGTCAAAAGCAAAGCGACCGACGAATTCGGCGGCGATGTGCTGCGCATCTGCGGCGCTCCCTCCATTTCCAAACAGAATGAGCTTGTTCCCTTGCAAGAAGGCTTGAATGAGCAGATCTGCCATTCTTGCAATGGTTCCAAGGATGTTGGCATCCTCCAGCAGTGTCCGCTTCGTGTCGATGGATGACGCAATGATCGCGCGAACTTGCAGCTCTGAAGCCTCTAATTCTTTCATACTCTCACCAATAGCTTGCAACACTTTGCCGACTGCGCTCCAGCCCCTTGCTCCCTCCTGCCATCGGGCATGACTGTGGTGCACATTTGGGAGTTGAACTGGGCACAACTAAGAGTTCCCAGACGTCTGCTCATTGGCAGGCACTTTCCGTGCGGGTGCCATTGCACGCTTCCAGATCAACTGAGGACTTCGAGAAAGGGTACCCAATATTCAACATACACTGTCTTGTTTTGCTCATGTGAATGAATCGAAAGTTGTATACGATCCAGAGCAGGTATTTTCAAGAGTTCGCTATACTGCGAAGTACGGCACTGAAAAATTGACCTTGGGTGCGAGCAGGTCTTTCCGGTGCGTACTTTAAGTTCCCCTTCGGCAGCGGAATTGCCGAAACGCATTGAGAGGCTACAAATTCCCCATGAGCCGCGGGTCGGTTGATTCTGAATTGACGATCGTGGGAGCGGGCCCTTACGGTCTGTCTGCTGCATCGCATCTTATCGACGCGGGGATCGAACCTCGGGTCCATGGGCAGCCCATGGCATTCTGGGACCGGAATCTTCCTCCGGGCATGATTCTGCGCTCTCCACGCGAAGCATCCACCATATCGGATCCCCAGGCGCGCTTCACCCTGGACGCTTACGAAACCGCTAACAACATGCCCCCCGAAAAGCGCGTGTCACGCGAGACATTCGTGAGCTATGGGAAGTGGTTTGAATCGCACGTCAGCTCCCATCTGGACCGGCGCAGTGTGACCAAACTTGCGCGTGAGAACGGACACTTCCGTGTCACGCTTGAGGACGGATCGCAGTTCTCCTCAGCGCGGGTCGTTGTCGCTGCCGGAATCGGTTCGTTCAAGAAGACGCCCCATCCCTTCAACCACCTCCGCGAAGACTTGGTCTCCCATTGCTACGACGGCCGGGGGTTGAATACGCTAGGCAAGCGGGTGGCCGTGATTGGCGCCGGCCAGAGCGCCTTGGAATCAGCGGCTCTCCTGCATGAGGCAGGCATCGAGGTGGAGGTTGTTGCCAGAGCGGCTCAACTCCGGTGGATTGGGATGCACAAGCGGCTTCACGAATTGGGACCGATCTCAAAAATGCTCTATTCAAAGCATGATGTAGGGCCGATTGGCATCAGTCGCCTGGTGGCTTACCCGAATCTGGTGCGAAGAATTCCCCTGCCCTTGCGCGACCGAATCCGTATCCGAGCGGTCAAACCGGCTGGAGCCCCGTGGCTTATCCCGCGGCTCGCAGGTGTCCCCATTACGACGGGACGATGCGTGACCGAAGCGACTGAGGTACGCGGTCAAGTGGAACTTACCCTGGATGACGGCACAAAGCGAGAAGTGGACCACGTGCTGCTCGGTACCGGCTATCAGGCGGACCTGTCACAGTACAAATTTCTGGACGACTCGCTCCTGGCGCAGATTCGGCTTCTCGACGGCTATCCGGACGTGAGGGCTGGTTTCAGCTCCTCTGTGCCAGGTTTGCACTTCATCGGGGCCGCGGCTGCGCGCACCTTTGGCCCGCTGCTCTACTTTGTGGCGGGAACGGAGTTCACCTCGCGCGAGTTGACATCATTTGTCCGCGCTCAACGCAACGGCCACCCTGCTCATTAATCCCATGACCACGCCTGTTCTAACGCGAGAATGCGATGCCCCGGCTCAAGTGCAAGGGTGCGACCTCGCGACGGGGAGCGTAGGTGCACTGGTGGTGGGCGGCGATCATCCGGGACTCGCCATTGCAAGAAGCCTCGGCAGACGCGGCTATCCCGTAGTCGTCCTCGATGACGGCTATTGCATATCCTCGTTTTCAAAGTATGTGCAGCGTGTGATCCGGGTAGAGAATCTGTTGGATCCACGCAAGACGGTCGATGCCGTCCTGGAGGCGGGGCGCAAGTTCAACTTGCGAGGCTGGGTCCTCATCCCGACACGCGACGAGACGGTCGCTGCCTTCTCACATCACAGGGAGGAACTGTCAGCCCTCTTCAGGCTCACGACGGGAGAGTGGGAGAGCATCCGTTGGGCCTGGGACAAGAAGTTGACCTACGAACTGGCGGATTGTCTTGGGATTCCATGTCCAAGAACTTTTAGCCCGCGCAGTGAGGATGACTTGGCATCTCTCTCCGCTTACTTGCCCCTGGCGGTCAAGCCAGCAGTGAAAGAGCATTTCTTCTACGCGACGGGGGCCAAGGCTTGGCGAGCGGATACCCCGGAGAGTCTCCGCTCCCTCTACAAGAAGGCGTTGGCCCTGATTCGGCCAGAAGAAATCCTCCTGCAGGAGATCATTCCAGGAGGGTGTACGGAGCAATTCTCCTATTGTGCCTTCGTCAAGGGGGGAATGCCACACAGTACGCTTACTGCCCAGCGCGCGCGCCAGCGGCCCCGGGAGTTCGGCCGGGCAGCTAGCTACGTCCAGACCGTGACGCTACCAGAAATTGAGCGACTCGCAGAACGATTCCTGGAGCACATTCGGTATGAAGGAGTTGTAGAAGTCGAGTTCAAGCGCGATCCGAGAGACGGGCAGTACAAGCTGCTGGACATCAATGCAAGGCACTGGGGATTCCACGGGATTGGACCAGCCGCAGGAGTTGATTTTGCCTACCTGCTGTTT